>JBEGUQ010000011.1:0-15351 GCA_041178805.1 Actinomycetota bacterium
TGTTGAACCCGCTACCGACAAACGAAACCAAGCAATTGATCATTCGTTTACGCCAGGGGGAATCCGACTCCGGCAAGGAAGCTGTTGTTGGACGCTTAGACACCATTGACCTAGTTGAATTTGCAGCACTCCACCCAGATCTTGATCTAGAGACTCGCTTCTATGGCAGGCTCGCAACTGAGACGCCACAAGCCTCAGAAGCACCTATTCCACAGCCCAAGCCTTCCCTGGATGAGGGCAATCACCTGTCCTATGCACTGCAGTGGTTATTGTTCGGAATCATGGCATTTGGCGCATTCCTGTGGGCCTATCGCAACGATAAGAGGGTGCGACTAGAGGAGCAGGGCTTGGTGGAGAAGCGAGTGCAAAAGAGAACACAGGCGAGCGACGATGCCGCCTTTGAGGATCAGAACTAATAAACTTGCCCAATAACCAACAGAAGGACATCTGATGACCATTGCCGCCGTAAACCTGATCGACCGCGTGATCCCTAGATCCCGAGTCAATGACGTCGTTCTAATTGCATCCGGTGCAGTTCTAACTGCCCTTGCAGCTCAGATTCAGATTCCGATGTTCCCAGTCCCAATGACTTTGCAGACCTTTGCTGTGCTACTTGTTGCAGCCACTCTGGGTGCTGGTCGTGGATCAATCTCGATGGCTACCTACCTTGCAATGGGTGCAGCCGGACTTCCAGTGTTTGCCTCCGCAAAGACTCTCTCCGGTGTTCTTCCAACCGCTGGTTACCTAATTGGATTCGTGGCCGCAGCAGCTCTAATCGGTGCCCTTGCTAACCGAGGCTGGGCCAAGAACCCGCTAAAACTTGCACTTTCTTTCGCCTTGGGTTCTGTAGTCATCTACGCACTTGGCGTTAGCGGTCTGATGATCACTCTCGGCCTGACTCTAGACCAGGCTCTAGCCGGTGGCGTTTACCCATTCTTGATCGGTGACCTAGTCAAGGCAGTAGCCGCAGCAGCGCTTGTGCCATTGGCGTGGAAGCTTGTGAAGTAACCAACTAGAAGTAGAAAACCCCTTGGAGAAATCCAAGGGGTTTTTCTTTAGATTGAGAATCCGATTGCTCGCATCATTTCGCGGCCGTCCTCGGTGATCTTTTCCGGACCCCAAGGCGGCATCCACACCCAGTTGATTCTGAAGGCTTCGACAACGCCGTCTAGGGCATCTCCGGTCTGCTCCTCGATAACATCCGTTAGCGGGCAGCCAGCGCTGGTTAGGGTCATGTTGATAAGCAGAGCGCCATCATCTGACTCTTGCAGACCGTAAACCAAACCTAGGTCCACGATGTTGACACCGATCTCAGGGTCGATGATGTTCTTCATCGCCTCGATTACGCGGTCGTACTGCTCAGCGGAGAGCTCTTTAGGTTCGCTCATGCATTGGCCTTTAGGTAGCGGTCGTAACCCTCTGCCTCAAGACGCTCGGCTAGCTCTGGGCCACCCTGCTCTGCAACCTTGCCGGCTACGAATACGTGAACGAAGTCAGGCTGGATGTAACGCAGGATGCGGGTGTAGTGAGTGATTAGCAATACACCTAGGTCGGTGTTTGCCTTGGCGCGGTTTACACCCTCAGAAACGATCTTTAGAGCGTCAACGTCCAAACCAGAGTCAGTCTCGTCCAAGATCGCGATCTTCGGCTTTAGAAGCTCAAGCTGCAAGATCTCGTGACGCTTCTTCTCACCACCGGAGAATCCCTCGTTCACGTTGCGCTCGGTGAAGTCCGAGTCCATGCGAAGGTTCTTCATTGCGGTCTTGAGGTCGCCGACCCACTCGCGAAGCGCAGGCGCTTCACCGCTGATTGCAGTCTTTGCGGTGCGGAGGAAGTTTGAGACCGATACGCCTGGTACCTCTACTGGGTACTGCATCGCCAAGAACAGTCCGGCACGAGCACGCTCATCCACGCTCATCTCTAGAACATTCTCACCGTCTAGCAGGATCTCGCCGTCGGTGATCTCATACTTTGGGTGACCGGCAACTGAGTAAGCCAAAGTCGACTTACCAGATCCGTTTGGGCCCATGACTGCGTGAGTCTCACCGGAAGAAATGGTTAGGTCCACTCCCCTAAGAATCTGCTTTGGACCCTGGTCGGTGTTTACCGAAACGTGGAGGTTCTTGATTTCTAGCTTTGACATGATTTCCTAACTAAGTCTTACTCTTCGATTTCTAAAAAGATGTCGCCGTTGTCGATTAGCACCTCGTAGGTTGCAACCGGCTCATAGGCAGGCAAGCTCAGTGGCTTACCGGTGTTGAGGTCAAACTTCGCACCGTGTGCCCAGCACTCGATGGTCTCGTTGTCGATGAAGCCCTCAGAGAGCGAAATTTCGCCGTGCGAGCACTTGTCATCAAGCGCCTTCACGTCACCGTTTGGGGTTCTCACGACTGCAATAGCAATGTCGCCAACCTTTACGCGGATTGACTTACCCGGCTTGATGTCTTCCAGAGCGCAAATTCTCAATGCCATTTAGACCCCTACCCTCTCTAGTTCAAGCTCGATTGCACCAATCAAGCGCTGTTCGATTTCGTCGATCTCAATCTTCTGAATAATCTCGGACAAAAAGCCGCGGACTACCAACTTCTTGGCATCGGTTTCACTTAGGCCTCTGGCCTGTAAGTAGAACAATTGCTCGTCATCGAATCGACCCGATGCACTGGCATGGCCAGCACCTTCGATCTTTCCGGTTTCGATCTCAAGGTTTGGAACCGAGTCAGCCCTTGCGCCGGCGGTTAGCAATAGGTTGCGGTTCAGCTCATAGCTGTCAGTTCCTACGGCAGTTTCGCGAATCAAGACATCGCCAACCCAAACGGTGTGTGCACCAACACCCTGCAGCGCGCCCTTGTAAGCCACGTTTGACTTGCAGTTCTCTGCAATGTGGTCAACGTATGGGCGGTGCTCAAAGTAGTTGCCGCTGTCAGCTAGGTAAACGCCGTACATGTTTACCTCAGCACCCGGGCTAGAAAGCTCAACGGCTGGGGTTACGCGCACTAGATCCCCACCAAGAGACACAACGGTGTGGCGCAGGTTCGAGTTGCGACCAAGCTTTGCAAATTGGGTCGATATGTGGGTGGAACCCTTAGCCCAATCCTGAATGGTGACAAAGTTCAGCGTTGACTCATCGCCGAGCACGATCTCAACGTTCTCGCCCAAAACTCCAAGGCCAGCGTGGTCAAGCACGATGGTGGCTCTGGCGTGGGTTCCGACGTTGATCAAAACGTGTGCTGCGGTTGCGGCATCGCTATTTGGCTTTACAACCACGAAGCTCGACTTGGACTGCTCAAGGTCCTTTGGAACATCGATTACCAAAGTCTTAGACGCGTTGGTCCAGGCAATTGCAGCGATACGGTCCTCAGGAAGGCCAGCTGTGCCAACCTTTGCCTTGGTGGTCTCAACCCAGTTGGCGGTTACGCCATCGGCAAGGTTGATCTCAACCGAGTCTTCGGTTAGCTCGCCAATGACGCTCTGGGTTAGACCCTTTAGCTTGTCAACTGGTAGGTAGCGCCAGATCTCCTGGAGCTTTGAAACCTCTGCAAAGTCTTCAATAGAGGTAGAGCGCGGACGCTCGTTTCTGGTCTGAATTGGAACGCCAGCACCGTGTGAGTGTTCCTTAATACCGTGCTGTGCCATTAACCAACAGCCCCTTCCATCTGCATTTCGATGAGCTTGTTTAGCTCCAAGGCGTACTCCATTGGAAGCTCCTTGGCGATTGGCTCGATAAAGCCTCGAACAATCATGGCCATTGCCTCATCCTCAGCCATACCGCGGGACTGCAGGTAGAACAACTGCTCTGCCGAGATAGCGGTAACGGTAGCTTCGTGACCCATCGAGACGTCATCCTCACGGATGTCATTCGCCGGATAGGTGTCTGAGCGTGAGATGGTATCAACCAAAAGCGCATCACAGCGAACTGTGTTCGCCGAGTGGTGTGCACCTGGGTTCACGCGGATTTCGCCACGGTATGAGGTTCTGCCACCACCGCGTGCAATTGACTTAGAGACGATTGAGCTGGTGGTGTAAGGAGCAAGGTGAATCATCTTCGCGCCAGCATCCTGGTGCTGACCTTCGCCAGCAAATGCAACCGACAGAGTCTCACCACGAGCACGCTCCCCGGCAAGAATCACCGATGGGTACTTCATGGTTACCTTCGAGCCGATGTTGCCATCGATCCACTCCATGGTTGCGCCTTCGTGCGCAATGGCACGCTTGGTAACCAGGTTGTAAACGTTGTTCGACCAGTTCTGGATGGTGGTGTAGCGAACGCGAGCGTTCTTCTTAACGATGATTTCTACTACTGCAGAGTGCAGTGAGTCGGACTGGTAAATCGGTGCGGTGCAACCCTCGATGTAGTGCACGTACGAATCCTCATCCGCGATGATCAAAGTTCTTTCGAACTGACCCATGTTCTCGGTGTTGATTCGGAAGTAAGCCTGCAGCGGGATCTCAACCTTTACGCCCTTTGGAACGTAAACGAATGAGCCACCGGACCAAACAGCAGTATTTAGCGCAGCAAACTTGTTGTCACCGGTTGGGATAACGGTTCCGAAGTACTCCTGGAAAATCTCAGGGTGCTCTCTCAAAGCGGTGTCGGTATCTAGGAAGATAACGCCCTGTGCCTCTAGGTCCTCGCGGATCTGGTGGTAAACCACCTCAGACTCGTACTGAGCGGCAACACCGGCAACCAAGCGCTGACGCTCGGCATCTGGAATACCAAGACGTTCGTAGGTCTGGCGGATGTCCTCTGGAAGGTCTTCCCAGCTCTGGGCCTGCTTCTCCGTTGAGCGAACAAAGTACTTGATGTTGTCAAAATCGATTCCACTGAGGTCAGAACCCCAGGTTGGCATTGGCTTCTGGAGGAAGTGCTGATAGCCCTTTAGGCGACGCTCTAACATCCAGTCCGGCTCGCTTTTCTTGCCGGAGATGTCCTTCACTACGTCTTCATTGATTCCACGGCGCGCTGATTCACCAGCTTTATCGCTGTCGGACCAACCAAATTCGTAGTTTCCCAGCTCATCAAGCTCTGGGCGGTCGATGATTTTCTCGGACATGTTCCTCCTGGTTTCAACAAGTTCAACCCACCTCGGCAATTGGTATTCCCGTATCAGAAGTTGATGGGAGAATTGCTCTAGCGCTTAGAAAGAGTAGCATTCGCTACCGATTTGAAGCGATTAGGTAAACCTAACTCGGAGTGAGATTGCAACTGCTAAAAAACCTTTGGTTCAACACTTTGGTGAGCCCAGCTCGAGTGCGCCTCTATGTCTGGCTTTCGCTGGTTACTCAGGTTTTGATTGTTGTCACCGGAGGCGCTGTTCGCCTAACCGCCTCTGGGCTTGGTTGCCCAACCTGGCCTAAGTGCACCGAGGACTCCCTGGTTACCACCCAGGAGATGGGTTTTCACGGGATCATCGAGTTCGGCAATCGTCTTTTGACCTTTGTGCTTTTGGTCATCGCACTTTTGACTTACGCAACTTTGGTTCGAATGCACAAGGCCAAGGACAGGCTGATCCTTCCGACCTTTATTTTCTTTGCCGCAGTTATCGGTTTGGCAGCGGGAATCTTGCTTCAGGCAATTGTTAGCTTGAATGTCTTCACTGTCGCGCTTATGGCTGTCTCCGCAGCGGTAATGCTTTTCACCGCGCTGAACATTGTCATCACCGCTAGAGCGGTCGAGCTTGGCGGCCTAGTTGCACCAGCCTTCTTGCTTGGGCTTGGAATCATTGCCCAGGCAGTGGTCGGCGGCATCACGGTATTAACCGGTCTGAACTCCTGGATCGTTGGAATTCATTTTGTAATCTCGATCGGCCTGATTGCGATTGCAGCGATCCTCGTTTGGCGAGCACTTCCTAAGCCAACCGGTGAGATTGCACCGCTCAACAAGTTCCTCGCTTGGCCAACTGCAGTGGTGAGCCTGATCACGATCTTGTTTGGCGTCGTTGTTACCGGTGCCGGCCCGCACGCTGGAGACATCGATACTCCAAGAAATGGTCTAGCGCTCGAGATTTGGCAGCACTACCACTCCTGGCCCGGCTATGCGATGCTCGCTCTTATTGCCTTGCAACTTTTGAGTCAGTGGCTGGTTACACGTAGGTTGTGGTCTGACCTAGCAACTCGAATTTTGTTCTTGACCATGGTCTTCAGCATTGTGCAGGCAGTCGTGGGAATTTTGCAGGCCCGCATGGGGGTTCCAGCTCTACTAGTTGGAATACACATGTTTGGAGCTGCAAGCCTGAGTGCACTGGTCACCTTCCAGTTGCTATCGGCTCGCAAAATAAATAGATGACCGTAATCTTTTGGTTTCGCCGGGACCTTCGAGTCCAAGACAACGAAGCGCTGCTTGCGGCAGTAACGCGCGCGAATAGCGAAAAGAACAAGCTGGCAGCCGCATATGTCTTTGGCGCAGGCTTTGACCAGCTCTCCCCTATTCGCCGCAACTCCCTAATCACCTCGGTCAGCTCACTATCCCATTCACTTCCAAGTGGAATATCGCTTGCCAGCGGTGATGCGGGTAAGGGCTTGTTGGAGCTTGCCGAAAAACTTGAAGCGAAAGTGGTTTATGCAACCCGAAGCTTTGACACTCTCGGGATGCTGGAGCAGTCGGCCGTAGCAGAGCAGTTATACGCCCAGGGCATCTCTTTGCAGTTAGTCGGTTCAAACTATGCGGTTGAGCCAGGCACGGTCAGAAAAGACGATCAGACTCCGCTGAAGGTCTACACACCTTTCTACAAGCGCTGGTTGGGACACATAGGGCAGCGTCCTTTCCAGGTTGATGTGCGCTCAATTGAATGGGTGACGGGTAGTGGAGACCTACCAGCCCTCTCCCCTGACTGCAAGATGCCGATAAAGGCCTCCGAGAGCTTTGCTTTAGAGACTTGGCATAAGTTCAAAAAGCGTGCGCTTAGCGATTACTCTGAGAATCGAAACCGAACAGATCTTTCTGGAACTTCTCACCTAAGTCATGCACTTGCTCACGGTGAGATTCACCCTCGAACCTTGCTTGCAGAGCTAGGTGACTCGCCAGGTGAAGAGGTGTATCTAAAAGAGCTAGCCTGGCGCGAGTTTTATGCGGATGTGCTCTTTCATAACCCACACACCTATGACGGTTACTACGAACCGCGATTTGAAAAACTTCGCTACGACTCAGAGACCGATAATCCAAAGCTAGATGCCTGGAAGCAAGGCAACACCGGCTATCCAATTGTTGATGCTGCGATGAGGCAGTTATTGACCACCGGGTGGATGCATAACCGCGCTCGCATGATTGTGGCTAGTTTCTTGGTCAAGGACCTACACATCGAATGGCAGGTCGGCGCTCGCTGGTTTGAAATGTGGCTAACCGATTTTGATCCGGCATCAAACTCTCACGGTTGGCAATGGACTGCCGGTTGCGGCACAGATGCCAGCCCTTACTACCGAGTCTTCAATCCAACCCTGCAGGGCTATAAGTTCGATCCAAATGGTGATTATGTTCGTAAGTACATCCCCGAACTTCGTCACATTGCAGGTGCTGAGGTCCATGAGCCTTGGAAACTGATTGATGGGTTACAAAACGGCTACCCGGCTCCAATTTTGGACCACTCTGTTGAGCGTGACGAAGCGCTAGCGCGGCTTGAGGAAATTAAAGGCTGATATACAAAAGCGGATCGATCGCAACTGCCAAGAAAAGCAGTGTTAGGTGCGTGATCGAGAGGTGGAAAAGTTTCATCGGATTCTTTGGAATTCCGCGCTTGGCCTCGTTGTATAGCCTGTGCGACTCGTAGCTAAACCAAAGACCGGTAACCACGGCAACAACCGTATAGATCCATCCCATTGGTGCAACTGGAATAAGCAGCAAGCTGGAAGCGAAGTAGGCCCAGGCGTAGAGGATGATTTGTCTTCCGACCACCTCGTTCTTCGCCACAACGGGAAGCATTGGAACCCCGGCATCTCGGTAGTCCTCAAGGTACTTCATCGATAGCGGCCAGTAGTGCGGCGGAGTCCATAGGAAAACAATTAGGAACAAAACCCAGGCAGCTGCAGACACCTCGTTGGTAACCGCTGCCCAACCGATAAGGGCCGGCATAGCACCTGCCGCCCCACCCCAGACGATGTTCTGCGGAGTGCGACGCTTTAGACCGAGGGTGTAGATAAAGACATAGAACAGAATGGCAGCCAGCGACAAAGCCGCGCTTAGCCAGTTAATCAAGAATCCAAACCACAGGACGCTGATTACTCCAATAACCCAGGCAAAGACCAGAGCTTCGCGCTGGGTTAGTTCACCAGTAACCAATGGGCGGTTTTTGGTCCTACCCATCACCTTGTCGATGTCGGCATCGATGTAGCAGTTGAACGCATTCGCACTGCCAGCGGAAAGCGCTCCACCAAACAAAGTCGCAAGAATCAGCCAGATCGATGGCATGCCTTTTTCGGCAAGAACCATCGCCGGAACGGTGGCAATTAGAAGCAGTTCAATGACCCGAGGCTTCGTGAGGGCAAAGTACGCCTTCAGCTTGGCTAGAAAGCGCGATTTAGCAGGGCTTTTAGTGTCGGGAGTCATTTCGGGAAATAGTCTAATCGGGGCGGGTCAAAACCCCAATTCGTTGTAGAGTTGAGCCATTCGCGTAGGCACCGTCGCCACGGCAATCCCCTCAAAAATCTGAAGAATTGGGCTCATCACATGTTCGAATGGAACGAGATTGACGACCTGGCGGTAAAAACCGCCAAAGTTTTGGCTGCGGACGCAGTGGAGAAGGTTGGCAATGGCCACCCGGGCACTGCAATTTCGCTTGCCCCTGCGGCATACCTTCTGTTTCAGAAGGTAATGCGCCACGACCCAAAGGATGACCGTTGGATCGGTCGTGACCGGTTTATCCTATCCGCCGGTCACTCCTCACTAACCATTTACAACCAGCTCTACCTAGCTGGGTTTGGCCTAGAGCTTGATGACATCAAGTCGCTAAGAACCTGGGGTTCTAAGACGCCTGGTCACCCAGAGTTTGGTCACACCGCCGGAGTCGAAATCACCACCGGCCCACTTGGACAGGGACTTGCCTCGGCAACCGGATTTGCGATGTCTGCGCGATTCGAGCGTGAGCTGCTAGACCCGAACGCCAAGGCTGGCGAGTCGGTATTTGATCACTTTGTCTACGTCATTGCAGGGGATGGCGATGTGCAAGAGGGTGTTTCCGCTGAGTCGGCATCGATTGCCGGACACCTTGGGCTGGGAAACCTAGTTGTCATTTACGATGCTAACCAGATCTCTATCGAGGATGACACCGACATCTCGTTCACTGAGGATGTTGCTGCTCGTTACCGCGCATACGGTTGGCAGACCCTGGAGGTTGACTGGCGCAAGAACGGCAACTACCACGAAGATGTTGCAGCTTTGTACCAGGCGATCCAGGAAGCAAAAGCCAACACCGATCAGCCAACCTTGATCACCCTTCGCACCATCATCGGCTGGCCTTCCCCGAGCAAGCAGAACACCGGCAAGATTCACGGTTCCAAGCTGGGTGCCGAGGAGCTGGCCGGCTTGAAGCAGGCACTGGGCTTTGATCCTGCGCAGAACTTTGAGGTTTCTGACGAAGTTATCTCTCACACTCGCGCACTCTTCACCCGCTCAGCGGTTGTTAGAAGCGAATGGGAGCAGAGGTTCTCCATCTGGAAAACCCAAAACCCCAAGAACGCAGCCCTTTTGGAGCGCCTAGTCTCCGGCGAATTGCCTGCAGGTCTCGAGGCAGCACTTCCAGTGTTTGAAGCTGGCACCGAGATCGCAACCCGTGCCGCAAGTGGCAAGGTAATCAACGCCATTGCTGGTGTTATGCCAGAACTATGGGGAGGTTCTGCGGACTTGGCAGAATCCAACAACACCACTATCGAAGGTGGTGGCTCATTTGTTCCTGCGAAGTGGCAGGTTGCACACTGGACCCCTACCAAGGCTGGTCGCATTCTGCACTTCGGTGTTCGCGAGCACGCCATGGGAGCAATCCTGAATGGAATCACCCTCTCTGGTCACACCAGGGTCTTCGGCGGCACCTTCTTGGTGTTCTCGGACTACATGCGCCCGGCGGTTCGCTTGGCAGCACTAATGGGAGTTCCTGCAACCTACGTTTGGACTCACGACTCGGTGGCCTTGGGTGAAGACGGCCCAACTCACCAGCCAATCGAGCACCTGACTGCATTGCGTGCTATTCCAAACCTCGCTGTGGTTCGCCCGGCTGATGCCAACGAGGCCTCATACGCCTGGCTGGAGATCCTCAAGCGTAAAAACGCTCCTGCCGGAATCATCCTTACTCGTCAGAACCTTCCTGTCTTCCAGCGTGATGCGAGCTCGGGTGCCAATAACGTGGCAAAGGGCGCTTACATCCTCCAAGAGGCTTCCAGCGGCAAGCCTGAAGTGATTCTGATTGCCACCGGTAGCGAGGTGCAGTTTGCCGTTGAGGCTCGCACCGAACTCGAGGCGCAGGGCATCTCGACCCGAGTTGTTTCTGCACCGTGTTTGGAATGGTTCGAAGAGCAGTCGGCCGAGTATCGCGAGAGCGTGCTGCCGAGCTCAGTCAAGGCCCGTGTCTCGATTGAGGCTGGTTTGACTATGGGTTGGAGAAAGTACGTTGGCGACCAAGGCGCGAGCATCGGTATCGACCACTACGGAGCATCGGCGGATTATGCAACGCTCTACCGTGAATTTGGAATTACCACCGAGGCAGTGGTTGCCGCTGCCAAGAACGCCCGCTAGGAGCGAAAATGACCAACCCACTTGCAACCGCAACCGCCAATGGAGTTTCAATCTGGCTGGACGATCTATCGCGTGAGCGCATCGAATCGGGAAACCTCAAGCACCTGATCGACAACTACAGCGTCCGCGGCGTAACCACTAACCCAAGCATTTTTGCCGCTGCCCTAAAGGACCCTTTCTACTCGAAGGCTCTGGCAGAGGAAGCAGCACTTGGCCACGATGCCCTGCAAGCAATTGTGAACATCACTTCGACTGACGTGGCAGCGGCTTGTGACATCTTCCGCGGCATTTACGACAGCTCAAATGGTGTTGACGGCAGGGTTTCAATCGAGGTTGAGCCAGGACTTGCTTTTGACACCGAGGGAACCATCGCGCAAGCACTTGATCTCTACAAGCTGGTAAACCGCGAGAACGTGATGATCAAGATTCCTGCAACTAAGGCCGGACTGCCTGCGATCACCGCCGTGACCGCCGCTGGAATCAGCGTCAATGTCACTTTGATCTTCTCGGTGGAGCGCTATCACGAAGTGATGGATGCTTACTTTGAGGGACTTCGCCAGGCTAAGAGCAACGGCAAGGACCTTAGCAAGATCCACTCGGTCGCATCTTTCTTTGTCTCACGCGTGGACACCGAAGTCGACAAGCGCTTGGTAGCTCTTGGAAAGCCTGAGCTTAGGAGCAAGGCAGCCTTGGCTAACGCTCGCCTGGCATATGCTGCCTTCCTAGAGCGCACTTCAAGCGCTGAGTGGGCTGAACTTGCAGCCAGCGGTGCTCGTTACCAGCGTCCGCTAATGGCATCTACAGGCGTCAAGGATCCAGCGCTTCCAGACACCTTGTATGTCACCGAGCTGATCGCCAAAAACCTGGTCAACACCATGCCTGAAAAGACCATGATGGCAACCTTCGACCACGGCGTCGTTCCGCAGGATTCCACCACCGCACTGATTCCTGCTGCCAAGGAGTTCATGGCTGAATTGGCATCCGCAGGAGTGGACATTGTTGACGTGACCAACTTGCTCGAAGAAGAGGGCGTCGACAAGTTCATCGTCTCCTGGAACGAACTTGTTGATTCGGTAGCGCAGGCCTTGGAGGCTTCGAAGTGAAGTTATCTCTTTCGACAAGCAATCAAGTAGCCCTTGAGGCAGAGGTTCAGAAGCTGGTTGCGGCTTCGGTTGCATCTCGCATCGCATCCAAAGACGACTCGCTTTGGGGTACTGCTGCACAGCCAGAGGCGTCAATTCGCTTGGGTTGGATCACAAGTGCTCGCGACTCCCAGGAACTTCTCCCAGGGATTTTTGCGTTGCGCGATGAGTTTGCGGCTAAGGGTGTAAATCGCTTTGTGCTCTGTGGCATGGGCGGATCCTCTCTAGCACCAGAGGTAATCACTAAGAATGCCAAGGTCGACCTTGTTGTGCTTGACGCAACTGCTCCCGATCAGGTTGCTTCGGCCCTGATTCACCTGGAGCGAACCGCAGTAGTGGTCTCTTCAAAGTCTGGCTCTACCGTAGAGACCGATTCGCAGAAGCGTGCTTTCGAGACTGCGTTCAAAGCTGCCGGAATCGATCCAACCGAGCGAATTGTGATTGTTACCGACCCAGGCTCTCCGCTGGATGTTGCCAGTCGCGCAGCCGGCTATCGAGTCTTCAACGCTGATCCGAATGTCGGAGGTCGCTACAGCGCGCTAACTGCTTTCGGTCTTGTGCCTTCCGCGCTTGCGGGTGCAGATGTGACCGAACTTCTATCCTCTGCGATTTCTGCTTCACCACTGCTCGGCACTGACTCCAGTGAGAACCCAGGATTGTGGCTTGGAGCGCTACTTGGCCGCTCGCTAAATGGGTCTGCGCTCAAGGACAAGTTCTTGATTGAGTCCGACGGCTTAAATGGCTTTGGCGACTGGGTGGAGCAGCTGGTAGCTGAGTCCTCCGGAAAAGAAGATAAGGGCATCCTTCCGGTTGTCGTAACCGCCGAAGCTCCTGAGCTTTCAAACATGCCAGCAGACACTCTGCTGATTCGTTTTGGTTCAGAGGTGTCCGGAAATACTGATGCCGCCTTTAGCGGCAGCCTTGGCGAACTTTTCTTGCTTTGGGAGTATGCGACCGTAATTGCCGGTTACCTGCAGGGAATCAACCCGTTCGACCAGCCAAATGTTGAAAGTGCAAAGGTGGCCGCTAGAGCGCTACTGGACTCCCCCGCATCATCTTCCGAGGTTGACTTTGTTGACGGCGGTGTTGCGGTGAAGAGCTATGGTTTTGAACTTTCGGGTTCAACTTTGGACTCTGCCGTTGAGCAGCTATTGAGCCTGGTAAACGATGCCAGTTACATCTCGGTGCACGCTTACTTGAACCGCATGGCTCACCCACAGCTGGAGACCCTAAGAGATGCCCTTGCCAAGCGATCTGGTCGCCCAGTGACTTTTGGCTGGGGTCCGAGGTTCTTGCACTCCACCGGTCAGTACCACAAGGGTGGCCCGAAGCAGGGAGTCTTCTTACAGCTGACCTCCGACTTCGAAAGCGATCTAGCCATCGAAGGTCGCCCATTTAGCTTTGGTGGCCTGATTCAGGCTCAGGCAGCTGGAGATGCAAACGTTCTAAAGGACAATGGCCTGCCGGTCTTGACCCTTCGCGTTAGCAATCCTCTGGCCGACCTAGACAGGTTGAAGAAGGTAATCGCTTCGTGACCCAGAACCCACTTCGCGATCCTTTCGATCGCCGCATGCACAAGATAGCCGGGCCATCTGGCTTGATTATGTTTGGCGTAACCGGCGATCTATCGCGAAAGAAGTTGCTTCCGGCGATCTATGACTTGGCCAACCGCGGCCTTTTGCCGCCTGCCTTCTCGCTGGTTGGATTTGCGCGTCGCGACTGGAGCGAAGAAGACTTCGAGCAAATCGTTTACGAGGCAGTTAAAGCCCACGCACGAACCACCTGGTCCGAGGATGTTTGGCAGCAGCTAAGTAAGGGAATTCGATTTGTTTCGGGTCGCCACGATGACCCAGAGGCATTCAAAAGGCTTCGTGAGACTGTTGACGAGCTAGACCGGGAACGTGGAACCGCAGGAAATCACGCCTTCTACCTATCCATTCCGCCGCGCGATTTCCCATTGGTGGTAAACCAGCTCGAGACTGCAGGGCTCACTCAAGCAGCCCCTGGGCAGTTCCGCCGAGTTGTAATTGAGAAACCATTTGGCTCCAACCTGGAAACCGCGAAAGAGCTAAATGCCGTTGTCGAGCGAGTTTTCCCTGAGGACTCGGTCTTCCGAATCGATCACTACCTGGGCAAAGAGACCGTTCAGAACATTCTGGCGCTTAGGTTTGCCAACCAAATGTTTGAGCCACTTTGGAACTCCAAGTACATCGACCACGTTCAAATCACTATGGCCGAAGACATTGGCATTGGTGGTCGCGCTGGTTACTACGACGGCATCGGTGCCGCTAGAGACGTGATTCAAAACCACCTGCTCCAGCTTTTGGCACTAACCGCAATGGAGCGCCCAGATACTTTTGACGCGGCGGATCTTCGCGCCGCCAAGGAACAAGTCTTGGCTGAGGTTGAACTACCTGCTGATCTTTCTGCACACACCGCCCGCGGTCAGTACGCCGGTGGTTGGCAAGGTGGCAGTGAGGTGCTTGGCTTCCTGGGTGAAGAAGGCATCAACCCGGATTCAGTAACAGAGACCTACGCCGCCATGCGACTAGATATCAATAACCCACGCTGGCAAGGTGCTCCGTTCTACTTGCGCGCCGGCAAGAGGCTCGGAAGAAGAGTTACCGAGATCGCTATTGTTTTCAAGCGCGCAGGACAGCAGCTGTTCGCTGAGAACCAAATGTCTTTGCTTGGTGAAAATGCCCTGGTGATTAGAGTCCAGCCTGATGAAGGTGTGACCATGCGATTTGGCTCGAAGGTTCCAGGTCCTGCGATGCAGGTTAGAGACGTCACAATGGACTTTGGCTACGGTCACGCATTTACCGAGGACTCCCCTGAGGCATACGAACGCTTGATCTTGGATGTCCTGTTGGGCGAGCCACCGCTATTCCCGCGCCAGCGCGAGGTGGAGCTGAGCTGGGAGATTTTAGACCCGATTGTTTCGCACTGGGAGGCCTCTGGGCAGCCAGAGCAATACGCGCCGGGTAGCTGGGGGCCATCTTCCTCCGACGCCATGTTGGAGCGCGATGGCAGAAGCTGGAGGCGTCCATGATCGTCGATATGCCAAACACCACCTCGAGCAAAATTGGTAAGAAGCTTCAGGAGCTAAGAGAGTCAGGCGGAGTGGTTGCGCTGGGTCGCGTCCTCACCTTGCTCATTGAAACTGATTTTGCACACATCGAAGAGGCAGTTAAGGCTGCCAATAGCGCTAGCCGCCTGCACCCTTCGAGAATCATTTTGCTAGCCGATGACGACCAGCCTCAGGGGGCCGCATCATATTTGGATGCCGAGATTCGTGTCGGCGGTGACGCCGGCGCCTCTGAGGTGGTTATCCTCAAAGCGCACGGAGCGGCCGCCAGCAACCCTGAATCACTGGTAATGGGACTTCTCCTCCCAGATGCACCTGTCGTGGCGTGGTGGCCATCCTCATGCTCTCCAAACCCATCGCAGAGCGCAATCGGAAAGATCGCAACTCGTCGCATCGTAGATTCCGCC
>JBEGUQ010000012.1:0-15977 GCA_041178805.1 Actinomycetota bacterium
ATGAAGTCGGTTGAAATCGGCGATGGCCTTGAGACCACCAAGAGACGCGGCAGCGTTGCCCACGACGAGATGATTCGCGAGGATGGCTCAGTTCACAGGCTCACTGACCGTGCCGGCGGAATCGAAGGTGGAATGTCTAACGGCGAGGTAATCCGTGTTCGCGCCGGCATGAAGCCAATTAGCACAGTCCCTAAAGCTCTGCAAACCATCGACACCTCAACCGGTGAAGCAGCTACCGCTCATCACCAAAGATCAGACGTTTGTGCCGTCCCTGCCGCAGGTGTAGTTGTTGAAGCCATGGTTGCTCTTGTGGTTGCAAATTCAGTCTTGGAGAAGTTCGGTGGGGACTCTGTGAGTGAAACCAAGCGCAATCTGATGTCATACCTGGACAGCATCCCTGAAGTTCTAAAGTCCCGTATCGCGCAGCCATAGTGGAGACTCTGATCCTGATTGGGCCTATGGGTTCTGGGAAAACGACGCTTGGTAAAAAGCTCGCAAAGGAACTTGAGGTTCCATTCTCAGACACCGACAAGCTGGTCGCCAAGGAACACGGTTCTATCGTTGACATCTTCGACAAATTTGGTGAGGCACACTTTAGAACCCTTGAGACCAGCGCCCTAATTAAGGCCCTGGCCGATGGCGGAATCATCGCCACCGGTGGCGGCATAGTTCTCAGCGAAGAGAATCGCAGACTGCTCTCCGGTTACCGAACCGTATTCCTAGATACTTCTAGCGAGCACGTTTTGGGAAAGCTAAACCTCAGCAAAAGACCACTCCTTAAAGACAATCCCGAGCGCTGGGATTCCATTTACACAGAGCGCAAAGCGCTATACGAACAGTGCGCGACTGCTACCGTTTTCACAGGTGGGAAGCCGATAAAGGCACTTATCGCCCAACTAAAGCAGGAGGCAACCAAATGACATCCATCATCGGTAGGTCGTTGCTTTCTGAAGTTGGCAACTCACTTGACGGAGTCAAGAAGGTGCTTATTCTGCACCCCCAGGCCCTGAGCGCAACGGCACTATTGGTTCAAGAGGATCTACGTTCAAAAGGTTTTGAGGCGTTGGTCGTCGAGGTTCCAAACGAAGAGGACGCCAAGCGAATTGAGGTGGCCTCATTCTGCTGGCAGGTTATGGGGCAGGCAGACTTCCACCGAAACGATGCTGTAGTAGGTCTAGGCGGTGGTTCGACAACCGATCTCGCTGGATTCGTTGCTGCAACCTGGCTAAGAGGCATCCGCTCCGTTTTGATTCCAACCACGCTTTTAGGAATGGTAGATGCTGCCATCGGTGGCAAGACCGGAATCAATACTTCAGAGGGCAAGAACTTAGTAGGTGCATTCCACCTCCCACACCGAGTCATCATTGATCTAGACACACTCGAGACCTTGCCTCGCAATGAACTTTTGGCAGGGATGGGCGAAGTAGTTAAGTACGGCTTCATCTCCGACCCTTGGATACTGGAGGCAGTTGAAGGATCTGATGAGGCAACGAATATCAAGAGCGATGTCTTTGCCGAGATAATTCGTCGATCCGTTGCCATCAAGGAGACCATCACCACCGCGGACTTCAAAGAGGCTGGACAGCGCGAGTTTCTCAACTACGGACACACCCTGGGTCACGCGATCGAGCATGCCGAACGCTACAAGTGGCGCCATGGAGCAGCAATCTCGATTGGAATGGTCTTCGCAGCCGAGCTTTCAATGCTCAGTGGTCGCCTAAAGGAGACCGATGTTGAAAGACACCGTTCTGTCCTGAGAAAGCTAGGCCTACCGATGACCTATCGTGCTGACCGCTGGGACCAGTTATTGGCAACCATGCAGCGCGATAAGAAGAGCCGCGCAGGCTCTTTGAGATTCGTAGTGCTAGACGGAATCGGTAAACCAGGCATTCTTAGTGCTCCAACTCCGGAGCTACTGTTCACCGCGTTTCAGTCGATTGTGGAATAGCGTTTACCTATGAGCAAGATATACGTCCTAAACGGTCCGAACCTGAACATGCTTGGCGCACGCGAGCCAGAGGTTTACGGCACCATGAATCTTGCGGACATTGAGTCGCAGATGCGCAAACAGGCCCCAAGCGTTGACTTTGTTTTCGGGCAGAGCGCTAGTGAAGACCAGCTGATTACCTGGTTGCACCAGGCGTTCGATGCGAAGGCTGACGTGATTTTGAACCCAGCTGCTTTCACCCACTACTCGTATGCACTGCGTGACGCATGCGCAATGTTAAAGGGTCACTCAAGACTTATTGAGGTCCACATTTCAAACCCACATGCACGAGAGACTTTCCGCCACAACAGCGTTATTTCCGCTGTGGCAACCGGCGTAATCGCCGGATTCGGGGTTGATAGTTACCTTTTGGCACTGCAGCAACTGACTCGCAACTAGAATTTCACAGGTTTATCAAGGAGAAAAATGGCAACCTCAAACGATCTAAAAAACGGCATGGTCCTAAACATGGAAGGCCAGCTGTGGTCGGTAATCGAATTCCAGCACGTAAAGCCTGGCAAGGGTCCAGCGTTTGTTCGCACCAAGATGCGTCACGTGCTATCCGGCAAGGTTGTTGAAAAGACTTTCAACGCTGGCGTAAAGATTGAGACCGCGACTGTTGACCGTCGCGACATGCAGTACCTCTACAACGATGGAACTGGCTACGTCTTCATGGACAACACCACCTACGACCAGATCACCATCCCAACCGAGACCGTGGGTGATGTAGCTAACTACATGCTGGAGAACCAGGTAGCTACAGTCGCACTTCACGAAGGTGCTCCACTTTACGTTGAGCTACCTCCATCGGTAGTGCTAGAGATCACCTACACCGAGCCGGGCTTGCAGGGCGACCGTTCAACCGGTGGTACCAAGCCGGCAACCCTAGAGACTGGTTTCCAGATTCAGGTTCCGCTTTTCATCGAGAACAACACCAGAGTTAAGGTCGACACCAGAACCGGTGACTACCTAGGCCGCGTGAGCGAATAGGTGAGCGCTAGAACCAAAGCACGTAAGCGCGCACTCGATGCACTTTATGCATCCGATGTTCGAGGCGAGGAAGCGCTTGAGCTTCTAAAGCAAACCGAGGTTGAGGTCGAGGATCGCCAGAACCAACAGGCAATCTTTGATTACGCCGAGATGTTGGTAACCGGTTACCTAGAGAACGCCTACCAAATCGACTCTGAGATTCAAATGTTGGCTGATAACTGGTCACTGGATCGTATGCCAGCGGTAGACAGGGCGATTTTGCGCATGGCCGCTTGGGAGATCCTTCACAACGGTGAAGTCCCAAATGAGGTAGCAATCTCAGAGGCGGTCAGCCTTGCCGGAGAACTATCTACCGATGAATCGCCAAAGTTCATCAACGGTGTTCTGGCACGCCTGGCCAAAGGTCGCCAAGCCCTCTAAACGCTGTATACTTTTCAACGAAACCACCTTTAAATTCGTCCTGTGAGGCGAAGAAGGAATGCAAATGCAAGAGCGCGTCGTACTCGATTCGCCCGACATCGATCGGGCTCTAAAGCGCATTGCTCATGAAATTCTCGAAGCCAACGAAGGTCCTCAAGACCTAGTTCTGCTCGGCATCCCAACTCGTGGCAAGTACCTCGCTGAGCGAATCAATTCTCTACTCGGGCAAATTGACCCCGGCTACCAGCCGAATTGCGGCGTTCTGGACATCACCATGTATCGCGATGATGCAACAAACGCTGAGCGCCAGATTCAGACCACGTCGATTCCCGAATGCGGCATCACCGACAAGGTGGTCGTCCTGGTTGATGACGTGCTCTATTCAGGGCGAACCGTGAGAGCTGCTCTTGACGCAATTACTGACTTCGGAAGACCTAAGCAGGTAAAGCTTGCCGTCCTAGTCGATCGCGGCCACCGAGAACTTCCAATCAGACCTGACTTTGTTGGAAAGAACTTTCCGACCGCAAAGACTGAACGTGTAAGGGTTCTGCTAAACCAATCAGACGGTCTAGATCAGGTGGTGATCGGCTAATGAGACACCTGACTTCTATCCGCGAACTCACAAAAGACGCAGCGATTTCCCTGCTAGACAATGCCCAGCAGTTATCACAGGTGAATGATCGTGAGGTCAAGAAACTTCCAGCCCTCAGAGGCAAGACTGTTGTGAACCTGTTCTTTGAGAACAGCACCCGCACCCGCATTAGCTTTGAAGTTGCAGCAAAAAGACTCAGTGCAGACGTGATCAACTTCTCAGCCGAAACATCATCAGTATCCAAGGGGGAGTCGCTAAAGGACACTGCCCAGACCCTTGAAGCTCTCGGTGCTGATGCGATTGTGATCCGACACCCATTCTCGGGAGCACCGAAGCTATTGGCAGATCAGGATTGGATCTCAGCCAGCGTAATCAACGCAGGTGATGGATCCCACGAACACCCGACCCAAGCACTTCTTGATGCTTTGACCATTAGGCAGGGCTTTGGTTTGAACCAAGACCTATCTGGCCTCAAGGTTCTAATCGTGGGAGACATCCTTCACAGTAGAGTCGCAAGGTCAAACATCCTGCTCCTAAACCTCTTGGGCGCAAAGGTCACCGTTGCAGGACCACAGAGTCTTATTCCACTTGGGGTCGAGCAAATGGGCGTCACGGTGAACAACTCTTTCGAGGACGCCTTGAGCGATAGTCCTGACGCAGTCATGATGTTGCGAGTTCAGAAGGAAAGAATGCAGGGGGAGTTCTTCAGCTCAACCGTGGACTACTCCAAAGCCTGGAGCCTTGAGGGTGACCGTTTAGATATGGTTGGCAAGAATGCCTTGATTCTTCACCCAGGACCGATGAACCGCGGTTTCGAGATTTCATCTCAGGCTGCAGATGACCCAAGGTCACAAGTCCTTCGACAGGTTTCTAACGGCGTCGCAGTAAGAATGGCAGTGCTTTATCGCTGCCTGAGCGGAGAGCAGCTATGACTTCGATAATCCTCAAGAACCTAACGCTTCCGAACGGCACGGGCGCTGATATTGCAATCGAGAACGGCCGCATAACGCAAATCGGAGGCGTTGCTGGTTCCGGTATCGACTGCTCTGGATTGCAGGCTCTTCCTGGGTTTGTCGATGTTCACACCCACCTTCGCGAGCCTGGATTTGAAGCAAGCGAAACCATCCTCAGCGGAAGTAAGAGCGCTGCTGCCGGTGGATACACAGCGGTGATGGCCATGGCAAACACCAGTCCAGTTACGGATACCCCTGCAATTGCTGACTTCATTCTGGACTCAGGTGTTAAGGCAGGTTACGTGGAGGTTCAGCCAATTGGATCTGTGACCAAGGGGCTTGCAGGTGCTGAACTTTCGGACATCAAAGGACTTTCTGAATCGCGCTCCAAGGTGCGCATGTTTAGCGATGACGGCGTCTGCGTTTTCGACCAGAACCTGATGCGCGAAGCTTTGCTTGCGGTCAAGAAGTTCAATGGCGTCATCGCGCAGCATGCTCAGGACCCAACGATGACGGTGGGCGCGCAGATGAACGCTGGCGCGCTAGCAACTGAGTTGGGACTAGCCGGATGGCCTGCAGAGGCGGAAGAGTCAATCATCAAGCGAGACGCTCAGCTTGCTGAGCAAACTGGTTCCAGACTTCACATCTGCCACCTCACCACTGCCGGTGCAGTGGAAGTGGTTCGCTGGGCAAAGGCTCGAGGTATAAACATCACGGCCGAGGTAACTCCACACCACTTACTCCTAACCGAAGAACTTGTTCGCAGCTACGACTCCGTGTACAAGGTAAACCCGCCGCTTCGCAAACTTGAGGACACCCTCGCTCTTCGTGAAGCGCTGCTTGATGGCACGATCGACGTTCTTGGTACCGACCACGCTCCACACTCCCGCGAGAAGAAAGAATGTGAGTGGCAGAATGCAGCCTTTGGAATGGTCGGTCTTGAGCACGCAGCTTCTGTGTTGCAAGAGGTTCTGATTCAAGGTGGGGCAAGCTGGGAACGTTTCGCAACCATTCTCAGCACGAAGCCTGCCGAGATTGCTGGGCTCGAGACCCAAGGCAAGCTCAGTGTTGGATCGGTTGCAAACATCACCATGATTGACCCGAGTGCAAAGCGCGTCATTGAAAGACAAACAAACTCAAAGAGTGTGAACAATCCCTTTGCTGGGATTACGCTTCCGGGGCAAATTATGCACACCATTTTCCAGGGACGATTCACCGTCATGGACTCGACACTTAAGGAGCAGCTATGACTCGCGAGTTAATCGGATTTTTGGCGATCTCATTGGTCGCCGTTATTGCTTTGAGTATTTGGTTGAGCACCAAGAAGAAGCGCAGGATCCAAGAGCAGTCGATTTCTGCCCCACTATCAGCAACTTCTACCGGTGATTTTTCAGCCCTCTATGTCTCCACAGTTTTAGACGAGGCTCGCCTTGATCGCATTTGGGCTCACGGTCTGAGCATGCGCGGAAACGCAATGCTTGCGGTTGATCCCTCAGGAGTATCGGTGGTGCGTGTCGGTGAAGAAAGCTTCCTTATTCCAGCCCATGAGCTACACCTAGTCGAGGCAGCCACAGCAACCATCGACAAGGCGGTCGAGAAATCTGGTTTGACAGCTATTCACTGGTCCTTAGGCGATACAAAGGTAATTTCGCACTTCAGGTTTACCAACCCGATAGAACGTAAAGAGTTTGAGAGCAAGATTTTGCAACTGATTGGAGCGCAAATTGGATAAGGCTTACCTGGTTCTAGAAAATGGACTGGTCTTTGAGGGAGAGAGCTACGGGGCGAAGGGTCAGACCCTTGGCGAACTTGTCTTTGCCACCGGCATGACCGGATACCAAGAGACCATCACCGATCCTTCTTACGCCGGACAGATCGTGCTTCAAACCGCACCTCACATCGGCATTGTCGGAACCAACGAACGCGATGAGGAGTCCAGCCAGATTTGGGTTGCCGGCTACGTGGTTCGCGAGCCATCCAGAATGTCGAGCAACTTCCGTGCGGAGCGTGATCTGGTTCAAGACCTGATCGAACAGAACATCGTTGGTATCAGCAATGTTGACACCAGAGCGATTACATTGCAGATTCGCAACTCAGGTGCAATGAGAGCAGGAATCTTCTCTGGAGATTCAATCGCCAGCGAGGCCGAGATGATCTCGAAGGTAACCGCTGCACCAGAGATGAAGGGTGCGAGCTTTAGCAATCAGGTAACCACCAAGGAAATTTACTCAGTTCCTGCGGTGGGAAACCGCATCGGCAAGGTTGCGATCTTGGATCTTGGAATCAAGCGCTCGACCATTGAGCACCTGGCGGAGCGAGGTCTTGAGGTTGAGGTCCACCCGGCGAGTGCTTCGGCAGATGAGATTCTTTCGGGGAAGCCAAATGCAGTCTTCTTCTCAAACGGACCTGGAGACCCACAGGCCAGCGGATCTCAGGTAGAGATGCTTAGAGAAGTTCTAAAGCGTGGGATTCCTTTCTTCGGGATTTGCTTTGGCAATCAGCTTCTTGGAAGAGCACTTGGTTTTGAGACCTACAAGCTCGCCTTCGGTCACCGCGGCATCAACCAGCCGGTCATGCACGCCGATACCGGCCGGGTTGAGGTAACCGCGCACAACCACGGCTTTGCAGTTCGCATTGATGGCGACGAGCAGGACTCACCTCAGGGGTTTGGAAAAGTCCGCGTCAGCCACCGTGGTCTGAATGACCAGGTGGTTGAAGGTCTTGAGTGCGTTGACATCCCTGCATTCTCGGTTCAGTACCACCCAGAAGCGGCAGCCGGACCACACGACAGCCATTACCTATTTGACAAGTTTGTTCGCATGATTGAGGAGAACCGCTAATGCCAAAACGTAGCGACATTAAATCCGTATTGGTAATTGGTTCTGGTCCAATCGTTATCGGTCAGGCATGTGAGTTTGATTACTCTGGAACACAAGCCTGCCGCGTGCTTCAGGAGGAGGGCATCAGGGTAATCCTGATCAACTCCAACCCTGCAACGATCATGACTGACCCGGACTTTGCCGATGCCACCTACATCGAGCCGATCACTCCTGAGGTAATCGAAGCGATTATCGAGAAGGAGAAGCCAGACGCGATTCTGCCTACCCTTGGTGGACAGACAGCCCTCAACGCTGCCATGGCGCTTCACGAGCGTGGATCTCTAGAGAAGTACGGCGTAGAACTTATCGGCGCAAAGGTCGAGGCAATCAAGGCCGGTGAGGACCGCCAGATTTTCAAGCAGCTAGTGCTAGATGCTGGAGCAGATGTTGCAAGAAGCGTTATCGCCCACACTATGGACGAAGTAATCGCAGGAGCCAATCAACTGGGTTACCCAGTCGTGGTTCGTCCAAGCTTCACAATGGGTGGATTAGGTTCTGGATTCGCCTATAACGAGACTGACCTAAGACGTATCGCAGGCGCTGGACTGCAGGCATCACCGACAACCGAAGTCTTGCTTGAAGAATCAATTCTTGGCTGGAAAGAGTATGAGCTTGAGCTCATGCGCGACAGACATGACAACACCGTTGTGGTCTGTTCGATTGAAAACTTTGATCCGGTTGGCGTTCACACCGGTGACTCAATCACCGTCGCACCCGCAATGACATTGACCGACCGCGAATACCAAAGGCTGCGCGATATCTCAATTGACATCATTCGAGCAGTAGGCGTTGACACCGGTGGTTGCAACATTCAATTCGCGGTCGATCCAGTAGACGGCCGAATCATCGTTATTGAGATGAACCCTCGAGTTTCCAGGTCATCAGCACTTGCCTCAAAGGCAACTGGTTTCCCAATCGCGAAGATTGCAGCCAAGCTGGCAATTGGCTACACCTTGGATGAGATTCCAAATGACATCACCGGTGTGACTCCTGCTTCGTTCGAGCCAACTTTGGACTACATCGTTGTGAAGGCTCCTCGTTTTGCATTTGAGAAGTTCCCGGCAGCTGACCCAACGCTGACCACCACCATGAAGAGTGTTGGTGAGGCTATGGCAATTGGTCGAACCTTCACCCAGGCCTTGCAGAAGGCGCTGAGATCACTTGAAAAGCGTGGCAGCTCTTTCCACTGGGGGCCGCAGGCTCTTTCAGCGGCTGAGCTGCTTGAAAAGATTAAGACCCCGACCGACGAGCGAGTTGTTCAGTTGCAACAGGCATTGCGACTCGGAGTAACTCCAGAGCAGGCATTTGAAGCAACCAAGATTGACCCTTGGTTTATCGACCAGATCGTTCTGATCAATGAGATTGCCGCTTGGCTGAAGACTCTTGAAAAACTAGATCGAGATTCCTTGAAGCGCGCCAAGCAGCATGGTTTCTCGGATGTCCAGATTGGCCAGATTCGCGACCTGTCAGAAAAGGATGTTCGCGAACTTCGTTACAGCCTCGAGCTAAGACCGGTTTTCAAAACTGTTGACACTTGTGCGGGGGAGTTCCCGGCCCTTACTCCTTATCACTACAGCTCCTACGAGCAAATGACCGAGGTCATTCCTTCGGATCGCAAAAAGGTAGTGATTCTAGGTAGCGGTCCAAACCGTATCGGACAGGGTGTTGAGTTCGACTACAGCTGCGTTCACGCTGCTTTCGCATTGAGAGATGCTGGTTACGAAACGATCATGATCAACTGCAATCCGGAGACGGTTTCAACCGACTACGACACCTCGGACAGGCTCTACTTTGAGCCACTTACTCTCGAGGATGTCCTCGAAGTTATTCACGCGGAATCACAATCGGGTGAACTACTAGGTGTGATGGTTCAACTTGGTGGACAGACTGCCCTAGGGCTTGCAAAGGGTCTCAAGTCCTACGGGATTCCAATCCTGGGAACAACCCCCGAATCAATCGATCAGGCTGAAGAGCGTGGTCAGTTCCAGCAGATTCTCGACGCTGCCGGGCTTAGAGCTCCTGCGAATGGCATTGCTACCAACCTTGATGAGGCCGTAGTAGTTGCCAACCGAATTGGCTATCCCGTATTGGTTCGCCCATCGTTTGTTCTTGGCGGTCGAGGCATGGAAATCGTTTACGACGAGAACACCCTGCACGGTTACTTTGAGCGAATCGCTAACCACGCGCTCGTTGACTCTGAACACCCGCTTTTGGTTGACCGCTTCCTAGATGACGCAATCGAGATTGACATCGACGCAATCTACGACGGCGAGCAGCTGTTTGTCGGTGGAGTCATGGAGCACATCGAAGAAGCCGGTATCCACTCTGGAGACTCGAGCTGCACCCTGCCTCCGATCACCTTGAGCGAGACTCAAATCGATCGCGTTGCCAAGGCAACCGCGGAGATTGCGAAGGGCTTGCAGGTTAGAGGTCTAATCAACGTTCAGTTCGCATTAGCCTCCGACGTTCTCTATGTTCTCGAAGCCAACCCACGCGCATCCCGCACGGTTCCATTTGTATCCAAGGCACTTGGAATCACTCTGGCCAAGGCGGCATCACTTGTGATGGCTGGCTGGAGCATCAAGAAGCTGGTAGCTGAGGGTCACCTTCCGGCCCAGGACGGTAAGCACCTTCCTGCTGGAACTCCGATTTCGGTGAAAGAGGCGGTCCTTCCTTTCAAGCGCTTCGCAACCAAGGACGGTCGATTCGTCGACTCGCTACTTGGACCAGAAATGCGCTCAACCGGCGAGGTTATGGGTATCGACATTGATTTCCCAACCGCATTTGCAAAGAGTCAAGCAGGTGCGGGTTCTGCACTTCCAACAAGTGGAACCGTATTCGTATCGGTTGCAGACCGAGACAAGCCGCAGTTGCTTTTGCCGGTTAGACGACTTTCTCAGCTTGGTTACCGAATCTTGGCAACCGAGGGAACCGCAAAGATGCTTGGTAGACACGGCATTGTTGCCGAGGCAGTAATCAAGCACTCGAAGGCCACAGGCGGACAGCGTTCGATCGTTGACATGATCACCGCCGGTGAGGTTGATGTCGTAGTAAACACCCCTAGCGGTGCAGACGCGCGTGTTGATGGCTACGAGATTCGAGCAGCAACAACAGCTGCCGATAAGCCAATCTTCACCACAGCAGCCCAGCTAAGCGCTGCAATTGGTTCATTCGAAGTTATTCGTGAGGGTAAATTCAAAGTGAAGCCACTGCAAGAATATGCGCGTGAGCGAAAGGCGATGATCAGTGGCTAAGTTTTCCCAGCGGTTGGCAGAAGCAATGGCCAGCCACTCACCGATCTGCATAGGCATTGACCCATCAGAGAGTGAATTGGACAACTGGGAGCTACCTGATACTGCCGCAGGCGCTCGAGAATACGGTCTTCGAATCATTGACAGCGCTCAAGGGCGTTTGGGCATAGTGAAGCCGCAGGTTGGCTTCTTTGAGAGATTTGGATCCCTTGGCTACCAGACTCTTGAAGAGATTATTCGCGAGGCCAAGGACGCCGGACTAATCGTGATTGCAGACGCTAAACGCGGTGACATTGGTTCCACGATGCTTGGATACGCGTCTGCCTGGTTCGGAGATGACTCTCCTTTGCGCTCAGATGCCCTCACGGTCAGCGGATACCTCGGACCGGAATCGCTACGTGAAACTTTGAACTACGCCCAGGATGTTCAGGGCGGTTTGTTTATTCTTGCCGCAACTTCTAATCCCGAAGCGGCACAACTTCAACTAGCACTAATCGGTGGCAACACCGTTTCCCGCAATGTGGTCGAGTCTGCGAAGGCGATCGGCCAGGGGGAGATGGGCGTCGTTATTGGCGCAACACAGAACCTAAGGGAATTCGGAATCGATTTCCTCACCGAGCAGGACATCGAGATTCCTATTCTGGCTCCAGGCTTTGGCGCTCAGGGGGCGAAGCTTGAAGACCTCAAAACCATCTTCGGAAAATCTGCGCCGCGCGTTGTCGCATCAATGTCTCGTGAGCTAACCAAAAACGGCCCAGAGCAGATCGGGCAGCTAATCGATAAGGCAAAGGCAAAGCTATGAGCCTTGTGATACTTGCTGGACCGGCCGGAGTGGGCAAGGGTTCCATCGTCAAATGGATTCTGGATAACCACCCGGACTTTATGCTCTCGGTTTCATCGACCACCCGCGACCCTAGGTCTGGAGAGATTGATGGGGTTCACTACAACTTCGTTTCCAAATCTGTCTTCGAACAGCTAATTGCAGACAGCCAAATGCTGGAGTGGGCGCAGGTGCACGGTAATCACCTCTATGGAACTCCTTTGAATGAATTGACCCGTGCAGAGGCGCAGGACAAGCACCTTTTACTCGAGATTGACCTTCAAGGCGCGCGCCAGGTTCGCGAGAAGCTCCCAGACGCCCTAATGATTTTCATCAATCCACCAAGCTTCGATGAGCTTGAGAGACGTCTGAGATCCAGAGGAACCGAGACAGAACAGCAAATTCAAACTAGACTTACAACAGCCCGCACGGAACTTGCAGCTGCGGGGGAGTTTGACTACCAACTAACCAATTTGGACCTAGAGGCTTGCGCCCGTCAGGTCGTAGAATTGGTTCACGAAGCTGAAAGAGGATCATGAACGACAAGCTTGAGGGAATTGTTTACCCACCAATCGACGAGTTGTTGGCCAAGGTTGGCTCAAACTACGAGCTAGTTATCTTCGCTTCGAAGCGCGCCCGTCAGATCAACGAGTATTACAGCGCTCTGCACGAGGGAAGCCTGTTCAACTACGTAGGTCCTCTAGTTGACTCTTCAATTGATGACAAGCCACTAAGCATCGCGCTTCGCGAGGCATACGAGGGCAAGCTCATCAAGAAGTCCGCTAACTAATTTTCTAACATGCGCATTCTGCTTGGCATTACTGGCGGAATCGCTGCCTACAAGGCCGCCGGTCTCATCCGTGGGCTTAGTGAACTTGGACACCAGGTCACTGTCGTTCCGACCGAAAATGCACTGAAGTTCATTGGCAAGCCAACTCTTGAATCGCTGAGCGGTCACGCCATTGAGACCGACATGTATCAAGACGTCGCGCAGGTCAGACATGTCGAACTTGGTCAGCAGGCCGACCTAATTCTTATTGCACCGGCAACGGCATCCTTTATCGCGCGCTTTGCAGCTGGTATTGCCGATGACCTGATGCTGAATGCCATGTTGGCTTCCAAAGCTCCCGTAATCGTGTGCCCAGCGATGCACACTGAGATGTGGCTAAACGAAGCGACTCAAGCCAACGTCGCCACCCTGCAGTCCAGGGGAGTCAAAGTCATGGAACCCGCAAGCGGGCGTCTTACTGGAGATGACTCCGGCCCTGGCAGGCTTCCAGAAACAGAAGACATCATTGCCTTTGCACTTGCGGACCTTGCCCTAAAAGGTAAGCGCGTTATTGTCACCGCAGGAGGAACCAGAGAGCCGATCGACGCTGTCAGATACATCGGCAACTCCTCATCGGGACGAATGGGTATCGAGCTTGCAAAGGCTGCCCGCGATGCTGGTGCAAACGTGCACCTAATTGCAGCCAACATCGACCTGGCGCTACCAAAGGGCGTCGAGGTAACTCGTGTCGGCACAGTTGATGAGCTGGAGCTGGCAATGGACCGAGCCTGCGACGTGATGATCATGGCAGCTGCAGTCTCCGACTTCAGAGTTCAGAACCCCTACCTAGGCAAGCTAAAGCGCTCAAGTGGCCTTTACCTGGAGCTGACTCCTACTAAAGATCTAATCGCAAACTACGCCGCGAACCACCCGAATGCCATACACATCGCATTCGCGCTCGCGGAAGAGACTCAAGAGCGACTGATCGAAATCGCTCGAGGAAAACTTTGGGATAAAGCTGTCACCGCGGTTGTTGGCAACTCTTTTGAAGCTTTGGGTGGCCAAGAGACTTTGGTTCAGTTTGTGACCAAGGAAGATGCCGTTGAGCTCAAGGGCACCAAGGCGCAGGTAAGCGCTGCGATTATTGAACTAGTGGCTGGGCTAACCAAGTAACCAGCGATTAGACTTTTGGCTATGACGCTACGCACTTTTACCTCTGAATCCGTGACCGAAGGCCACCCGGACAAGATTTGTGATCAAATCTCCGACACCATCCTCGATGCCATGCTCGAGCAGGATCCAGAGGCCCGTGTAGCGGTTGAGACCTTGGTAACCACCGGTTTGGTGCATGTTGCAGGCGAGGTGACCACAAGTGGCTATGTCGAGATCCCTCAACTGGTTCGTCAAAAGCTAATTGACATCGGCTACAACTCCTCGCAAATTGGCTTCGATGGAAATAGCTGTGGCGTATCCGTATCCATAGGAGCGCAGTCTCCTGACATCGCTTCAGGCGTCAATTCCGCACTGGAATCCAGAGCAGGTTCTTCAGACGAAGACAGCCAGCTAGGAGCAGGTGACCAGGGCATGATGTTTGGTTACGCAACTAACGAGACCAAAGTCTTGATGCCAACACCGATCCTGCTTTCCCACAGAATCACTGAGCGCCTCAGCATTGTTCGCCGCCAACTAGACAACGGCTTGGTTCGTCCAGATGGCAAGGCACAGGTCTCTGTGAATTACGACGGAAACACCCCTGTCTCCATCGACACCGTCGTGCTTTCAACCCAGCACCACCCCGATGTTTCGCAGGATGACCTAGCGAATCTGGTGCTAGAGCAAGTTATTCAGCCGGTACTTAGGGATTCAGGGCTTGATAGCTCTGAAACCAAGTTCTTTATCAACCCATCCGGTCGCTTTGTAATCGGTGGACCACAGGGCGATGCTGGCCTCACCGGCCGCAAGATAATCGTGGACACCTACGGCGGCATGGCCAGGCACGGTGGTGGCGCATTCAGCGGAAAGGACCCTTCGAAGGTCGACCGCTCTGCGGCTTACGCGATGCGCTGGGTTGCCAAGAACATCGTCGCCGCAGGTCTTGCCGACAGGGCTGAGATTCAGGTCGCCTACGCAATTGGAGTAGCGAAGCCGGTTGCAGTATTCGTTGAAACTTTTGGTACCGAGAAGGTTGACACTGCAGCAATCGAGCGAGCCGTACACAGCGTTTTTGACCTAAGGCCAGCGGCGATCATCCGCGAGTTAGATCTAAAGCGAGCAATCTACGCAAAGACTGCGACCTATGGTCACTTCGGTCGAGAGCTTCCTGACTTTACTTGGGAGCGAACTGATCGTGCCGATGCGCTCCGCGAGGCAGCAGGTCGCTAAATGAGCAACCCCTGAATCACTAGCGCAGACTGTGCAGGTAGGTCAGCGAGTGAAATTTCAGCTCGGGCGAACCAAGAAGCTAGCGACTGGCTTCGTTATCTCACTTCCATCCGAGAGCTCATTCGCAACGTCCGAGCTGGTCGAAATTGTCGACCTTCTACCAGTTGTGACCGAGGATATTTTCAAGCTGGCTAGGCAAGTATCAAACCGTCAGGCCGTTGCCCTTGGAGAGATCCTTCAACAGGCGGTCGTTGAGCACATGCCCAGGATTCCAAAGCCGCAGATCGTTTCAACCCCAGAGATTGAAGTAGCGGTTCCCGAGCTTGCGGGGATAACTTCGCTTCCAAGCAAGTCAGCGGTTCTTACATCCGCTAGGTCGCTAACGCACCAAGGCATGAGATCGCCAGATTGGTGCTGGTTGTTTCTTCGAGCTGCCGTAGAGGCAATTCAGGCGGGTAAATCTGCCATTCTGATAGTTCCAGAACGCGACCAAATCAATCAGTTAGCAGCATTGTTCAGCGCCATGGGATTGCAGGAGGTCATCTCGACCTGGCTTCCCGGAGCAAAGAAGTCTGAGCGATTTACAAACTTCCACCGGGTGTTAGCAAGCGACAAGTCCATCGTTATCGGTAGTCGGTCAGCAATTTACGCACCGGTAAGAAACTTGGGAGTGATTGCACTGTTCGACGACGGTGACGACACGCTTAGAGAGCAGGGTTCGCCATATACGCACGCTAGAGAGATCGCTCTGATGCGGGCCAGCGATGAGGTGAAGTTACTCTTCGCCGCCAACTACCGCTCACTCGAGATCCAGCGATTGGTCGAGATCGGTTATCTCAAGGATCTTGAGATCAAGCTTCCACCCGCACGAATTTCCTACTCGCCGCCAGCTCAACGCCTAGATGCGGCCAGCTTCAAATTGATGAGGGATGCG
>JBEGUQ010000013.1:0-14930 GCA_041178805.1 Actinomycetota bacterium
CGACCTTCGCCCTCAGGGTCAAGACATCATTAGAACCTGGCTGTTCTCGACCCTGCTTAGAAGCGAGTTGGAACATGGCGTATTGCCATGGAAGAACGCTGCAATCTCCGGCTGGATCCTCGACCCAGATCGTAAGAAGATGTCCAAGTCCAAGGGCAACGTAGTTGTACCAAACGAGCTTTTGGAGAACCACGGTTCGGATGCAGTTCGCTACTGGGCAGCCAGTGCACGTTTGGGAACCGACGCCGCATTTGACGAAGGTCAGATGAAAATCGGTCGCCGACTTGCCAACAAGCTATTGAATGCTGGCCGCTTCGCACTTAGCTTCGAGCTCCCAAGTGGGGTCACCGAGGTCACCGAGCCGGTTGATCAGGCAATGCTTGCAGCACTTCGCGAAGTCATTGAGGGCGCTACCAAGGCTTTTGATGGCTATGACCACACCAAGGCTTTAGAGACCACAGAAACCTTCTTCTGGACCTTCACAGACGACTACCTCGAGCTTGTCAAAGAACGTGCCTACGGCAACTCGGGTCAGTCGGCCCAGGAAATTGGTTCAGCAGTAATCGCACTGCGCGAAGCACTGGCGATTTTGGTGCGGCTATTTGCACCATTCATCCCATTCGCCGCCGAAGAGGTTTGGAGCTGGTGGCAGCAGGGCTCGGTACACCTCAGCCCTTGGCCTCAAAGCGATGAGATTGAATTCCAGGACGCCAAGTTGATGAAGGTTTCCAGCGAAGCGCTAGTGCAGATTCGCAAGTCAAAGTCCGATGCCAAGCTCTCTATGAAGGCTGAGATCAAGACCGCGACCTTGTCTGGAGCCCAAGAGCTATCCCTAATCGCAGAAGATTTGAAGTCGGTTGGAAAGATTGCAGACCTTAGATTGCTAATTAGCAACGAATTGGTACTTTCCGACTTGGAGTTCGCCTCAGAGGAATAGCATTTTGGGATGACTAATCCCTTGATGCAACCGTCCCAGCTAGACAACGAGCTTCCAGATTTCGCAAACCTGCGTGATGAGCACTACCTGCCAGCTTTTGAGCACGCGGTGGCTGAGCACAACAAAGAAATCGCAGCGATCCTGGCCCAGCCAGCCGTAACTTTTGAGAACACTCTTGAGGCGATGGAACGCTCGGGTGGTCTATTGAGCACGATGCTCATGGTCTTCTACAACAAGTCTTCAAGCGACACCAACGAGACTCTCCAGGAGCTAGAGGCAGAAATTGCGCCTCGATTTGCAGCCCACATGGACAGCATTCGCCTCAACCCAGCGCTTTATGCCCGCATCACCGAGCTTGACTCAAGACGTTCAGAGCTTGGACTAGATACCGCCAGCGATCGCCTTCTTAGCAAGTACTTAGAGGACTTCAACTTCGCAGGTGCTGGACTCAGCGAAGCGTCTCGCAAGCGGGTTGCACAGATCAATGAGCGCTTGAGCTCTTTAGAGGCCGAGTTTGATAAGAGACTTCTGGCTGACACCAACGACCTTGCTGTTGAGCTCAGCGATGACTCCCGCCTGGGCGGTTTGACCAAGGATGAAATTGACAGCCTTGCGCAGGCAGCCTCAGAGCGCGGCAAGACTGGCTTTGTCATTCCATTGCTGAACTACTCGGGACACCCGCTAATCGCCTCCCTAGAGGACCGCACGCTGCGTCAAGAGCTAATGGAGCGCACACTGTCTCGTGGCTCTCGAGGAAACTCAAATGACACCAGCAGCGTGATCAAAGAACTTCTGGACCTCAGACGCGAAAAGGCTGCGCTATTCGGCTATCCCAACTTCGCGCAGTACGTGTTGACTCAGCAAACCGCCAAGAGCCCAGACCGAGTTCACGAGGTTCTTCGCAAGATTGCCCCGGTTGCCAAGCGCAATGCCGTTGCCGAAGGAGAGGTACTTGCCTCTCTAATGCAGCGTGAAGTCGGTGCTTCGGATCTTCGTTCTTGGGACTGGGATCGCTACACCGAGCAGCAGCGTAAGGAAAAGTACTCCATCGACACCTCGGTACTGAAGCCTTACTTTGAGCTAAACCGAGTTTTGGAAGACGGTGTTTTCTTTGCAGCTGGTCAGCTATACGGCTTGAAGTTCACCAGACGCCCTGACCTTGTTGCCTACCACCCAGACGCAAATGTCTACCAGGTGGATTTCGAGGATGGTTCTCGCTGCGGTCTGTACATCTTTGACCCATACGCACGTCCATCAAAGCGCGGTGGCGCTTGGATGAACAACCTGGTTGATCAGTCTCACCTGCTTGGCAAGTTGCCGGTTGTTGTGAACAACATGAACATTCCAAAACCAGCAGCAGGCAACCCATCGCTAATGACTTTGGATGAAGTGAACACGCTGTTCCACGAGTTTGGTCACACCCTGCACGGTTTGCTTTCCGACGTGAAGTACCCGAGATTCTCTGGCACAAGTGTTGAGCGGGACTTTGTTGAGTTCCCATCTCAGGTGAACGAAATGTGGATGCTCTGGCCAGAGGTTTTGCAGAACTACGCGATCCACCACAAGACCGGAGAGAAGCTCTCACTGGACTGGATCGACAAGTTGCAGGCTACCGAAGCCTTCAACCAGGGCTTTGCGACCACGCACTACCTACAGGCAGCCATCTTGGACCTTGCAATGCACGAAGCCACCCAGACTCCGGATGACATCGTGGCCTTTGAGGCCGCGGCCATCATGGACTACGGGTTGGATTACGAGGCTGTCCCAACCAGGTACCGCCCGAACTACTTCGCCCACATCTTCGCCGGAGGCTACTCAGCTGGATACTACGGCTACATCTGGTCTGAAGTATTGGATGCAGAGAGTGTTGATTGGTACAAGTCTCAGGGCGGTTTGAGCAGGAAGAATGGCCAGAAGTTTGCCGATTCACTGCTGTCCCGCGGTGGTGAGACCGACTCGATGGGATTGGTTAGAGAGCTGCTCGGTCGTGAACCGGAGATTACGCCGCTACTAAAGCGTCGTGGGTTGCTCTAAAGCTTCTTCTTTCCCACTAGCCAGACGATAACTCCGGCAAGTAGCGCCCAGAAGGCTCCGCCGATGCCCATAATGGTGACGCCTGCTGCGCCGATTACAAAGGTTACGACTCCAGCAAGCCTTGTCGCATCATCTGAAACTGCACCGCGAAGGGCGTTCGCAAAAGTGTTGATTAGCGCAATGCCGGCGAGTGAAAGCAGCAATTCTCTGGGCACGGCCAAGACAAATGCTGCAAAAGGTGCAGCAAACAGCGCGAACAAGATGTAAACCACGCCGCCCCAGCTCGAGGCAATCCACCTGCGGGCAGGGTCCTTGGCAGCATTCTCATCGGCATTTAGTGCCGCGGTGATAGCAGCTAGATTCAGGCCGAACCCGCCAAAGAAACCGGTCAGTGCGGAGGCTGTACCGGTAGCGGCGAAGACCTTGCCGGCGGGGACCTGGTAACCAAGGGATGACATGATCGCAAGGCCCGGCAGGTTCTGACTTGCCATGGTTATCAAGTAAAGCGGGATGCCGATCGCGATGATTGCAGCGATCTCAAACTGCGGAGTAATTACTGACAGTTCAGGCCAGAAGCTTCCAAACTGGGTGTCGCTTGCTTCAGGTGATGAGCCAATGAGTACGAACCCAAGTCCAATGGCAATTGGGGATGCCCAAAGTGGCAAGAATCGGTTCACGATAAACCAAACCACTACAACCGGCATGATCAGTGCCGGGAAGTCGATGGCCGAGTGAACGGTGGCAACAACAAACGGGAAGATGACGCCGGCAAGCATGGCGGCAGAAATTTGCGTTGGAATCTTTCTAACCAGAGCGCCCAGTGCAGGCCACAACCCTGTGATCAAGACCAAAACGCTTGCCACCATGAAAGCTCCGACAGCAAGTTCAAACTTGAGCCCAAGTCCAGCACTGGCAGCCAAGAATGCCGCACCAGGGGTGCTCCAAACCACGCTGATCGGCATCTTTAGCCAAACGCTTAGCGCTATAGACATAACTCCGTATCCGACCAACATCACAGCCAATGCGGTAGTTATCTGAGAGTTCGAGGCACCCATTGCGGCAAGCCCCGCAATTGCGATTGCGAAGGTTGCGATGGAGCCGGTAATCGAAGCAACTGTGCCCGCAATAAATGGGGCAAGCCGCTGAGATTGAAGTTTGATTTTTCTACCTAGGCAGTCTTGTCTTTTAGACGCTGAGGGAGCTGCTTGACCTCTGGCATGGTCTTGTTCTGAACAATCTCCTCGGTAATCACAACCAGACCGTGTTCGGTAGAGCCTGGAAGTTCGAACATGATTGGTCCAAGTACCTCTTCAAGAATTGCCCTGAGGCCTCTGGCGCCGGTCTCGCGAGAAACGGCAAGGTCAGCAATCTTTTCAATGGCTGCTGGCTCAAACTCAAGTTCAAAACCATCGATCTCGAACATGCGCTGGTACTGCTTGATTAGAGCATTCTTAGGCTCGGTCAAAATCGAAATCAACGCAGCACGATCTAGCTGCTCCACGGTTGCAATAACCGGCAGGCGGCCGATGAATTCTGGGATGAGTCCGAACTTGCGAAGATCTTCTGGCTGCACCTGCTTGAAGACATCTTGGTTTTCGTTCTTTTCTTTCAAAGGAGAGCCAAAGCCGATTCCCTTTTTGCCAGTGCGCTCCCCCACGATGGTCTCAAGACCTGCAAAGGCACCCGCCACGATGAACAACACATTGGTGGTGTCGATCTGGATGAATTCCTGCTGAGGATGCTTACGGCCGCCCTGTGGTGGGACAGAAGCTACAGTGCCCTCAAGAATCTTTAGCAGAGCCTGCTGGACACCTTCACCTGAGACGTCTCTGGTGATGGAAGGGTTCTCGGCCTTGCGGGAAATCTTGTCGATCTCATCGATGTAGATGATGCCGGTCTCAGCCTTTTTAGGGTCGTAATCCGCCGCCTGCAAAAGCTTCAGCAGGATGTTCTCAACGTCCTCACCAACGTAACCGGCTTCGGTCAAAGCGGTGGCATCGGCAACAGCAAATGGCACGTTCAAGCGCTTTGCAAGGGTCTGAGCAAGGTAAGTTTTGCCGCAGCCGGTTGGGCCCATCAGCAAGATGTTTGACTTAGCAATTTCAATATCGTCGTGACTCTTACCGCCACGAGTCAGAGTGCCGGTGGCACGAATTCGCTTGTAGTGGTTGTAAACCGCGACTGCCAGCTGCTTCTTAGCGTTGTCCTGGCCGATTACGTACTCGTCCAAGAAAGCTTTGATTTCACGAGGGTTTGGAAGATCTAACGACTCGGTAGATTCCTTGGCCTGAGCACCAAGCTCCTCCTCAACGATTTCGTTGCAGAGTTCCACACACTCATCGCAAATGTAGACCGATGCCGGACCGGCAATTAGCTTTCGCACCTGGCGTTGGCTTTTACCGCAGAAGGTGCACTTCAGCAGTTCGCTGGTCTCGCTCAATGTCATGCAAAAACCCTATATCGGGTTAGAGACTTTTTGCGGGAGGCTGGGCTAGTTTCTAGCCCTTGCGTGAGGTTAGGACCTGATCGATTAGACCGTATTCCAGCGCTTCTTGAGCGGTAAGAATCTTGTCGCGATCGATGTCCTTGTTTACCTTGGCAAGATCCTGACCGGTGTGCTTAGCCAAAGTCTCCTCTAACCACTCACGCATGCGCATGATCTCTTTAGCCTGAATCTCAATATCTGATGCCTGGCCAGAGCCACCGCCACCGGTAGCTGGCTGGTGAATCAAAACACGAGCATTAGGAAGCGCTAGGCGCTTGCCCTTGGCTCCTGCAGCCAGCAAGACAGCTGCCGCAGAGGCTGCTTGACCAAGGCAAACAGTCTGAATCTGAGGCTTGATGTACTGCATGGTGTCGTAAATCGCTGTTAGAGCTGTGAACGATCCACCTGGGGAGTTGATGTACATGGTGATATCGCGGTCTGGATCCTGGGACTCTAGGACCAAAAGCTGGGCCATGATGTCATCTGCCGATGCGTCATCTACCTGCACGCCTAGAAAGACAATGCGGTCCTCAAACAACTTGGTGTAAGGGTTGTGACGCTTGAACCCATAGGCGGTGCGCTCTTCAAATTCCGGAAGGATGTAGCGGGATTGTGGCATCGGAATGCGACCTGCGGCTGATTCTAGATAAGTCATCTTTAGGCCTTTCCTACGCCCGTTGAGCGGTTTGCAAACTCTTGAATCTGGTCGATAAAGCCGTATTCCAAGGCTTCTTCCGCGGTGAACCAGCGGTCGCGGTCGCCATCAAGCATTACCTGCTCGACGGTCTTGCCGGTTTGCGATGCGGTGATGGATGCCAGCTGGCGCTTCATAGACATAATCAGCTCAGCCTGAGTCTGAATGTCAGAAGCGGTTCCACCGAAGCCACCGTGTGGCTGGTGAAGCAGGACTCTGGTGTTTGGGGTGGCGTATCTCTTGCCCTTGGTTCCCGAAGAAAGTAGGAACTGACCCATTGATGCACACATGCCGATACCGACGGTAACGATGTCATTTGGCACGTACTGCATGGTGTCGTAAATTGCCATGCCGGCGGTAATTGAGCCGCCTGGGGAGTTGATGTAAAGGAAGATGTCCTTTTCGCTGTCTTCAGCAGCTAGCAAAAGGATCTTGGCGCAGATCTCATTAGCGTTGTCATCTCGAACTTCGCTACCAAGCCAAACGATACGGTCCTTGAGCAATCTGTCAAAAACACCGTGACTTACAGTTTGTGGCTGTGCCATTGCAACTCCTTAGCTATCGAGAATCAAAGATAGCTTTGGTTTTGCCAAAAACCCGGCATGTTCGCCGTCGGCGTTAGCCTTCGACCGAGACCTTGTTTCCCTTAGCGTCGGTAATCTCTGCGTGAGCAACAAGTGCGTCCACTGCCTTACGGCGAGAAAGCTCGTCAACAAACATCGGAACCTGGCCGGCGTTTGCTACCTGCTTGATGAATTCGTTTGGATCCATGCCGTAGTTGCGGCTCTGGAACGCTAGGTACTCGATAAGTTCCTGGTCCTCGACCTTGATTTCCTCTGCGTCAACTACAGCGTCTAGCAATAGCTGAACGCGGAAGTTCTTCTCGGTCTCCTCTAGAACCTCGACACGGTGTGGGTCATCCATCGCCTTGCCTTCGTTCTCTAGGTGAGAGTCGACCTCGCGCTTTACAGCCTCGTCCGAAACCGGAATCTTTGCCTTCTCGACCAACTGGTCAACAATCTGGTCGCGAGCCTGAAGAATCTGCTTGCGAACAAAGTTCTGCTCAAGCTTCTTTTCGATGTCGGCCTTTAGCTCCGCAATGGTGTCAAACTCGCTGGCTAGCTGAGCAAATGCGTCGTCAGCCTTAGGAAGCTCGCGGTCCTTCACGGCGTTCAGGGTGACGGTTACCTCAGCTTCGCTACCGGCCTGGTCGCCGCCAACTAGCTTGGAACGGAAGGTGGTGGTCTCGCCTGCGGTCAAAGTTTCCAGTGCCTCGTCGATGCCGTCTAGCAGCTGACCAGAACCGATCTCGTAAGAGATGTCCTTAGCGGTGTCGATCTGGGTACCGCCAATAGAAGCGGTTAGGTCGATAGAAGTGAAGTCGCCGCTCTTAGCTGGACGGTCAACGGTCTTTAGGGTTCCAAAGCGGCCACGCAGCGCGTCAAGCTCAGACTCGATGTCCATCTTGGCGATCTTTACTGCGTCAACCTTGACCTTTAGCCCCATGTACTCAGGAAGCTTGAACTCTGGGCGAACCTCAACCTCTAGCTCAACCACTAGCTCGTTGTTTGGCTCTTGAGCATTTGGAGCGCTCTTGATGTCAGCCTGTGGGGTGGATAGTGGCTTTAGGTTCTCTTTGATCAAAGCTTCACGGTAGAAATCATCTAGACCGTCGTTTACCGCCTGAGCGATGATGGCATCCTTGCCAACGCGCTGGTCCAGGATGGTTGCAGGAACCTTACCCTTGCGGAAACCAGGAATGTTTACCTGGGAAGACACGGTCTCGTAAGCCTTTTCCAAAGCTGGCTTGAAGCCAGCAGCGTCCACGGTAATGGTCAGCTTTACGCGAGTTGGGTTTAGGCGCTCAACAGTGGTCTTCACTTTGTCTCCATGAATTAATCGATAGTAATTACCTACGTGGTCGGGATGACAGGATTTGAACCTGCAACCCCCTGTACCCAAAACAGGTGCGCTACCAAGTTGCGCTACATCCCGGAGGTCGTTGCAACCGGAGTTGCGAACTGGAACACTCTACCCCATAGAATGGTGTCGCGTCCAACGCTTTGCGAGTGTAGCTCAATGGTAGAGCCTCAGTCTTCCAAACTGATTACGCGGGTTCGATTCCCGTCACTCGCTCCAAATCAAGGCTGGCAGCCATTACAGAAATAAAGTTTCCTGGTCGCCAAAATCTCAATTGAAATTGAATTTCCGCACTCGCGGCACGGTAAACCTTCGCGTTTGTAGACGTAATAGCGATCTACTTTTTTAGTTTTCGCAGTCAAAAATCCTTCTCGGGTGAGCATGTATCCGGTCTTCACGCCAAGTGGCATCAGTGCCACCGCATCGTCCCAAATTGCTTCCACAATCTCTTGAGGTACTAACTTTCCTGGCGTGTGCGGATTTACATTTGCGCGAAATAGCAACTCGGCTCGGTATACATTGCCAATTCCGGAGATCACCGACTGGTCCATTAGTAACTGCCCGATAGTGACCGAAGAACGAGCCACCTTATCCAAAAACCGCTGCTTGTCAGAGGAAGCATCAAGCGGGTCTGGGCCTAAACGATCGAGCACCTGCTGGTATTGCTCGCCGGTAAGTAGGTCGCAAGCGGTTGGGCCACGCAGGTCAGCAAGCTGGTTGCCGTTTATAAACCTGGCTCGAACCTGACCTTTTGGTTCGGGAAGCTCCTCGAATTCCCGGAACTGCCATTTGCCATAGAGGCCGAGGTGTATGCGCAGGATTGCGGGTTCGAAAAACAGAAACATTTGCTTTCCGATTGCTTTGGCGCCTACAAGTTTCGTGCCATCTATCAGCGAGGAGTCGGAGAAGCGACCCTGCGGAGAGCTGACCGAAACTTTAGCTTTTGCAAACTTCTTGTTGAATTGGTTTGCGATTCGATGAACGGTATGGCCTTCGGGCATTTAGTTAGTAAACGATCTCGCCGGATTGTTCAAAGCTGGCAATCTTTCCAATGCGGCGAACATGACGCTCGTCATTTGAAAAGTCCTTGCCAATAAAAATCTTTACCAATTCCAACACTTCTTGCTGGCTGTGTTGACGAGCACCAAGAGCGCAGACATTGGCATCGTTGTGATCTCTTGCCAAGGCTGCGGTATCAGCATTCCAGATCAACGCCGCCCTTACGCCTTTGACCTTATTGGCGGCAATCTGTTCGCCGTTTCCAGATCCCCCGAGAACAATTCCAAGCGCCTGTGACCCTGCTGCCTGATCTGCAACCACAGCCTGGGCAGCAGCAATGCAGAATCCTGGGTAGTCATCCAGTGCGTCATAACCCTTTGGGCCGTGATCAATAAGAGTGTGGCCAAGTGCTGTCAGTTCAGAGACCAAAAACGCACTCAGCTCCATGCCGGCGTGATCTGTTGCAATGTGAATTCGCATGACGCTCCTAGATCTTTGGAGTAATTGCAGCGATGAGGTTCTCTACCTGGTTGCTACGAACCAAGATTACCTCGCCTTGTTTGGTGGTGATCTCAATAGCTGGGCCTTTGGATGGGATAAACGCCACTTTTCCTTTGGCAAATCGAATGCCCAATCCCCCAAACTGCGAAGGCTTTACCTCGGATGCGCTGACGCGGGAAATCTCTTGGTACTCCAGCCCTAAAAATGTAACTCCCCAGAGCTGAATCCGGAGTTTGTCAGAAAGTGAGACCTTGGGCATCGAAAGCATCATTGGGGTTAGTAACAAAACTGGCAGCACAAACCAAACTATTTCGAGCCCTAGCCTCACCGAACTTGCATCTGACAAACCAATCTGGGCGGCAATAACGTAGATCATCAAACCGTGGATAAACAGCGCAAAGTAGCCGGTGACTCCGAGAAGCAGCCTGCGCATGGCCGGATGAATCTTCGGCAAAAGACCAGAAACTGCAACCATGGTGCTTCCAAGGACCAGCGCAATGTTCGACCAAATCAGGTGCTCAGAAACCGAGGCAAATCCATCCGCTTTTCCAGAAGCTCCCCAGTGAGTCGCTAGTACTTCTGGCAATAACCCTTGGGATGAAAGCCAAAAAACCCATACCGAATAGGCAACCGGGGCCAAAAAGACCAGGAACCAAAGCTTGCGTTTCATCGTTTTTCCAGACTACTGCGCGTGAATCGAAGTACGACCGAGGCTGCGAAGGCAGTAATGATCACATAGGCAAGAGTGAGGGCTTGGAGCTCTACCTTTAGCACAATCGGCGCTGCTAGAGCTGCGATAACCATGGAGAACTCTCCCCTCGCAATCAAAAACCCGGTAGCTCGCCAGGTGCTGAGGCGGTCTGTTAGGTCTCTGGTGACCCACCAGCCAACCAAATACTTTCCGGCGATGCCTAGAACCGATAGCAAAATGGCTAACGGCAAAACGCTAGGTAGCTGGGCAGGGTCTGTGGTGATGCCAAAGAATAGGAAGAAGATCGCCGCAAAGATGTCTCGAATCGGGCTAAGCCTCGCACGAGCAGTTTCGGCAACCTCTCCGGTAAGCAGCAAGCCAATCAGGAACGCTGCCACCACACCGGAAAAACCAACCAGATCTGCCAAGCCAGCAGCCAAAAGCGCTGCACCAAAGACCGTGAGCAGCAATCCACCGGGTTCGCTCGGGTCAAGAATCTTGACCAGCTTGCTGGACCCTTTGAAGCTAATAAGAATCACAAGGCCCGTGATGGCAAGTGCGAGGGCCACCGAAACCAGACCACTCCAAACGCCAACTCCGAGCACCACTGAGGTAAGTAGCGGCAAGTAGGGGGCAAGCGCTAGGTCCTCGAAAACCAGCACCGAGGTGGCGCGCTTAGCGACTTCAGAACGACGCCAACCCATCTCCTTGATCAATTGAGCCGCAATACCGGAGGAGGAAACATAGGTAATGCCTGCTAGCGCAAACGCTCCGGTAATTCCCCAGCCCAAAAACAGTCCAAGCACGAATCCAGGTATTGAGTTTGCTAAAAAGTCGACCAGACCGGCACTCTTGCGCACCTTGAAAGCTTTAGCAAGGTCATATGCACTGTATTCGAGACCCAAAAGCAATAGCAGCATGATCGCGCCAATTTGAGACCCGGTGTTCATGAACTCTTCGCTCACCGACATCGGCACTAAGCCGCCCTCGCCGATTGCTAAGCCAATTAGTAGATACAGCGGAACCACGGAGAATTTCAAGCGATTTGCGACAAAAGCAACGATTCCAAGAACCAGCAAAGCGGCACCGATTTCAGTCAGCAGAACCGAGTCTGCTGAATTGGTGCTTGCGGCGGTTACAAATTGGAACATGCTCAATTATCCCTGACCGATTCGCCGTAGGCTTACCTGAAACAAACTCTTTACAGGAGAGAACATGCCCGGCGAAAACCTAACTCGCGTTGAAGCTCAAAATCGCGCCTCCATCATTGCTACCGAGAGCTACTTGGTAAAACTTGATGTGACCACAAACGACAAGACTTTTGACTCCGACACCACCATCGTGTTCAGCTGCAATAAGCCGGGCTCTGAGATTTTTGTGGACGCAATCACGGATTCCGTTTCATTGATTGAGCTAAACGGCGTCTCGCTTGATGTTGCAAAGCACTCCGATGGAATTCGCATCAGCGTTCCAAACCTCGCTAGCCAAAACACTTTGAGAATTGTTGCCAAGGGCCTTTACTCCAAAACCGGTGAGGGTTTGCACCGCTTTGTCGACCCAGTTGACGGAGAGGTTTACCTTTACACCCAGTTTGAGGTCCCAGACTCTCGCCGCATGTTCCCGGTATTCGAGCAGCCTGACCTAAAGGCCACCTTCGAATTCCACGTGACCGCCCCATCGAACTGGCAGGTTATTTCTAACTCCCCTTCACCTGAGCCAATTGCTTTGGATGGCCACAACTCTGAGTGGAGATTTGCACCAACGCCACGAATTTCCAGCTACATCACCGCTTTGATTGCCGGACCTTATTCGGTATGGCGCGATGAGCTGACCTCGCTAAATGGAAAGACCATTCCACTGGGAGTGTTCTGCCGTGGTTCTCTAGCTCAATACATGGACCCTGAATACATCTTTGAGAAGACCAAAGAAGGCTTTGAGTTCTTCGAGAAGGCGTTCGCCTTCCCTTACCCATTTGAGAAGTATGACCAGCTTTGGGTTCCAGACTTCAACGCCGGTGCGATGGAAAATGCGGGTGCAGTTACCTTCACCGAGACCTACGTATTCCGCTCCGCAGTTACCGATGCAGTCCGCGAGCGCCGAGTAATCACCATCCTGCACGAACTAGCGCACATGTGGTTCGGCGACCTCGTCACTATGAAGTGGTGGAACGACCTATGGCTAAACGAGTCGTTCGCCGAGTACGCCTCGACCCTGGCCGTTGCCGAAGCCACCGAGTGGACTAACACCTGGATCACTTTCGCCGCACTTGAGAAGAACTGGGCCTACCGTCAAGACCAGTTGCCTTCCACGCACCCAATCGTTGCCGAGATCAACGACCTCGAAGACGTGCAGGTCAACTTCGATGGCATTACCTACGCAAAGGGAGCTTCGGTTCTAAAGCAGCTCGTTGCCTGGGTTGGTCAGGAGCCATTCCTGCGCGGTGTTGGAAGCTACTTCCAGAAGCACCAGTGGAAGAACACTGAGTTGAAAGACCTTTTGGTTGAGCTCGAGCGTGAATCCGGTAGAGATCTAACCGAGTGGTCCAAGCTCTGGCTTGAGACTGCCGGTGTAAACACTTTGAAGCCGGTCATTGAGCACGACGAGAACGGAGTGATTACAAAGTTCGACGTAATTCAGACCGCTATCGCATCGCAGCCAACACTCCGCCCTCACCGCCTAGGCATTGGCTACTTCGACCTTGACGGTGGAGTGCTCAAGCGCTCTCACTACCTAGAGACCGAGATCGATGGTCCTTCCACCTCTATTACTGAGTTGATTGGAACCAAGCGACCTGACCTAGTGCTCGTGAATGACAAGGACCTCGCCTACGCGAAGATTCGTCTAGACGATCTTTCGAACAAGACCGCAATGTCCAACGTCTCAAGGATCGAGGATCCAATGGCAAGGGCATTGGTTTGGACGGCAGCCTGTGATGCTGCTCGCGATGGAGAGACTTCTAGCAGCGATTTCATCGAGCTCGTGTTTGATCACATCGAGACCGAGACCGAGTCGACCACCATCCAGACCATCCTGCGCCAGCTGGTAACCAACGGAAACCTATACATTCCAATCGGCACTAGACCTCAGGCGCTTGAGCGAATTGCGGATGGACTAATTGACCTTGCATCCAAGGCAAAGGCTGGCTCCGACTCGCAGCTGCAGTTTGTGAAGTTCTTGCCGGTATTCGCAAGAACCGCTAGCCAGCAGCAGTGGATGCAGGACCTTCTAAGCGGAAAGGTCCAGCTTGCTGGCTTCACCGTCGATCAGGACGTTCGTTGGGAGCTGACTACCGGCTTGGTTATGAACGGCGTATTCGGAGAGAGTGAAATCTCAGCCGAACTTGCTCGCGACAACACTGCCAACGGTCAGCGCTTTGCTGCCGGTGCCAGGGCAGCAATCCCAACCGCAGAAAACAAGGAAGCGACTTGGAAGCTATTGGTCGAAACCAAGGATTACTCAAACACTTTGGTTCAGGCGGCATCCCTTGGATTCCAGCGCGTAACTGATCTGAGCCTGCTCGCCCCATTCTCAAAGCGCTACCACGAGGCAGCGGTTGGAATCTGGGACCGCTTCAGCTACAAGATTGCCGAGTACTTGCTGGTAAACCTTTACCCGCTAAAGCTCGCATCCGAAGAGCTAGCCGCTACCACCAGAGAGCTCATTGACTCGAAGGCCGTCAAAGAAAAGCCAGCGCTTCGCCGAATCTTGGTAGAGAACTTGGCTGAGGTTGAGCGAGCACTTACCGCCCAGAAGGCTGACTAGGTAAATCATGCAGTGGTTCGAGGTTCCAGAGGCCATTCAACCGGCAATCCGGATTGTCGTAATTCTGACAATTGCCATCACTTTGCGCGTTGTGCTCAAGGTGCTGGCAAACCGAGTGGTTACCAAGCTTCGAGCCAAAGCTGAAAAAGGTGGAGTCACCAGCGAACAGCGGCTAGTTTCGCGCTCGGCAACCATTGCATCAATCAGCAATAACTTTGCAACCTGGGCAATAGCCATCACCACCTTGGTGATGGTGCTCAGCGAGCTTGGCGTTGACACCGGAGCCCTTATTGCCGTGACTACCATCTTGGGTGCAGCCCTAGGTTTCGGTGGACAAGCGCTTGTGAAAGACGTGATTAGCGGAATCTTCATTGTCTTCGAGGACCAGTACGGCGTTGGTGACACTGTCAACCTTGACGGCGTTGTCGGAGTTATCGAAGCGGTAGAGCTTCGTGTTACTCGCGTCCGTGATGCTGATGGCACGCTCTGGTACGTGAGAAACGGTGAAGTCCTCAAGGTCGGAAACGCCAGCCAAAAGCGTGGATAGCTCACGTTACGAACAATTTGGCGGAGAGCAGACCTTCGCTAAATTGGCCAAGCTGTTCTACCAAGGTGTAGCTCAGGACCCAATTCTGAAGCCCATGTATCCGGAAGAGGATTTGGCTCCGGCTGAACGTCGCCTGAAACTCTTTTTGGAGCAATATTGGGGCGGCCCTGACACCTACCAGCAGGAACGTGGGCACCCAAGACTTCGCATGCGCCACTATGAGTTCAAGATCAACCCGGCAGCCAAAGACGCTTGGCTTAGACACATGAGAGCAGCCGTTGATCAGTTGGAGCTTTCACCTCTAGATGGCGCAGAGCTTTGGGATTATCTAGAGCGCGCAGCCCATGCCATGTTGAATAC
>JBEGUQ010000014.1:0-14766 GCA_041178805.1 Actinomycetota bacterium
TAAAAGGTACCTCGGGGATAACAGGCTGATCTTGCCCAAGAGTCCATATCGACGGCATGGTTTGGCACCTCGATGTCGGCTCGTCGCATCCTGGGGCTGTAGTTGGTCCCAAGGGTTGGGCTGTTCGCCCATTAAAGCGGCACGCGAGCTGGGTTCAGAACGTCGTGAGACAGTTCGGTCTCTATCCTCTGCGCGCGCAGGAAATTTGAGAAGACCTGACCCTAGTACGAGAGGACCGGGTTGGACAAACCTCTGGTGTGTCAGTTGTACTGCCAAGTGCACCGCTGATTAGCTACGTTTGGGAGAGATAACCGCTGAAAGCATCTAAGCGGGAAGCTTGCTTCAAGATGAGATTTCCATGACTTTATGTCGAGAGGGCCGCAGCTAGATTACTGCGTTGATAGGCGGGATGTGGAAGTGCTGAAAGGCATGGAGCTGACCCGTACTAATAGCCCGATAACTTGATACAACTTCAAATTTGTGCTTGCGTCCACTGTGTGGTTCTCGAGGTATGGTCGAGAACCGAAGAATGATCTTCGATTCACATAACTCAATAGTGTTTCGGCGGCCATAGCGAGAGGGAAACGCCCGGTCACATTCCGAACCCGGAAGCTAAGACTCTCAGCGCCGATGGTACTGCAAGGGGGACCTTGTGGGAGAGTAGGACACCGCCGGACTTACTTTAGAAATGGCCACTCCTTATGGGGTGGCCTTTTCTATTTAAGCTATCTTCAAGGAAGACAATGGCGTTCGCCAAGAAGGCGATCGTCCAGTTTGGCAACAGCGCGTCGAGCGCACCAAGGACCTTGAGAAGTCCCCGCTAATTCCATCGGAGATCACTCCGGAGGACTTGGATATGGGTGCCAGGGTTCAGCTAAAGACACTTACTGCTGAGAATGCGGAAATGGTAGCTAGGCACCTGGCTATGGTGTCGCTGCTAATCGATTCCGATGCTGATCTTGCTCACAAGCACGCCCTGGCTGCATCTCGCAGAGCAGGTCGCTTGGCAATCGTCCACGAAACACTTGGCATTACCGCCTATAAAACATCAGATTTCGCACTCGCTCTGCGCGAGCTGCTTACCCACCGCAGACTCACCGGTTCCAATGACCAGCTACCGCTGATCGTTGATTCGGAGCGCGGTATGGGTAGACCTGAACGTGCCCTTGAAGCTGTTTCAGGCGTTGACCGCAGCAAGCTTGCCGTCGGCATCAGAATTAACCTAGCCATTGCGCTTTCCGGAGCGAGGCTAGATCTTGGTCAGGCTAAGCAAGCCAAGCAGGAGCTAGAGATTGCAGAACTTACGCCTAAGACTGTTTACCCACAGTCGCCACTTCTTTTCCGCAGCTACGCGGAGATTCTTCGCGAACTTGGTCAAGATGGGGTTGAGTGGGACACCTTGGCGGATCGTGCCGATCACGCTATTGACAATCAAGACGGCGAACTTTTTGAGCTAGTGGAAGAGATTCACATCCCAACTAGCGAAGAGTTCGATCGAACTATGAAGCCGGAGCGCAAGTTCCCTCCTCGCGACGGAGATCGTCGTGAGCGCAGCGGTTCCCCAGATCGAGAGCGTCGTGCCCCTGCCAGAGATGGCGAGCGCAAGTTCACCCCGCGCGATGGTGAGCGCCGCGAGCGTCCAGCTGGTGATCGTGATCAGCGTCCGAGTTCCGGTAATGGTGAGCGTAAGTTCCCATCTCGCGATTCAGAGCGCAAGCCCTGGGTGAAGGACGGCGGCCCAAAGAAGTTCGGTGGCAGATCTCAAACCTCGGGTAAGGATTTCAAGCCAAGAGGAAACCGTGGCAAGACTGGTTGATGGTTACGACTCTCTGCTACTGGACCTTGATGGGGTCGTTTATCTAGGTGCAAAGGCCATTGACCATGCAGTTGAAAGCATCAACTCAGCACAATCTGAGGGCCTGAAGATTGGTTATGTAACCAACAACGCGTCCCGCAAGCCAGAGACAATTGCCTCTCAGTTGTCAGGATTTGGTTTAAAGGTTCAGCCAGACGAGGTTGTTGGTTCTGCGAGAGCTGCAGTCAAGATGCTCGCCGAGCGAATCCCTGCAGGGGCGAAGGTCCTAGTTGTCGGGGGAGAAGGTCTAACTTCCGAGGTCGAAGCATTCGGTTTTGAAATTGTGACTTCTGCGGCCGATAAGCCTGCGGCTGTGATTCAAGGATTTAGTCCAGATGTTGGCTGGAAGCACTTAGCTGAAGCCGCCTTTGCCATCCAGGGAGGGGCAATCTGGTTGGCAACGAACCAAGATTGGACCATTCCTCGCGAGGGGGGTATTGCTCCGGGCAATGGAACTTTGGTTTCTGCCGTACATACCGCTGTTGGAATACTTCCAGATTTCGCGGGTAAGCCATTTCGCCCTATTTTTGAGTCTGCTGTCTCACAGCTAAATATTTCGCGTCCACTAATGATTGGCGATCGCCTCGATACTGACATCCGAGGTGGCGTCGGTTTTGGTATTGATACCGCGTGCGTATTGACCGGCATAGCGTCAAGAAAAGACCTTATTGGTGCTCGTCCTGAGGATCGACCAACCTACATCCTGGAGGATTTGCGTCAGTTGTTCGAGCCCTATCCAACGGTCAAGGTGACCAAGCAGGGGGTCAAATTGGGCAAGACCGAAGTTGTTCTAATCGGCAACAAAGTGCTTGTCACCGAAGGCGATCCTCGCTCGCTCGAAGCGCTTCGTGCTGCTTGCTCGCTAATCTGGAGTTGCGGCACTCCGATTTACGGCCTAGACGTTGAAGCCGCCCTCTACGAATAGGACTCTGATGGACATCGAACAGCTGCTTTCAGGAATTGAAGACCTTGACCCACAGGCTCAGTTGGAGCGCTTGCAAGAAATTGTGAACGAACTCGAGAAGCTCGTAAACCAGTGAGTGAACGCTTAGACATCGAATTAGTAATTCGTTCCATCGCTCGATCTCGATCACACGCTGCATCTCTAATCGAGCAGTCACGAGTGCTTGTCAATGGCAAAATTGCAACCAAGCCTGCCCAAAAGATTTCTGTAACGGACGAGTTGGGCTTGACCCAAGGTCCAGATTTTGTATCCAGGGCTGGGCAAAAACTCGATGACGCTCTCAAAGAGTTCGATATTTCAATTTCAGGCTGGTGCCTGGATGCCGGTGCTTCCACCGGCGGTTTTACTCAGGTGCTGCTTGAAGGCGGTGCAACTGGGGTGGTGGCAGTTGATGTTGGTCATGACCAACTGGTTGAACTACTCAGAAGCGATGAGCGAGTTATCAGTCTCGAGGGTTGCAACCTAAGAGAACTGACAGTCGAGAGACTGACCGAGCTAACCGGAAAAAGTTTTGATTTCTCCCACGTGGTGGCAGACCTTAGTTTTATTTCCCTCACCCTTGTGCTTGAACAGCTTTCTAAACTCGCACCAAAGGCCCCGATGGTGCTGTTGGTGAAGCCGCAGTTTGAGGTCGGTAAACACTCCTTGAATGCTTCGGGGATTGTGACCGACTGGCGCGATAGGCGCCGGGCGTTGGAGCAGGTAGTTGATTGCGCCGCCTCCTTGGGTTACGAGATCTCCGGCTTGGTGGAATCTTCTATCAAGGGAACTCACGGTAACACCGAATACTTATTGTGGATAAGCCCAAATGGAGTCGATAATCGGCAACAATGGACGGAAGCAATTTCTCAATTGGCCAAGAAGGAACGATGAGTCGCAAGGTTCTGCTGGTATCCAGCCCTCAGTACTTAGACAAGGCTGAGTTGGTGCTAAGCGCGTGCAAGCACCTTGCGCAGAACTCCCTGACAGTCTTGCTCGAGCAAGAGCACATAGATTCCCTTGCAAAGCTAGGCGTGGAAATCCCGACGGATGTCTTGAGCTATGACGGTTCTGAAGTTGAACTTGCAGTTGTTTTAGGTGGAGACGGCAGCATCCTTCGCGCCGCTGAGCTTTTGCGTGGTACCAAGGCCCCAATTCTTGGCATCAACGCAGGCCACGTTGGCTTTATGGCCGAGGCTGAGGCTGGAAGTTTGATTCCAGCGCTAGACATAGTTATTTCCAAGCGCTACCAGGTAAGAGACCGACTTGCTCTTGAAGTCGTCGTAACTAACCAGGGCAAAGAAACGTATCGATCCTGGGCCTTGAATGAAGTCACCGTCGAGAAGAGCGCACGTGAGCGCATGCTCGAGGTGGTTATCGAAGTCGATTCTCGTCCGGTTTCCTCTTTTGGTTGCGATGGAGTCTTGGTTGCGACGCCAACCGGGTCAACGGCCTATGCCTTTAGTGCCGGAGGTCCAGTAATTTGGCCAAACGTCGAAGCTCTGATGATGATCCCACTGAGCGCACACGCACTGTTTGCTAGGCCACTGGTGGTCGGCCCACAGACCCACCTTGCTATTGAGGTGCTCCGTCGTAGTTCCGGTGCCGGAGTGCTGTGGTGCGATGGAAGAAGGACTTTCGACCTTTCTCCAGGCTCGCGCGTTGAAGTTCGACAGAGTAGCGAACCAGTTCCAATGGTGGTTTTGGAAGATGAGCCATTTGCGGATCGAATTGTGAAGAAGTTCTCGCTGCCGGTTACCGGCTGGAGAGGTCCAGACAGCGAGAAGTGATTGAAGCAATTGGAATCCGGAACCTTGGCGTAATCGAATCTGCTCAGCTTGAGCTAAAGCCAGGTTTTACCGCCCTAACAGGTGAGACCGGTGCCGGTAAGACGATGGTGCTCAATGCTTTGAGTCTGATTTTGGGCGGTCGTGCTGATTCCAGTTCGGTGAGAACCGGACAGCCGCAACTTTTTGTTGAGGGTAGTTGGCACATCACAGACCCAGAACTCATTCAGGCGATTGAAGATCTTGGTGGGGAAGTCGATTCGAACACTTTGATTGTCAACAGGACAGTAACCGCCGACGGACGCTCCCGTGCTGCACTCGGAGGGGCACAGACTCCCGCCGGCGCCTTGGCAGACCTGGCTTCAAAGTTAGTTACGGTTCACGGCCAGTCTGATCAACTCAGACTTCGCTCGCTGGCAGCCCAACGTGATGCCCTTGATGAATTTGGTGGGGTAGCGGTTTCTCAGGCCAAGGATTTCTACGCCGCAAGTTTTCTAGCGTTCAAAGAATTACAGGCTCGGCTAGAGCGCCTTCAGGCTGCAGCTTCGTCTGACCAGCGAAGGGTCGAAGAGCTTCGAGAATTGCTTACAGAAATCGAGAAACTTTCACCGGTTGAGGGGGAACTCGAAGACATCGAAGAGCGAATCAATCGACTCGCAAATGTCGAATCACTAAGGATCAATGCGGCAACTGCCCACGATGCCCTAGCAGAATCTGAACCCTCCGCTTTGGAGCTATTGGGGCTCGCCTCAAGGGCCCTTGAGCAGTCCAGTGATGGCGAGCTCAGAGAATTGGGAACTCGCCTCAGAGAGGCAACGGCAGCCGCTTCTGACGCTTCTGCAGATCTAGCTTCTTTCCTGATTGACCTCGAGGCAGACCCAGCGCAATTGGAGCAGCTCCAAATGCGCAAGGCAGCTCTCGTTCAGCTTGAGCGTAGGGTCGGCATGGGCCTAGCTGAGGTCCTCGCGGCAATTCCAGGTTGGCAGTCTGAGCTCTTGGATCTTGATAGCTCCGATGAGCAAGTTGAGCGCTTGGAACAGCAACTTGCGTCCGCCCTGAGCCAACTTTCAATTGATGCAGGAAAGCTCAGTCAACTGCGAGAAGCAGCTGCCCAACGTTTATCAACCCTGGTAGCCACCGAGCTAAACGATCTTGCAATGCAGGGAAGTCGCTTCAGCGTAAATCTTGCACCGCTTGGCGACTTTGAAGCCAGCGGTCGCGATCGAATTGAATTTCTTCTTTCCAACTCGGGGAGCGAGCCAAGACCATTGGCCAAAGGCGCATCCGGCGGTGAGCTGTCAAGGATCATGCTGGCCATTGAGCTAGTGCTCGCCGGGGACCACCCAATGCCGACCATGATTTTTGATGAGGTGGATGCCGGCGTTGGCGGTCAGGCCGCTGTCGAACTTGGCAGAAGACTTCGTCGACTTAGTGAAAACACCCAGGTGATTGTTGTTACACACTTGCCGCAGGTGGCGGCTTTTGCGCACCAGCAAATCAAAGTTGTTAAAGAAGTATCAGGCGAAATTACCAAGTCCTCGGTTCAATTGCTTGGCCCAGAAGACAGGACCCGTGAGCTAGCGAGAATGCTCTCGGGCAACCCAGATTCCGAGGTTGCATTGCAACACGCAGAAGAACTTTTGAAATCTAACTAACAACTTTCGTGTCAGAGGCTTTTTGAGCTCTTGGAGCTGATAAATTGAAGTTCCATGGCTCAAAGCTCTGGAATCCCCTCACACATCTTCGTAACCGGTGGCGTTGCGTCTTCACTAGGCAAAGGTTTGACCGCGGCATCGCTGGGCAATCTATTGACCGCAAGGGGATTGCGGGTCGTTATGCAAAAACTCGACCCCTATCTAAACGTTGACCCCGGCACCATGAATCCTTTCCAGCACGGAGAGGTGTTTGTCACCGATGATGGCGCTGAGACCGATTTGGATATCGGACACTATGAGCGATTTTTGGACATCAACCTAAACGCTGCAGCGAACGTAACCACCGGTCAGGCCTACTCGACCGTTATTGCCAAAGAGCGTCGCGGCGAATACCTAGGTGACACTGTTCAGGTCATCCCGCACATTACCGACGAGATCAAGCGCAGAATGCGACTTCAGGCAAATCAGGAGCCAATTCCTGATGTCATCATCACTGAAATCGGTGGCACGGTCGGTGACATTGAGTCACAGCCATTTATGGAGGCCGCGCGTCAGGTCAGAAGGGATGTCGGTCGTGACAATGTGTTCTTTGTCCACGTCACGCTGGTTCCATACCTAAAGCCGTCGGGGGAGCTCAAGACTAAGCCAACGCAACACTCGGTTGCACAGCTTCGCTCGCTTGGCATCGCACCAGATGCAATTGTTTGCCGCTCAGACCGAGAGCTACCGGATGGCATCAAGAACAAGATTGCCAACATGTGTGACGTCGACCGTGAGGCCGTTGTAACAGCAGCAGATGCCGCGTCCATCTATGACATTCCAAAGGTTTTGAATTCCGAAGGCCTAGACAGCTACATCATTCGCAAGCTTGGGTTAACCACAGGCGAGGTGGATTGGTCTAACTGGTCACCGGTGCTAGCGGCGGTTCACGAACCTAAGCACGAAGTGACTATTGGTTTGGTTGGTAAGTACATCGACCTACCAGATGCTTATCTTTCGGTGACCGAAGCGATCCGTGCAGGTGGATTTGCGGAGTCAACCAAGGTGAATATCCGCTGGATTCGCTCGGATGACTGCGAGTCTGAGGCCGGCGCTCGCGAGCACCTGGGTGACCTAGATGCAATTTGTGTTCCAGGTGGCTTTGGCATCCGCGGCATCGAGGGAAAGCTTGGAGCTTTGCGTTTTGCCAGGGAGAACCAGATTCCAACTCTCGGGCTATGCCTAGGACTGCAGTGCATGGTCATCGAATACGCCAGAAACGTAGCTGGTATCAAGGGTGCAACCTCGAGCGAGTTTGAACCAGGCGCACCACACCCAGTTATTGCAACCATGGCCGAGCAGGTCGACGTGCTTGCAGCTGGTGACATGGGCGGAACCATGCGACTTGGACTCTACGAGGCCAAGCTGCAGGAAGGTTCGCAGGTAGCAAAGGTATACGGCGCACTCACAGCAACCGAGCGTCACCGTCACCGCTACGAGGTCAATAACAACTACCGTGACCAGATTGCCGCGGCTGGCTTGGTGTTCTCTGGAACCAGTCCAGACGGTCACCTGGTTGAGTACGTTGAGCTTCCGAAGGATGTTCACCCTTATTACGTTTCGACCCAGGCTCACCCTGAGTTCAAGTCTCGTCCTACCAAGCCAAACCCAATGTTCCACGGCTTGATTCAGGCGGCTCTTGAGCGTCAAAAGCAGCAAAAGCTATTTGACGAGTCCTAAATGACGCCGCCGCTGGATGCCTACCTGCGGCACCTCGCCATCGAGCGGGGTCTGAGTAAGAACACCTTGAGCGCTTATAAGGCTGACCTCGCCAAATACCGCGAGTTTTTGGACCAAAACAGTTTTTCAGAGCTCAGCATCACTAGGTCTCAGCTCTCTGATTTTCTGCACTGGCTAAATTCGCAAAATCTAAAGGCAGCATCCTCTGCGAGAATCCTGGCGGCTGTCCGCGGCTACCAAAAGTACTTACTGCTGGAAAACCTTCGAACCGATGACCCAAGCCAGCAAGTCAAAAGCCCAAAGCTCCCCAAGCGCTTGCCGAAAGCACTCACTCAGTCTCAGATCATGGCACTTCTTGCCGCCTCAGGACCTGAACCAGACGATGAAACAGCGGATGTCTTGCGGCTTAGAAACCGTGCAATTTTGGAGCTGATGTATTCCTCAGGGTGCCGCGTGAGTGAAGTTGCCCAATTGGATCTAGATGAAATGGTGCAAGGCGGCTGGGTGAGGATTAGAGGCAAGGGGTCCAAGGAGCGCTTGGTTCCAGTTGGATCGTTTGCTCAACGAGCCATCGATGCTTATCTAATTCGCTCTAGGCCGCTGCTTGCCGCCAAGGCCGGGGGACCAGCCCTTTTTTTGAACCAGCGCGGATCCCGACTCTCTCGCCAGAGCATTTGGGAGATCATCCAGTCTGCGGGCGAGGGTTGCGGCCTGTCCGTCTCCCCGCATTCACTGAGGCACTCCTTCGCAACTCACCTGATTGAAGGTGGAGCGGATGTCAGGGTGGTCCAGGAGCTGTTAGGCCACGCATCGGTAGCCACCACGCAGATCTACACCCTGGTCACAATTGATACATTGCGCGAGGTTTATGCGTCTTCACACCCCCGCGCGCGGCGGTAGGCTAATGGGAGAAAAAGTTGGAGGCACCGGTGAATCTCTCTAAGAAGGAATTCCCAGTTCCGGCCAAGCTCAAAGAGCACGGTCCGGCACGCATTATTGCAATGTGCAATCAAAAAGGTGGCGTTGGCAAGACCACAACCACCATCAACCTTGCCGCATCTCTAGCCGACTACGGCCGCAAGATTCTGGTTGTCGACTTTGATCCGCAGGGTGCGCTCTCGGTGAACCTAGATGCCGACTACCAAGACGCTCCAACCATCTATGACCTAATGATGAATGTCACCATGGACCCGCACGAGGCGATTCAAAAAACCTCGATTGCAAACTTGGATGTCATTCCAGCGAACATTGACCTGTCAGCTGCTGAAATGAACCTCGTCACTGAGATGGGCCGCGAACGAGTTCTCGATGGGATTCTGAACAAGGTCAAGGACGAATACGACGTTATCTTCATCGACTGCCAGCCATCGCTGGGTCTTTTGACTGTAAACGCATTGACCGCAGCTCACGGAGTCCTGATTCCGATGGCTACCGAGTTCTTTGCGCTACGTGGAGTTGCTCTTTTGGTGCAGACCATTGAGAAGGTAAAGGCCAGGACCAACCCAACTTTGCAGCTAGATGGTTTGATTCCAACCATGCACGATGCCAGAACCTTGCACTCACGTGAGGTCTTGGAGCGTTTGCAGGAGGCATTTGCTGGCCAGGTCTTCCACACCGCGATTGGAAGAACTGTGAAGTTCCCAGACGCAACTGTCGCCAGAAAGCCAATTACTGATTTCGCACCTAGCTCTGATGCCGCCGAGGCTTACCGCCGGGTTGCCAGGGAGCTGGTGAGCCGTGGCTGTTCAGCTTGAGTCAGAGATTGATTTCCAGTTACAGCTAGAAAACTTCGAAGGCCCATTTGACCTGCTGCTTCGCCTTATCGGCAAGCACGAGCTAGACATCACGACGGTCTCGCTGGCAAGGGTTACTGACGATTTCATTCAGTACGTAAAAAAGCTAGATGAACAAGCCGGCATCGAAAGTGCCTCGGAATTTCTAGTTGTTGCCGCAACCCTGCTGGATCTAAAGATTGCATCGCTATTGCCACAGGGCGAGGTCGTTGATGCCGAAGACATCGCACTGCTTGAGGCTCGAGATATCTTGTTTGCCAAGCTGTTGCAATACCGCGCCTTCAAAGAAATCGCCAGTTGGTTTGGAACCTCCCTGGAGCTAGAGTCCACGCGCATTCCCCGTGGGGTGAGGCTTGAGGAGAGATTCCGAAATGCCCGCCCGCAACTGCAGTGGAGCACTTCGCTTTCGGAGTTCGCCCAGATAGCGCAGCTAGCGTTCACGCCTCGAGAGATTCCAGGTGTTGGGCTTACTCACCTGCACGCATCTAAGGTGTCAATTCGCGAGCAGGCAAGAATCATGGTTGAGCGCTTGCGCAAATCCGGCAGCCTAACCTTCCGTGAATTGATCTCCGATTGTGCCGACCGGACAGAAATGGTTGCAAGGTTTTTGGGCATTTTGGAGCTCTACCGAATCGGCGCAGCCAGTTTCCAACAGAGCGATCCATTCGCGGATTTCACTGTGGTCTGGGAAGATAAGACTTTTGCAATGGATTCACTGGGAATGTTAGGAGCTGACTATGGCGACTGACTTCGCCCTACGCGCAGCCCTTGAGGCCATTTTGACCGTTGCCGAGACCCCGCTGAACCTTGTCACTCTTGCCGGCGCCCTTGAAGTGCCAATTGCTCAGGTAAAGCAGGAGCTAGATGGATTGGTCGAGGAGTACCAAAGTGCCAACGATGGCCTTGGTCGTGGATTTGAACTACGTGAGGTTGGCGGCGGCTGGAGGCTCTACGTCAGACCCCAGCACGACTGGGCGGTAAAGCTATTGGTCGCCAATGAGAACCCAGCGAAACTTTCCCAAGCCGCTTTGGAGACCTTGGCTGTAATTGCCTACCGGCAGCCGATTTCACGCGGTCAGGTTTCCTCGATTCGTGGCGTAAACGTTGACTCTGTAGTTCGAACCTTGCTTTCAAGAGGTTTGATTACCGAGCTATACACCGATGCCGAGACCGGAGCGTCCATGTTCGGCTCAACCGAGATGCTGCTTGAGGTTTTGGGCATTAATTCAATCGAGGAACTACCGGCCATCAGCCCGTATTTGCCGGGACAGGATGACATTGACTGAGAACGAAGGCGTACGCCTACAAAAAGTATTAGCAGCGGCAGGAGTCGCATCTCGCCGAGCCGTTGAGGAAATGATCGTCAAGGGCCGCATCAAGGTCAATGGCAAGGTTGTAAAAGAGCTTGGTACTCGCATCTTCCCTGAGGCCGACCAGGTTATGGTCGATGGCAGACCTTGGCAACTAGACCCAGAGCGCATCTACCTCGCGTTCCACAAGCCAAAAGGCGTGGTTTCGACTATGGCGGACGAGAACGGCAGACCTTGTTTGGCGGACTACTTCATTGGCTTTGATCGTGTGTTCAACATCGGTCGCCTAGATGCCGAAACAACCGGTTTGATTCTGATGACCAATGACGGTGAACTAGCAAATGAATTAGCACACCCATCGTTTGGTGTGCAGAAGCTTTATGTGGCAAAGGTTAGAGGCAAGATCACCAGAGTCGAGATGCAGAAGCTCAAGGACGGCGTGAAGCTGGAAGATGGGCTGGCTCAAGCAGACAGTGCGCGAGTGATTGACCAAAACGAACAGACGTCACTGATCGAGCTTGTTTTACACTCCGGAAAGAATCGCGTAGTACGCCGCATGATGGAAGCTGTTGGCTTCCCGGTGCTAGAGCTAACCAGGAAGAGCTTTGGTCCAATGCGCTTGGGTAATCTCAAGCCCGGCCAGTTCCGCGAGTTGAGTAAACTTGAGGTGAGCATGCTTATGGAAGCTGCCACCGGGAAAGAAGTAGCTAGAAAGAGGCGCTAATGGCCGTTCGCGCAATTAGGGGAGCCATCCAGATCAGTCAGGACGAGCGTTCTGAGCTACTCAAGGGCACGGCTGAACTGGTAACCAAGGTGCTGCACGAAAACAACTTGGACCTGGCAGATCTGATTTCAATCTGGTTCACCGCAACTCCTGACCTCGTCAGTGAATTTCCGGCGCTCGCAGCTAGGGAGCTTGGCTTGGGCGATGTCCCACTTATGTGCTCGGTTGAGATGGCTGTCGCAGGTTCAATGCCTCGAGTTATTCGCCTAATGATGCACGTCGAGACCAAACTTTCCCGCTCGGAGATCAAGCACGTTTATCTGCGCGGAGCAACTGCACTTAGGGCAGATCTAGCCCAGTGAAAAACCCAGAAATCAAAATCGTTGGGGCTGGCCTTTTAGGCACCAGTCTTGGCTTGGCGTTGGCTAGACAATCCGTTGTTGCAACGCTGGAGGATCAGTCCAAGGCAAACTTGCGACTGGCTATCGAATACGGGGCCGGAGTCGAATCTGGACCAGAGCCAGATCTAGTAATTGTCTGCGTGCCACCGGACCTAACCGCCGATGTGATTATTGATCAGCTCAAAAAGCACCCAGCGGCCATTGTCACCGATGTCGCATCGGTAAAGAGCAAGGTGGCTCAGGACGTAGTTCAAGCACTCGCCGACCATGCTCACCGCTACATCGGGTCGCACCCAATGGCGGGTCGAGAAAAAGGTGGCCCAGCGGCGGCTCGCGCGGATTTGTTTTTTGCCAGACCTTGGATAATCACGCCTTCAAACGAGTCATCGCCAGAAGCTATTGAGCTGATCCGCGATGTCGCATTGCGCCTCGGCGCGCTTCCGGTTGAACTGAGCGCAACAGAGCACGATGAGGCGGTGGCTATGGTTTCTCACTTGCCGCAGCTGGTTGCCTCCCTTTTGGCGAACCGACTAAATCTGGGCACGGCCGAGCAGCTTGGGCTTTCCGGACAAGGACTTCGCGACACCTCGAGGATTGCGGCGAGTGACCCAGAGCTTTGGGTGCAGATCATTTCTCAGAACTCCGATTCCATCTCACCGCTTTTGGCCATGCTGCAGGCAGACCTCGCCCAGCTTTCCGATGCGGTTTCAAACATTGACCAATCTGGAAGTCTGGCCAAGATTCACGCCCTGCTGCAGGGCGGTAATTCCGGCGTTGCACGTATTCCGGGCAAGCACGGCGGCAAGAGCTCGAACTATCAGGTTGTTACCGTGGTGATCGAGGACGCCCCAGGTGCACTAGCAAGTCTTCTGACATTCATTGGCGAGATCGGTGTCAACCTTGAGGATCTAAACCTTGAGCACTCGCCAGGAGCACCAATTGGCCTGGTTGAACTGCAGGTATTGCCAGAGGTGGCTGCCAAGCTTTCCGAGCAGCTGGTATCGAACGGTTGGCGGTTGGTCTAGTGGCTGAATTTGTGATTGCAATTGACGGACCAGCTGGTTCTGGTAAATCCAGCGTCTCGAAAGAAGTCGCAAGGCGTCTTGGGTTTGGTTACCTAGATACTGGTGCCGGCTATCGAGCGCTTGCCCTGCATGGTTTGAATAACCCTGGTCACGACATTCAGCAACTGTTTGAAACCTTCGACTATGCCATTTCGCTTGATCCGGACCACCCCGAGGTGATGCTCGGTGACGAAGATGTGACAGCCGAGATTAGAACTGAGCGAGTAGCCGGCGCGGTCAGCCAAATCGCCAAACTGCCAGAGGTTAGAAAGTTTCAGTTCGAGGATGCCAGAGCGCTAATTGGCGCCTGCGATATGCCTGGAATTGTGGTTGAAGGTCGTGATATCACGACCGTTGTGGCCCCAGATGCGAACTTGCGAATATTGCTTACTGCCACTGAGGCCGTTAGGCTCGCTAGGAGAGGTTTAGAAAACAGCGAGAGCGCTGAAAACCTCAAGGCCCGTGACGCTTCCGATTCGAAGGTTGTCGAGTTCATGACTGCGGCCGAAGGTGTTTATTTAGTTGATACCACTGACTTGGATTTTGAATCCAGCGTGGCTGAAGTATTGAGATTGTTAGAGGTGGTGAAGCATGGCTGAAGAGTTCGATCCAGTATTGGCTGAAGCTCAGGCGCAAGTTCTGCGCGAAGAGTTGACGCAGTATGACTTAGACGAAGAAGATTTTGGACTCCTTGAGCTTGAGCTCGACGAAGAGTATCAAGACGGCTACCGCCCTTCGCCACCGGTGTTGGCAATCGTTGGCCGCCCTAACGTAGGTAAGTCCGCGCTGGTAAACCGTATTCTTGGTCGTCGCGAAGCCGTTGTCGAGGACAAGCCTGGAATTACCCGCGACCGCGTTTCTTACCGCGCGGAGTGGAACGGTCGCTCAATCACCCTGGTGGATACCGGTGGTTGGGAGCACGATGCTTCTGGTATCGATGCATCGGTAGCCGAGCAGGCAGAGATCGCAGTAGATCTTGCAGATGCAGTTTTGTTCGTGGTTGATGCCCTGGTTGGTCCAACCGCATCTGACGAGCGCGTAGTAAAGATGCTTAGAGGTTCCGGGAAGCCTGTGCTTTTGGTTGCCAACAAGATTGATGATGCCCACCTTGACCCAGAGGCTCACGCACTTTGGAGCTTGGGCCTTGGCGAGCCATATCCTGTTTCTGCCCTGCACGGCAGGGGAGTAGCAGACCTTTTGGATGCAGTGCTCAAAGTGCTTCCAGAAAAATCCGCCATTGCCTCAGACGAGTTCTCCGGACCTCGTCGAGTGGCTCTAATTGGTCGACCAAACGTTGGTAAGTCCTCGCTATTGAACAAGGCGACCGGAACCAATCGTGCTGTTGTAAACGAGATGGCTGGCACCACTCGTGACCCAATCGACGAGCAGGTTGAGATTTCCGGACGCATCTGGAGATTTATCGACACCGCAGGTATTAGGCGCAAGATGCACCGCGTTGAAGGTGCTGACTTCTATGCATCGCTTCGCACCGCAACCGCTTTGGAGCGTGCCGAG
>JBEGUQ010000015.1:0-14895 GCA_041178805.1 Actinomycetota bacterium
CTCATGGCGATGCTGCCAAAATTAGATTCACCGGAGGTAACTAATGTTTTGCCCATTTTGCAGACATGCAGATTCCAGAGTTATTGACTCAAGAACCTCCGACGATGGCTCCGCTATTCGTCGCAGAAGACAGTGCCCGGAGTGTCAAAAACGCTTCACGACCCTAGAGACTGCTTCGCTGATGGTTACCAAGCGCAGTGGCGTTACCGAACCTTTCTCCAGAGACAAGATTGTTTCCGGCGTCCGAAAGGCCTGTCAGGGACGTCCTGTGACTGATGCAGATCTAGCTCTATTGGCCCAGCAAGTCGAAGAAGCACTTCGCTCCTCGGGTGCTGCAACCATTGAAGCGCAGGACATTGGTTTAGCTATCTTGGAACCGCTTCGTCAGTTGGATCACGTGGCCTTTATGCGCTTTGCCTCGGTCTACCAAGCTTGGGACTCGTTGGATGATTTCGAGCAGGCCATCTCCGATCTGCGCGGGAGCTAAACCTTGTACCGCCTGTTTTTCAATCTCTTTTTTAAGCCGCTAGATGCGGAGACTTCTCACAAAATCGTCGACACCGCATTGCAACTAGCAGCCCGGTTTGGGGTGCTTCGAGCAGGTAAGCGCAAGAAGTCGATCAAAGTGATGGGACTTAGTTTCGAGAACCGACTTGGCCTTGCGGCGGGCTTTGACAAAAACGCAAAGCTGGTCAGGCCGCTTCACGCTTTAGGGTTTGGACACATTGAGGTTGGCACCGTGACTTTCCATGCGCAGCCAGGAAATCCAAAACCTCGATCTTTCAGAATTCCGCAGTACGACGCCCTGATCAACCGCATGGGCTTCAATAACGACGGCGCTGAGGTCATCTCCAAGCGACTGGAGAAACTTCGCAGGGATTACAAGAACCTTCCGGTTATCGGCGTGAACATTGGCAAAAGCCGAATTGTGGAACCCCAAGATGCCGGATTACCTTGCGGTAAATGTTTCATCGCCAAACACCCCGGGGCTTAGAGATTTGCAGCAGGTTGAGTCATTGCGTCCGATCCTGCAGGCGGTTCTAGATGAGTGCCAGGGCAAGCCTGTATTGGTTAAAGTTTCCCCAGATCTGGCAGATGCAGATTTCCTGGAAGTTCTCAACCTGGTTAGGGACCTCAAGCTAACCGGCGTGATCATGACCAACACCACCACTAGGCGCGAGGGGGTTGGCGATTCTGAGGTCCTGAAAGAAGCTGGTGGGCTATCCGGGCCAGTCTTGGCTTCGCGTTCAATCGAGATGCTCCGCATCGCCAGACGAGAGCTTTCAACTGACTTCGTCATCATCTCGGTCGGTGGAGTCAGCTCTGTTGTTCAGGCAGTCGAGCGCGTGCACCTAGGGGCGGATTTAGTGCAGGTTTACACTGGCTTGATTTACCAGGGACCAGCCTGGCCCAAAAGACTTGCTAAGGCGCTAGCGAACTAGCAAAGCCTTGCTTCAGGGCTCTTAGTCTTGGACGGATCGCGCTCGATAACATCTCCCAGAACCTGGTCAACCTTGGCCATGATCTCCTCAGGAATTACCACACCAGAAGCTGCAAGGTTAGAAGTGATCTGCTCCGGCTTTGAAGCACCAACAATCGCAGCAGCAACATTCTTGTTTTGAAGCACCCACGCGATTGCAAACTGAGCCATTGTGATTCCTAGCTCGTCAGCAAGTGGCTTTAGCGCTTGGACGCGAGTAAGGGTGGTCTCAGACATGAACTTCTCGATGATGCCCGAGAGGTCTGGATCTGCTGCTCTCGAACCTTCTGGTGCTGGCTGTCCAGGCAGGTACTTTCCGGTTAGGACGCCCTGAGCCATCGGAGACCAGACGATCTGGCTTAGCCCAAGCTCCTCAGAGGTAGGAACTACCTGCTCTTCAATTACGCGCCAAAGCATTGAGTACTGCGGCTGGTTGGAGATCAGCTTGAAGCCAAGCTCCTTAGCCAAACGCTGCCCCTCGCGAATCTGCTGGGCATTCCACTCCGAAACACCGACGTAAAGCACCTTGCCCATGCGAACTAGGTCTCCGAAAGCCTGCATGGTTTCTTCCAGTGGGGTCTCGTAGTCAAAGCGGTGAGCCTGGTATAGGTCGACATAGTCGGTTTGCAAGCGCTTCAGGGAGCCGTTGATGGACTCCATGATGTGCTTACGGCTAAGACCGGTGTCATTTGGACCCTTGGCGGCAACCGGCCAGTAAACCTTGGTCAAAATCTCAAGACCTTCGCGGCGCTGACCCTTCAGGGCGTTACCCAAAACGGTTTCAGCAGCCTGGTTGGCGTATACATCTGCGGTGTCATAGGTAGTCACGCCACCTTCGAGGGCAGCCCTAACGGTGCTGATTGCTTGCTCGTCCGCCACCTGGGATGCGTGGGTCAGCCAGTTTCCGTAGATGATCTCGGAGACTTTGAGGCCGGAGTTACCTAAGTAGCGGTGTTGCATTTTTGAGCTCCCTTTGGGTTATTTACTTCTCTAGTTTTGTAAAGCGGGCAACCTGTGGCTTTGGAATTCGAAGCGCACGCATCTGAATCGAACGCATAGCTCCGTACCAGCCCAAACCACCCTCAAGACGGTCAGCACCAAACTTGAGGGCGACGCGCTTTTTGACCATGCGAGAAACAAACCACGCATCGATGGCAACAATTCCGAACAGTCCCCACATTGCAAACAGGGTGATCAGCTGCACAACGTACGAGTCAATAAAAGTAGCTAGCACAACGATGAATAGTCCTGGAAGCACCATCTCACCAGCGGTAAAGCGTGCGTCGACTAGGTCGCGAACATACCTACGCTGAGGGCCGCGGTCACGAAGGGTCAGGTAGCGCTCATCTCCGGCCATCATGCCCTCGCGAGCCTTGGTGCGCTCTTCGGTAACCTTCTGGCGCTCGGCACGCTTGGCTTCCTTGCTGCGGTCTCCAACCAGCGGGCGGAGTCTGGCCTGCTCCTGCTCTTTTCTAGATGGGGTTGGCTGACCCTTTTTTGCGCCTGGAGTGCGGTTTTCGCTCATCATCGCCTTTCGAGATATGCCACTAGATTAGCGTCATGACATTTGCATCTAGACCACTTGACCCAGCACTTGTTGAACCGGTTGCGGGCTTTATTAGTGATTCCCTTCCTCAGGCCATTGGGCAACTGGGCGAAATGGTGAAAATTCCAGGCATTGCCTGGGAGGCCTTTGATGCCAATAACCTCGAAAAATCAGCCGAATTAGTTGCCAAGTACTTCTCTGAACTTGGTTTTTTTGACTGGGTGGAGATCCGTCACGCTCCAAAGCCAAACGGTGAAATGGGTTCACCTGCGATTTTGGCCAGACGCGCTGGCAAGCCAGACCGTCCGCACGTACTGCTTTATGCGCACCACGACGTTCAGCCACCGGGGGATAGCGCTTTGTGGGAGACCGATCCTTTCACGGCAACCCTCAAGGGCGATCGACTATTTGGTCGTGGTGTCTCGGACGATAAAAGCGGCATCATTACCCACCTCTATGCGATTCGCGCGCTTCAGGAGCTTGCGCGAGAGGTAGATCTCGGCATTTCTATCTTCATCGAAGGCGAAGAAGAGGCAGGTTCGGAGTCGTTTGACAACTTCCTAGCGGAAAATCGTGAAGATCTAGCAGCTGATTTGATCATCGTTGCCGACAGCGCGAACTGGTCAACTGAAATCCCAGCTCTAACCACCAGCCTCAGGGGAGTGGTATCTCAGGTTTTCACAGTCAAGACCCTGGATCACGCGGTTCACTCCGGCATGTTCGGCGGACCACTTCCGGATGCCATGACCGCCATGATCAAGTTGCTGGCGACGCTGACCACCGAAGCCGGCGATGTTGCCATCAAGGGACTGCGCTCTACCAAGTGTGACGATTTGCCACTTGAGGAGGCGGAATTCTCTGCATTGGCTGGCTTATTGGACGGCGTGAAGCCAATGGGAACCAAGTCTTTGGTCCAGCAAACCTGGGGCGAGCCAGCTATCACAGTTATCGGAATCGATGCACCGAGTGTTGCATTGTCTTCTAACACGGCTCAGCCTTCGATCAGCGCCAAGATTTCGATGCGAATCGCACCAGATCAAGACCCAGCAGAGGCGCTGAAGCTGCTTCAGCAGCACCTTTTGGACCATGCTCCGTTCGGAGCTCACGTTGAGCTGGGTGCGGTTGAAAAGGGCCCAGGCTACCTAGCGAAAGAGGGCTGGGGATCTACCTTGGCGCATGAGGCGTTTAGCGCTGCATGGCCTGAGAAGTCGGTAAACATCGGTATCGGCGGGTCGATCCCGTTCATTTCGACCTTTGCTTCAATGTTCCCAAATGCAGAAATCATGGTCACCGGAGTTGAGGAACCAGATTCCAGAGCGCACTCGCCAAATGAATCGCAGCACCTGCCAACTCTCAAGCGCGCCATGACCGCGGAAGCACTGCTTTTACTGCATGGGAATCAACTGACTCGGGATTAGTTAAACTAGATACAAATTGGAGGCAAAATGACCGACGTATTAGCTCACGGAGTGAAACTAACCGACACCGCGGTGTTGAAGGTTAAAGCGCTGCTTGCTGCCGAGGGTCGTGACGATCTGCGCCTTAGGGTCGCGGTCGAACCTGGCGGCTGCTCCGGTTTGATCTATCAACTTTTCTTCGACGAGCAGCTCGAAGAGGTGGATGCCGTTGTTGCCTACGACGGTGTTGAAGTAGTCGTAGATCAGATGAGCGTTCCTTATCTTGACGGCGCTTCCATTGATTTTGAGGACTCAATCCAAAAACAGGGCTTCACAATCGACAATCCAAACGCCGCTGGTAGCTGCGCTTGCGGAGATTCTTTTAGCTAAAAGCGCGCAAACACGGCAAATTCTGACCCTCGGCGGGCTAGAATTAGAGACAATACTGCAGTGTTTAAGGATGTCTCATTGAGTAAGAATCGTCGTGGAATAGCCCTGGTGGCCACTTCGCTAATCAGCGTTTTGTTGCTAGCTGGCTGCAGCCCCGAATTAGAGCGCGGTTTCCTCCCGGATTCCTCTGGCGTTACCAATCACACCGATCGAATCATTGGCCTCTGGACCACTTCTTGGATCGTCTTGCTACTTGTCGGTTTCCTTTCTTGGGGCTTGATGGCTTGGGCATTGGTTGTCTACCGCCGCCGTAAGGGCGAAACCGGATTACCAGCGCAGCTTCGCTACAACATGCCAATCGAGACCCTGTTCACAGTTGTGCCATTGATTTTGGTTTTGGGATTCTTTGCATTCACCGCTCGCGACATGCAGGCCATTGAGGCCAAGAATGAGAACCCTGACATTTCCATCGCCGTTATTGCAAAGCAGTGGAGCTGGGATTTCAACTACGTAAATGAGCAGGTCTATGACTCCGGCATCCAGGCTCAGTTCACCGGTGAAGAAGAGAACATCTCTGAGACTCTTCCAACTCTGTACCTTCCGGTTAACAAGACCGTCCAGATCGACCTAAGCTCTCGCGACGTCATCCACTCTTTCTGGGTCATTGACTTCCTTTACAAAAAGGACATGTTCCCAGGTCTCACCAACCACATGTACTTCACTCCTACCAAAGAGGGCACATACGCCGGCAAGTGTGCCGAGCTTTGTGGCGAGTACCACTCCATGATGCTCTTCCAGGTGAAGGTCGTCTCCGAGGAGGAGTACGCGGCTCACATTGCAGAGCTTGCTGCCAAGGGCAACGTTGGCCAGCTTTCAAATGATTACGACAGAAACCAAAACCTTCCTGGCGGCAACCCAGAGGTAAGGGGATAAGGCAAATGGCAACCACACTAACTCCAACGCTTACGAACCCAGTTTCGTTCACTCCTAAGCGCTCCAAGGGTCAGATCTTGGTTGACTGGCTAACCACCACCGACCACAAGAAGATCGGTTACCTGTACCTGATCACTTCTTTCCTTTACTTCATGATCGGTGGCGTAATGGCGCTGATCATCCGTGCACAGCTCACTTTGCCTGGACTAGATGTTGTAGCCACCAAGGAGCAGTACAACCAGCTGTTCACCATGCACGGCACCATCATGCTGTTGATGTTCGCAACTCCACTTTTCGCTGGTTTCGCAAACGTTTTGATGCCGGTTCAGATCGGTGCACCGGACGTTGCTTTCCCGCGTCTAAACGCGATTGCGTACTGGTTCTACAACTTCGGTAGCTTGATTGCAGTATCCGGATTCTTCACCCCTCAGGGTGCGGCTTCATTCGGTTGGTTTGCCTACGCACCGCTTTCGAACACTACCTTCTCCCCGGGAATTGGTGGAGATCTATGGGTCTTCGGTCTAGCACTTTCCGGTTTCGGAACAATCTTGGGTGGTGTGAACTTCATCACGACCATCATCACAATGCGAGCACCTGGTATGACCATGTGGCGCATGCCGATCTTCACCTGGAACACCTTGGTGACTTCGATTCTGGTGATCATGTGCTTCCCTCCGCTAGCGGCAGCGCTATTCGCACTTGGTGCCGACCGTAAGTTCGGTGCACACATCTTCGATCCTGAGAACGGTGGAGCCATGCTGTGGCAGCACTTGTTCTGGTTCTTCGGTCACCCAGAGGTTTACATCTTGGCCTTGCCGTTCTTCGGCATTGTTTCCGAGATTTTCCCGGTGTTTAGCCGCAAGCCAATTTTTGGTTACAGGACCTTGGTATACGCGACCATTTCCATTGCAGCGCTTTCAATGACCGTGTGGGCTCACCACATGTACGTCACCGGACAGGTGCTACTGCCATTCTTCGCATTCACAACGATGCTGATTGCGGTACCTACCGGCGTGAAGATCTTTAACTGGATCGGAACAATGTGGAAGGGCTCGATCACCTTTGAAACCCCAATGCTGTGGAGCTTGGGCTTCTTGGTGAGCTTCGTATTCGGAGGTCTTACCGGCGTAATCCTTGCTTCTCCTGCTTTGGACTTCCACCTTTCCGACAGCTACTTCGTGGTTGCTCACTTCCACTACGTGGTATTTGGAACCGTTGTGTTCGCTATGTTCGCGGGCTTCTACTTCTGGTGGCCAAAGTTCACCGGCAAGATGCTGAATGAGCGACTGGGCAAGGTTCACTTCTGGTTGCTATTCATTGGTTTCCACACCACGTTCTTGATCCAGCACTGGTTGGGTGTAATGGGTATGCCTCGTCGTTATGCCACTTATCTTCCAGAAGATGGCTTCACCGAGATGAACATCATTTCAACCCTCGGTGCTGCAATCCTTGCGCTCTCGATGATCCCATTCCTTTACAACGTCTGGATTACCGCTCGCAAGGGTGTAAAGACTGAGCTGAAGGACCCTTGGGGTTACGGAAGATCTTTGGAGTGGGCAACTGATTCACCATTCCCACGTCACAACTTCCACTCGATCCCAAGGATTCGCTCAGAGTCGCCTGCATTTGACTTGAATCACCCTGAGTTTGCATCTCCTGAGGCTAAAGAGTCTTACGCAAAGGAGGGCCGCATCTAATGCGTTCCAACATTGTGATTCTTTTGGTGATGGCTGCATACTTCACCGTTGCTGACATTGCTTACGGCATTTGGAGCCACCTGGAATTTGGTCAGGTGGAACCAATCGGTACCGCGGCAATTGGCCTTCTGGTAATCCTTTCGGTCTTCATCGCCTACTACCTCTGGTCCGGTATGCGACGCTCAGGAACCCTGCCAGAGGACAACCTTTTTGGAAACGTTGAGGATGAGACCGGCGAGGTCGGTTTCTACTCACCATGGAGCTGGTGGCCACTAATGCTGGGCCTTTCTTCCGCGATGGCCTTTGCTTCATTGGCGGTTGGCTGGTGGATGTTCTTCATCGCCTTCCCATTCGCAATCGTTGCATTGGTCGGCTTTGTTTACGAATACAGCCGCGGCGCACACGCCCACTAAGTAACCCTTGAGCTCAGACCCAGTACTTATCGTCATAGACGTCCAGCAGGGCTTCCGTGACCCGGTCTGGGGTGCAAATGGTAATCCTGAGGCGCTAGGCAACATTGAAGCCCTTGTGGAGCACTGGCGAAGTAAGAAGCTGCCAATCGTCGTCGTCAAGCACAATTCCAAGCACCCTGATTCGCCTTTGTTTTCAGGCAGTCCTGGAAACCAATTGGAGCCGTTCCTAGATGGCTCAAAAGACGCAGTTATTCAGAAATCCGTGAACTCAGCCTTCTATGGAACTCCTGATCTTCACCTTTGGCTAGCAAGGCGCAATTACAGAAACATCGTGATCTGCGGCATCACCACCAACAAGTGCTGCGAAACAACAGCACGAATGGCCGGAAACCTTGGCTACCAAACCAGCTTTGTAATTGATGCAACTGATGCCTTTGACCTCAAGCACTCCGATGGCTCACTTACTAGCGCAGCGGATGTGATGCGAATGACTGCCGGGAACCTGGATCGTGAGTTCGCAACCGTTCTAACCACCCAGCAGGCATTGCAGCAGTTCTAACTCAGCAGACTGTCAGTATGGGCTGTTAGTATTGGGGCCTTGGCAAGTCCAAGACGTTACTACAAAACTAAACATGGGGATGATCGGTTTCGACACTGCAGTGTTTGCGTGAATGAAGCGGGTCGAGGATGCACAGTTATCTCGTAAACGCTCTGTGTAAAACAATAGGTGCCAATACAAAGCGCGCCGACTTCGCCCTAGCCGCTTAAGCTAGCCCCGAAGTCCGTCTGACTAGGTTTGATTTCGTCCTAGACCCAGACGTCATTTAGAAATCTTGCTGGTTGAGCGCGTCACAGGATCAATCGGGACTTTTACTGTGACTGGGCCTGTCTGCGTAGTTGCTTCAGACAAATTCAGGGGCCGAGTAGAACGACTTATGAAGCTACACCCGTAGAAGAGTCACAATCTTTGCAATGGACGGGGGTTCAATTCCCCCCATCTCCACGTTAGAAAGCCCCGGGCTAAACCCCCGGGGCTTTTGCCTTTAACAAGAATTCTTCAATAGGCTCATGAGGTGATTGAATACCGCCGACTTTCCAAAGTTGAATTAGATAAATTCCTGGAGTTCATGGATGGCCCTGCCTTTGAGTCACAGCCTCAGTGGCGAGGCTGTTACTGCCAGTTCTACCTCAATACTCAAGCCGAAAACGATGCTGAGGATGCCAGGGCAGCGGTAAACCGGAAGCGGGCCTGTGATCGCATCGAATCAGGTGTCATGCAGGGCTATCTAGCCTTCTCGGTGGTCGATGGCGAAGAGAAAGTGGTTGGCTGGATGGCAGCCAACAAATTCAATAACTTTGTGGCTCTTCCTCCCCAAAGAGAAGACGTCGCAGCAATCATCTGTTTTGTCGTCGATAAGCAGTGGCAAGGCAAGAAGGTTGCTACAAACCTGTTGAATTTCGCCGTAGAAGATCTCCCAAAACACGGCTTCACTGAAGTTCAATCAGCGCCGTTGAATGACCCGGAGTTCAAGGACTGGGGCTATCGCGGACCTAGGCCGATGTTTGAAAAAGCAGGTTTCGCACCGGTTGTCATGATTGATGACAAGCATTTATTGATGTCTAAGAAGCTATAAAAAAATCCCCCGATCGATTGACCGGGGGATTTTCTATTGAAGCAATTACTTCTTGCCAGCCAATGCCTTTGGCTTGCGCTTTGGCTTCTCTACCGCAGGGGCAGGGGAGTGATCAGCGTGTGCAAGTTCGTACTCGGCCTTTGAAACCGGAGCAATACGGTCCTCGAAGTAGAGGCTCGAAAGTGCTGCGCGAATCTTGCTGGAAACAGTGATCTTGCCCTGAGCGTTTGGACGAGCAAGGGTTGGCTGGTAGTCCTTGAAGTCAACTAGCTTCCATAGCTCGTACTTATCTACTGGCTCGTGAACCTCGATGTATTCACCGTGTGGCAAACGAACTACGCGACCAGTCTCGCGGCCGTGTAGGGCAATCTCGCGGTCCTTGCGCTGAAGTGCAAGGCAAGCACGCTTGGTTACCCAGTAGGCAATAACCGGTCCGATGATCAACAGAATCTGCATGCTGGTTAGCACCTGGTTCAAGTTCATCTGGAAGTTGGTAGCGATCAAGTCGGTAGATGCACCAGCCCATAGAACCGCGTAGAACATAACTCCTGCAGCACCGATAGCGGTTCTAGTTGGGGCGTTACGTGGACGGTCTAGAACGTGGTGCTCGCGGTCATCGCCGGTAACCCACTTCTCAATGAATGGGTAAGCGGCAACCACTGCAAGGAATGCCAGCGAGATAACCAGCGGCAGTAGCACACCGAATGGCAACACGACGCCCAAAAGCTCAACGTCCATTCTCGATGGAGCTAGACGCAATGCGCCATCGAGCCAACCGATGTACCAGTCAGGCTGGGTACCAGCGGAGACTGGAGATGGGTCATAAGGACCGTAGTTCCAGATCGGGTTGATAGTAAAGGTCGCGGCAATTGCCATCAGCACACCGAAGACTAGGAAGAAGAATCCACCAGCCTTAGCAACGTATACCGGCATCAATGGGAAGCCAACGACGTTCTCGTCGGTCTTACCTGGGCCTGAGTAGTGGGTGTGCTTGTGAATGATAACCATCATCAAGTGAACAGCCAGCAGCACGATAATCAGCGCTGGGATGATCATGATGTGAAGGCTGTATAGACGTGCAACGATTTCGTCGCCAGGGAACTCGCCACCGAATAGACCAGAGGAAATAGATGGTCCGATGAACGGGATAGCCTTCAGCATTCCATCGATGATTCGAAGACCGTTACCGGATAGCAGGTCATCTGGCAGTGAGTAACCAGTGAATCCACCTCCCATAGCGGCAAGGAATAGGAAGAAACCGACGATCCAGTTCAACTCACGAGGCTTACGGAATGCTCCAGTGAAGAACACGCGAAGCATGTGAAGCCCAGCAGCAGCAACAAACAATAGCGCTGCCCAGTGGTGAACCTGACGCATGAGAAGTCCACCACGGATGTCAAAGCTAATGTCCAAGCTCGATGCGTAAGCAATCGACATCTCAGCACCCTTTAGCGGGGCGTAGCTTCCCTCGTAGTGCACAGAGGCCATCGATGGCTGGTAGAAGAAGGTTAGGAAGGTACCGGAGATTAGTAGCACCACGAACGAGTACATCGCCACCTCACCGAGCATGAAGCTCCAGTGATCTGGGAAGACCTTGCGGCCGAAGTTCTTTAGAACTCCACCGAGGCTTAGACGCTCATCGAGGTAGTTTGCTGCTCCACCGATGAAAGTGGTTGGCTTTTGTTCAGTAGCTGTGCTCATTACGACTGCCTTATGTCCCAGAATGAAGGCCCTACGGGCTCGGTGAAGTCGCCTTGTGCGACCAGGTATCCCTCAGCGTCAACTTCAATTGCCAACTGGGGGAGAGGCCTTGACGCCGGTCCAAAGATAACCTTGCAGTGATCCGCTAGGTCAAATGTGGACTGGTGGCAAGGGCATAGCAGGTGGTGGGTGTGCTGCTCGTAAAGAGCAACCGGGCAACCCACGTGGGTACAAATCTTGGAGTAGGCGACGATGCCGTCGTAGCTCCAAGAAGCCTTAGCTGGATCTTCTCTAAGCTCAGAAGGCTCTACGCGGACTAGCAATACAGCCGCCTTAGCCTTCTGGTTTAGCTTCTCGCCGTGGTCCTCAATGTCCTTTAGGTTCTCAGGAACAACGTGGAAAACCGAACCAATGGTGACCTCGGAGGCTTTGATTGGAGTGCCACCCTCGTGGGAGTCGCGAACTAGTCGAACACCCTTCTTCCAGATGGTGTGCTTCAAAGTGTCGCCAACCTGAGGGCCTAGGTCTCCGAAGATAACTAGCGCTGGGATAGGGAAGAAGGCAAGTGCTCCGTATAGCGAGCGTCTGATTAGCTTGCGACGGGTAAAACCGGACTCTGCATCTGCGGTCTTGATGATTTCAATGGCCTTAGCGCGGGCCTCGTCGTTGCTGCGAGCCTGGTGGCGCGCCTCAGAAACCTCGTGGTCTGGCATCAGGGTCTTGGCCCAGTGTACGGCACCAAAACCAATACCCAAAAGGCTAAGGCCCATGCCGATACCCATCCAAAGGGTATTGTTTCTGGTGTCGGCCAAATCAGCAATTGGGAATGCAAAGAAACCCCAGATGGCAATGATCGCGCCGACGATTGAGATTCCAAACATGACAGCAATCTGCTGCTCAGCACCCTTTGCTGCCTTCTCGCTCTTGTCCGTCATGCGGACGCGGTGAGGCTCAATTCCTGGGTCGGTAATTGGCTTTTGAATGTTGGTGGCAAGACCCGCTGGGTAAACCTTCTCGATTTCGCTCATTCGAATTCTCCCTAGTTAGCCTTGGCGCCAAGCCATACGGTGATTGCAATGATGAAGCCCAATCCAAAGATCCAAACAAATAGACCCTCGGCAACCGGACCGATTGACGCAAGTTCATAACCGCCAACAGAGTCAGCTTCTTCCACGTACTTCAGGTAAGCGATGATGTCGCGCTTGTCCTCAGGGGTTAGGTTTGCGTCGTTGAAAACTGGCATGTTCTGCGGACCGGTAACCATGGCCTCGTAGATGTGCTTCTCGGTTACACCACCCAAAGCAGGCGCGAACTTACCCTGGGTAAGTGCTCCACCGGCACCAACCGCGTTGTGACACATCGCACAGTTGATACGGAAAAGCTCGCTACCGTGAGTCATGTCAATGCCGTCACCGGTGGTTCTTAGGTACTCGGCATCGGGAATTGCAGGTCCAGGTGCCAAAGATGCAACATAGGCAGCCATCGCAGAGATTTGCTCTTCAGTGAACTGAACTGGCTTCTTGTACAGCTGTGGTCCTGAAGCCTGGCCAGGCATACGGCCAGTTCCAACCTGGAAGTCAACTGACGCAGCTCCAACACCAATCAGGCTTGGGCCACCAATGGCGCCCTCACCATTTGATCCGTGGCAACTTGCACAGTTTGCCAAGAAGAGCTTGCGGCCCTCTGCAACCTGGTCAGCATTAGATACCTCAGACTGCACCACGTTGGTGGCAGCTGCGTAGCCACCGCCAGATAGCACTAGGCCTAGAAAGATTACGAAGCCAATCGCCCAAGGGCGACGGCGCATCGGCTTTTCCTGGTTCAACAGTTTCTCCATTTATTTCAAGATGTAGACGACTACGAATAGTCCGATCCACACCACATCGACGAAGTGCCAGTAGTAAGAAACCACGATGGCGCTAGTGGCTTCTTTGTGCCCGAAGTTCTTGGCTGCGTAGGCGCGACCAATTACAAGCAAGAAAGCGATCAATCCGCCGGTCACGTGTAGTGCGTGGAAGCCGGTGGTGATGTAGAAGGCAGAACCGTAGGAGTTCGAGCTAAGCGAGACGCCTTCGGAGACTAAAGTGGCGTACTCCCAAACCTGGCCTGCGACGAAGATTGCTCCCATTACGTAGGTAAGGAAAAACCACTCAACCATGCCCCACTTGGCTGGAGACCAGCCAGTACGTCTTGGCTGCATGCGCTCTGCTGCGAAAACGCCGAACTGAGCGGTAAACGAGCTTGCAACCAGGATCAAAGTATTCACTAGCGCGAATGGCACGTTCAGAATCTGGGTGTCATTAGCCCAAAGGTCTGGAGCACCGGCACGAAGGCTGAAATACATTGCGAATAGGCCGGCGAAGAACATAACTTCGCTACCAAGCCAAACGATGGTGCCAACGCTGGTGGCGTTAGGCCTATTGATGGTCCCGCCGTGCACGGCAGGCAAAGTGGTTGCAGACATACCTACAGTTTACCCCACCAACCGAGGCAGAGGCCTGCTGTAACAAGGGAATTTCGAACTATTTTTGGACTGGTGAGCATAAATTGCCTCGATAGACTGCTGGCATGACCGAACAAAGCTGGCCGACCACTCTCAGTGCCCTTTTAGCGGGGGAGGACCTCTCTAGAACCGCTGCTAGTTGGGCGCTTCGCGAAATCATGTCGGGAGAGGCAACCGAGGGACAAATCGGTGCCTTCATGATGGCATTGCGCTCCAAGGGGGAGACGGTTGCCGAACTTGCAGGTTTGGTCGATGTAATGCTTGACAACGCTGTGCTCCTGAACACGGGTAGTGACGCTGTTGACATCGTTGGAACCGGGGGAGACCTGGTCGGAACTGTCAATATCAGTTCGATGGCTTCGGTGGTTACAGCAGCCGCCGGGATTCCAGTGCTAAAACACGGTTCAAGATCCGCGTCCGGTAAGACCGGTTCCTCTGAAATGCTTGAAGTTTTAGGGATTCGTCTCGACCTGGCACCTGCGCAGGTTGCAGAAGTGTTCAAAGATGTGGGAATTACCTTCTTTTTCGCTCCGGTTTTTCACCCGGCAATGCGTTTTGTAGCTCCGGTTAGAAAGCAGCTAGGAGTTCCCACCACATTCAACTTCTTAGGTCCACTGGCAAACCCAGCGCAACCAATCGCAACCGCCTTGGGTGTCTCTAACCCAGAGATTGCACCTCTAATGGCGCAGGAATTGGCTCAACGTGGTCGCACCGCCCTGGTCTTTAGGTCCCTAGACGGCTTGGATGAGATTTCCGTAACCGCTCCAACACAGATTTGGCAGGTATCGGGTGGCGAGGTATCCGAATTCAAGGTTGAAAAGTTTGTAAACCCAGCGATAAGTCTCGATCAGCTGTTGGGTGGCGATGCAAAACACAATGCGGAGGTGGCCGCAGCGCTGTTCGCCGGTGAAGCTAGCGGAAATTTCAAAGCAATCAAGGAAGTTGTTTTGCTCAACAGCGCGGCTGGAATCGCTGCCTATGAATTAGCTAAAGACCCAAGCCTGGCAAGCAAATCGATCGAAGATCGACTTCAAAGCGGATTTGACATGGCGAAGAGCGCTTTGGAATCCGGTGCAGCGCACGAGAAGCTCGTGCAATGGTCTCACGCCACTCAAGTCAAATAATTTAATTCCTCATCCCTGGGGAGCGGGCTAAATATCTGTTACTTGACATAATGCTTATTATCGGCTTTATGAACCTT
>JBEGUQ010000016.1:0-14073 GCA_041178805.1 Actinomycetota bacterium
AACCTCCGAGGACGCACCACCCATAACTCCCGCAAGACCAATAGGCCCAGAGTCGTCGCAAATCAAAAGATCCTCTGGGTGCAAAGCACGGACCTTTTCATCCAGGGTTTGAAGTTGCTCACCGACAACTGCACGGCGAACGGTGATGCCGCCCACCAATTTGTCATGGTCGTATGCATGGATTGGCTGTCCAAGCTCCAGCATCACGTAGTTAGTGATGTCAACGGCGATGGAAATCGATCGCATGCCGGCGAGCTTTAGACGGTTCGCCATCCAGCTCGGCACAGGTGCATTTGCGTCAATCCCAGAGACTCCAAGGGTTGTGAAGATCGACGATCCTGGAACTCCGTGGATTGGTGCATCGTCCTGAACCTGAACGCTGAAGCCGCTGCCGGTCTTAGCGGAAACCTTGGTTGCAGGATCGGTGAACTTTGCACCTGAGGCGTGGCTGTATTCGCGCGCAATGCCGCGAATTGATAGGCAGTAACCGCGATCTGGAGTGACGTTTACCTCTGCAGCAGACTCGCTTAGCCCCAGTAGCTCAAGAGCGTCGGTGCCTACCTCAGGGTCTAACCCAAGGGTCGAAAGCCTAAGGATGCCCTCGTGATCATCGCTGAGTCCAAGCTCCCGAGATGATGCGATCATTCCGTCAGAAACGTGACCATAGGTCTTGCGGGCCGCAATTTCAAAGCCACCAGGTAGCGCAGCACCTGGAAGGGTAACCACAACTTTGTCGCCTTCGAAGAAGTTTCTTGCACCGCAAACGACACCGTTGACGACCCCTGGAGCAACCTCAACCTGGCACCAGCGAATGGTCTTTCCATTTGACTGCGGTTCCTCGACAAACTCCAAAACCTTGCCAACAACAATTGGACCGCGGATGTCTCCGCCGTGAGAGCCCTCTTCTTCAAGCCCGACCTTCACAAGCTGTGCCATGACATCGTCAGGCGTGGAATTCCGTGGCAGCTCTACATACTCCGCCAACCAGCTCAAAGGAACTCTCATCAGATCACCGAACCAAACTGCTGGGAGAACCGAGCGTCAGCTTCCACCATGTCGTGCATGTCTCGCACTCCGTTGCGGAACATCAAGGTGCGCTCAATACCCATGCCAAAGGCAAATCCGCTGTAAACCTCAGGATCGATTCCTGCCGCTAGCAAGACATTCGGGTTTACCATGCCGCAGCCACCCCACTCAACCCAGCGAGCACCGCCCTTGGCACCCGGGTGCCAAACATCAAGCTCCGCGGATGGCTCGGTGAACGGGAAAAAGCTCGGGCGCAATCTGATCTTGGCCTCTGGGCCAAACATCACACGTGCGAAGTGCTCCAAGGTGCCCTTTAGGTCAGACATGGTTAGACCCTTGTCAACCGCAAGTCCCTCTACCTGGTGGAACACCGGAGTGTGGGTCGCATCCAATTCATCGGTGCGGAACACTCGACCTGGACACAAAACATAGAGTGGCAATTCACGCTCTAGCAACGAGCGCACCTGCACCGGAGAAGTATGAGTGCGGAGCAATAGGTGATTCTCAACTGGCGCTACAAAGAAGGTGTCCTGCATTGCACGTGCCGGGTGATCCGGGTGGAAATTCAACGCATCGAAATTGAACCACTCGTTTTCAAGCTCTGGGCCATCGGCAATTTCCCAGCCCATTCCGATGAATACATCGCTAATCGAATCCATAAGGAGGGACAGCGGGTGCCTTGCGCCCTTTGGAGCAACTCGTGGGTAAGCGGTGATGTCAATGCGCTCCTGCTCTAAAGCCTGAGCATCGGCAACAGCCTGCAGCTCGGATTCCTTAGTTGCGAAAGCGGCATTTAACTCTGCCCTGGCAGCCCCAACCAAACGCCCAGCTTCAGCCTTTTGCTCGTTTGGAAGTGACTTGATAAGGGCATTGAGTTTTGAAAGTGGTGACTCTTCACCAACAGCTAAAGCCTTTACGGCTTTTAGGTCCTGAAAGTTGTCTGCCTTTTGCACAAGCGCGAGAGAAGAAGCAAGCGCTTCGCTTACTGATTCAGCTGTTAGTTGTTCAGACACTCGTAAAGTTTAGCGATTGCTTCGCATTTCGAACGCTGAGGCATACAGGCAAACTGAAGCTGCTGTTGCAAGGTTTAGCGATTCGGCCGCCCCAAAAATTGGCAAAGCGACAATTTCATCGGCCAGTTCCAGCATTTCTGGCGAGACTCCGTGCGCTTCATTTCCGAAAATCCATGCGGTTGGCTTGGAAAGCTTTGGGGTCATGTCGGTGATCAATTTGCCGCCAGCACTTGCCGCAAAAACCTGAATCCCGGCGGCCTTGAGCGCCGAAACCAATGTTGCGGGGTCTTGGTTGATAACTGAGGGAACGTGCAAAATGCTGCCCGCAGTTGAGCGAACCAGCTTTGGGTTATAAAGATCCACAGAGTCAGCGGTGAAAATGACTGCGTCTGCGCCTGCTGCGTCAGCGGCGCGCAACACCGTACCGCCATTACCTGGATCACGAGCCTGATCCAAGATGGCAATCAACTGAGGGCCGGAGGCAATTAGCTCTTCAAGACTCACATCGAACTGAGAAACAACCGCAACAACCCCTTGCGGTGTCTTGGTGTCTGAAAGTTTCCCCATAACCAAATCGGATACTTCAATAATTGGAACCGAGGCGTCATAGAGCTGATCGAATAGCTCTTCATATCTATCCAGAGCAGCAGTGGTCGCAAAGACCTCCTGTGCCAGCTCCGGTTGCTTGCAAAGCTCCTTAAGCCCTTGAGGCCCCTCAAGCAAAAAGAGCCCGGTTTCTAACCGGGCGTCTTTTTGTTGTAGGCGTGCGACCCCCTTCACCCTTTCGGATTTGGGGGCGTCAAGCATTAGCTAACCTTGGCCGCGTTTACATCCTTAGGCAGTGCTGCCTTTGCGGATGCAACCAAAGACGCGAAGGCCTTTGGGTCGTGGATGGCTAGGTCGGCCATGATACGACGGTCAACCTCGATACCAGCAAGCGCTAGGCCCTGGATAAAGCGGTTGTAGGTCATGCCGTTTAGGCGAGCAGCAGCGTTGATGCGCTGGATCCAAAGGCGACGGAAGTTACCCTTGTTCTTTCTGCGGTCGTTGTATGCGTAAACCAACGAGTGCAGCAACTGCTGCTTTGCCATGCGGTACAAACGTGAACGCTGGCCGCGGTAACCGTGAGCGCGCTCAAGCGCAACACGACGCTTCTTCAGCGAGTTGACGGCGTTTTTTACTCTTGCCATTTTCTACTCCTTATTTCTAAGCGTCGGCTAGCGGCCGAGCTGTCTCTTTAGCTTCTTGAAATCTGCTGGGGATACGACCTGGTCCTGGTTTAGACGACGGGTGCGTCTTGATGACTTGTGCTCCAGGTTGTGTCGCATGTTGATCTGCTGCTTCATCAGCTTGCCGCTGCCGGTAAAGCGGAAACGCTTCTTGGCGCCCGAGTGGGTCTTCATTTTCGGCATGATCTCTCCTTAGTTCTCTTGTGTCGCTTCAGCCTGTGCAGGCTTAGCTTGGGCCTTTTTAGCTTCGGCCCTTGCCTCTGCTTTGTTCTTCAACGGCCCAATGACCATGACCATGTTGCGGCCATCAATCGATGGGTTCGACTCCACGGTTCCGAATTCGGTAACTTCATCCGCTAGCTTGCGAAGCAAGTTCACGCCCATCTCTGGACGAGACTGCTCGCGACCGCGGAAGACAACCATCACCTTCACCTTGTCGCCGGCCTTGAGGAATTTGCGAACCTGTCCAACCTTGGTGTTGTAGTCGTGATCGTCGATCTTTAGACCGAAACGAACCGTCTTCAGCACGGTGTTGACCTGGTTCTTTCTAGCTTCGCGAACCTTCTGAGCGGCTTCGTACTTGAACTTGCCGTAGTCCATCACCTTGCAAACAGGAGGGCTGGCTTCCGGTGCTACCTCGACTAGGTCTAGGTCTGCCTCACGGGCCATTCTCAATGCTTGATCAATAGGGACAACGCCAACCTGTTCACCTGCAGGTCCGATTAGTCGAACTTCGGTGACACGAATACGCTCATTGATGCGCGGATCGCTGATAACTAGCTCCTTAGGTACCGTTTTGACTCGCACGATATGCGCGCAAAAGTATCAAACGCTCAAACCCGGATACCTTTAGAAGCGGTAGACAGGTGGGAATGTAATCCACTTTCACTGAGCTAATAGCCCAGGGCCTCAGGTAGCCTAGCAGAACAAAACCCATTTTCGAAAGAGGAATCTTGTCAGAAGAACTCACCAGAGACATCGCCGAAGTACCTGCGGTTGAAATCATCAACACTGCCGCTGTGCACCTGATGAGTGCTGCCGCTGTGCAGTGCGGTCTCGCCGAAGATGCCCCGGCGGACCTTGATGAGGCAAGAAAGCTAATCACTGCTCTGGCTGGGTTGATTACCGCAGCAGCTCCAGAGATTGGCGACCACCACGCTAGACCGCTTCGCGATGGGCTACGTTCACTTCAGCTTGCATTTAGAGAAGCATCTGCATTCCCTGATGAACCAGGCAAGGGTCCTGGCGAAAAATTCACCGGACCGGTGAACTAGCCCGCCAGCAATTTGATGGTGAAGGAATCCACCAACTGCAAAAACTCTTGAGTTTGCAATTCGGTTCCAAACTCTGCCAACACCTGCTGCAGTTGCTGTTGAGATAGACCAGCAACCAAAGCAATTTCTAGGCCCAACTCAGGCTTCAATAGTTGCCCCGCTGGGTCGGCATCGAAAGCTCGTACTGTTCGAATTTCAGAATGCTTTCCCGAAGCCTGCAGCACCAATTCCAAAACCAGCTCATTTAGGTGCGGTGGCGTCCATTCAAGACCTTGGGCCATAGCCGCGAGCGCCGGTCTACGAATGCCGATGGCCAATCCTGCGGGGTTGAGAACGACTCGATCGTGGCCCTCGCTAATAGCCGCAATAGCCAGCTTTGCTGTTTCGACGGGCACAGGTCTTGCGGTTGCATTCCAAGCCGACATCTCGGCAACCGAACTAAATGCCGGAATCGCAGTTTTACCGTCTGGCGTGCTCACTGCCACAATCGCCAAATCCGCGCTCTTGTCGACAAGCTCACCATGTGCACCGACGCCGCTCTCCCCCAGCTCGGCCAGCAGGGGAATTAGCAATCGAGATTGCGAGAGTGCGGTAAATAATGCCACCTTGTCCAAATCGCGACTAAATACTTCTGCCAAAACCTGCGGCGTTGAACCATCATCTTGCGACCAGCTATTTTGCGAGAATTCTCGACCTTCCCAAGGAACGCCGGCAGAGTCGTGAAATTTATCGTGCATTAGCCGTTGGCGATTGCAAGGGCCTCTTGCAAAGTAAATCGGCCGGCGTAAAGCGACTTGCCCAAAATTGCGCCCTCCAGACCAAGTGGAACTAGCTCCTGCAAATCCTTGATGTCCTGAAGCGATGAAATCCCGCCCGATGCGACAACCGGCTTGTTCGTGAACTGCATTACCTGCTTCAAAAGCTCCAGGTTTGGACCGCGTAGCGTGCCGTCTTTGGTTACATCGGTAACCACATATCGTGAGCAGCCAGCACCTTCCAAGCGAGCCAGCACCTCAAACAGATCGCCGCCCTCCTGAGTCCATCCCCTAGCAGCCAAGGTTGTGCCCCTGACATCTAGACCAACAGCGATCTGGTCTCCGTACTTAGCGATGACGCTCTCTGTCCACTCTGGGTTCTCCAGCGCAGCGGTCCCAAGGTTCACGCGAGTAGCGCCTAACTCCAAGGCTGCGGCCAGCGAGGCGTCATCACGAATACCTCCGGAGAGCTCAATCTTGGTGTTACCGGCCTGACCAACCACTTCGGCGATAACCGCACGGTTGTCTCCCCTGCCGAACGCAGCATCTAGATCAACCAAGTGAATCCACTCTGCTCCCGCATTGATCCAATCCTGGGCAGCAGCAAGCGGGTGACCGAAGTCCTCCTCGCTACCTGCCTCACCCTGGGTCAGTCGGACAGCCTTTCCGCTGGCAACATCAACCGCAGGCAAAAGTTCGAGTTTCATGTTTCTCCTAGATAGAACGAATCCAGTTTCGAAGCAACTGCAAACCTGCTTCGCCAGATTTTTCGGGGTGGAATTGGGTAGCGCTTAGTGGGCCATTTTCGACTGCTGCCAAAAAGCGTTCGCCGTGTTCAGACCAGGTCAATGCGGCCTTCACAAAAGGCGGCTGGATATCCAGCTCCCAGTTTTTAGCGGCATAGGAGTGCACGAAGTAAAACCGTTCATCTTCGACTCCCTCAAACAAAACACTCTTGGCATCGCTTGAAACCTTGCTCCAGCCGATGTGAGGCAATGTTGGAGAATCGAGCATTGTTACTGAACCGGGCCACTGCCCAAGGCCTTCAGTATCAATCCCGTGCTCCACGCCATGTTCAAACATCACCTGCATTCCAACGCAAATGCCAAGCACAGCGCGTCCTGCGGTCAGTCTTTGGTCAACAAGGCTTGCAGCGTTGTGCTTGGTTAGATTTCGCATAACCGAGGCAAACGCACCTACTCCAGGAAGCAGCATTCCATCGGCTTCCAAAAGAACTTTGCGATCGGAGGTTAGAACCACCTCTGCCCCAGCGTGCTCTAGGGCGCGACAGGCTGAATGAACGTTGCCACTGCCGTAGTCAAAGACTGCGACGGACTTAGTCAAAGACTGCCCTTGGTTGACGGGACACCGGAAACACGAGCATCGATTTCTACCGCCTTGCGCATTGCACGAGCCAGCGCTTTGAACTGAGCTTCGGCTATGTGGTGAGCGTCGCGACCAGCTAGCACGGTTACGTGCAGGGTTAGGCCTGCGTTATAAGCAATAGCTTCAAATACGTGACGCACCATCGAGCCCGTGAAGTGGCCACCGATTAGGTGGAATTCAAAACCCTGAGGCTCACCCGAGTGAACCAAAAATGGCCTGCCAGAAACATCCACGACTGCACGCGCCAAAGCTTCGTCCAGGGGAATGGTGGCGTCGCCATAGCGACCGATACCGGCCTTATCGCCAAGGGCCTGCTTGATTGCCTGGCCTAAAACGATTGCAGTGTCTTCAACGGTGTGGTGGACATCGATTGCGATGTCTCCTATTGACTTCACCTTGAGGTCAATTAGCGAGTGCTTAGAGAAGGCTGTCAACATGTGGTCAAAAAATGGCACACCGGTCTCGATTTCGGACTGCCCTGAGCCGTCAAGGTTCAGTTCAAGTTCGATCTTGGATTCGCTCGTTGCTCGTGAAAGCTTTGCAATGCGGCTCATGTTTGGACCTCGTTTGGGAAGATGACCCAAGTTTAGCCAAGAATCAAGGCCAGTTCACCCAGCAGTTTGCTGGTCTCCGCCTCAGTGCCCGCGGTAATGCGCAATGTATTGGGGATTCCAACGTTACGAACAATTACACCCCTGGCCAAAAGCGCTTCAAAAACCTCGTTTGGGTTTTCAAAACCCTCAACCAGCACGAAGTTAGCCTCTGACTCGTATGCCCGAAGACCCATTAGCCCAAGTTGCGCAACCATTCGGTCTCGTTGCACCTTGATCTGCTCCACGTTGGCAAGCATTTCTGCGGAGTGACGCAGTGCAGCCCTTGCAGCAGCCTGGGTAAGAGCAGACAGGTGATAAGGGAGTCTGACAATGCGCAGCGCATCTACAACCGCTTCATCTGCAGCCAAGTAACCAACTCGCGCTCCAGCAAAGGCAAACGCCTTGCTCATGGTGCGACTTACGATCAATCTTGGCCTTCCCGCCAGCAGTTCAATCGCGGAATCCCTAGAGGAGAACTCGGCATACGCTTCGTCGATTACCAAAATGCCATCAAAAGCCTCATACGCGGCACGGACGACTTCATTGTCAATTGGAGTGCCGGTTGGGTTATTCGGATTACACAAAAGGGCAATCGATGGCTTGTGTATCGCCAATTGCTCAGCCACGTAGGTGGCTGAAAGCTCAAACTCGGCTTCACGAGGAAGTTCCTGATAGTCAGTCAAGGTAATACGAGCAATGTTTGGATACATCGAATAGGTGGGTCCAAAACTCAAGGCTGACTTACCGGGGCCGCCGAACGCCTGAAAAATTTGAGTGAGAATCTCGTTAGAGCCATTTGCGGCCCAAATCTGGCTGGCCCCAAGACCCTGGCCTAGAAAAGCCGCGAACTGTGCGCGGAGTTCTAGGAACTCTCGATCTGGATAGCGGTTGAGTGTTAGAACCTCGGCAGCGAGTTCTTGAATAATGTCCAAAGCCACAGCCTCTGGAATACCAAAGGTGTTCTCGTTCACGTTGAGCTGGACAGGCACATCCAGCTGAGGAGCTCCGTAAGGCTTTAGGCCTTTCAGGTCATCGCGGATTGGCAAGTCTTCGAGGTTGGTCACCCCTAGAGATTACCCGATTGGGTTATGGGAGAGCGATCTGCTGACCTGGAGCGAGCTCCGAGGTCTCAAGTGCGTTTAGCAAAACAACTTCTGCAATCCAGTCGCGAGGGTCCTCGTTTGGAGCGTAAGCGTCTGCAAGGGACCAAAGCGAGTCGCCGGACTGAACGGTTACGAATTCAAGTTCGCCAGGTTCTTGGCTGCCAGCGAAGGAACCAGAGATAGAGGCCATGGAGAAGGATGCGGCCAGTGCCAAAATTGCAAGCCCACGGAACAGGCGTCTTGGGTTGGTTAGTCGGTAGGAAGTAACAGCACTCATTCTGATCATCACCCTTCTGTTCGATTCTTTGTTTCGAACATTTGTTCTAAGTATAGAAACTTTTCCAACATTTACAAGTTTTTTGCTAAATAATCTGCAAATAACTCGAAAATGTGTTTGGCAAACGCTGATTTAGCGAATACAGTTTCGACATAAGAAGTAAAGCTTCACCCACTGACATTTTGAGAGGGGCCGTGATGGATAGCTCTGAGTTGACCGATGTACAGCAGCGAATTTTGGCTGTTATTCGTGAATCTATGCAGGCCAGGAACTACGCGCCTTCGATGCGTGAGATCGGCGAGTCAGTTGGACTGAGCTCTACCGCCAGCGTTTCCCACCAGTTGAACAAGCTGGAGCTTCTCGGATTCATTAGTCGTGACCCTCGTCGCCCAAGGACAATCGATCTACTTGGATTTGATGACTATGCAGGCGAAATCTTCAAGGCAGACGCTGCAATGGTTCCACTGGTTGGCCGGATCGCTGCCGGTGGCCCTATCACTGCGGAGCAGAACGTCGAGGATGTCTTTGCACTCCCCCGCCAGCTGGTTGGACAGGGCGAGTTGTTCCTTCTCAAAGTTGTGGGCGAATCCATGATTGATGCCGCCATTTGCGATGGTGACTGGGTAGTAGTTAGACAGCAGCAGTCCGCCGAGAACGGTGACATCGTTGCAGCTTTGCTAGAGGACGAGGCGACCGTAAAGACTTTCAAGCAACGTGATGGCCACACTTGGCTTCTGCCAAGAAACTCAGCATTCGAACCGATCCTTGGAGACCATGCGGTAATCCTTGGAAAGGTTGTGGCGGTCCTTAGGGCTGTGTAGCAAACGGCAGTAATTCTGCTGCCAAGTCTTGCTTTACCAGAGCCTTTAGGCGAGTGCCCTCCTCAACGTATTCAAGCTCTAGCACTTTGCCAGACAGGTGAGCCCGAGAAACCAGATCGCCCCTGTTGTATGGCACAACCCCAACAAACTCGACATCGGGCTTAGGAAGCAGTTCTGCGATCTTTGCTTCTAGCTTCTCGAATCCCAAACCGGTCCTAGCTGAGATAAGAAGCGCGCCTGGAACAAGCCCGCGAAGCGTAACCTGGTCTTCGTCACTCAAAAGGTCTGCCTTATTGAAGACGATTAGCTCGGGGATGCTTGAGGCTTCAACCTCGGAGATAACTTCATGCACGGTGCGAATCTGCCCCATTGGATCCGGGTCGGTGCCATCCACCACATGGACAATCAAATCTGCGTGAGAGATCTCCTCGAGAGTTGACCTGAATGCCTCCACCAACTGGTGAGGCAGTTGGCGAACAAATCCCACGGTGTCAGCAATTGTGTAGCCGCGACCGTCTGGAGTGGCATGTTGGCGCACCGTTGGGTCCAGAGTTGCAAATAGCGCATTCTCCACCAACACGCCGGCCTTGGTCATGCGGTTCAGAACAGAAGATTTGCCGGCGTTTGTGTACCCGGCGATTGCGACCTGAGGTTCGTTGTTCTTTTCGCGCTTTGAACGCTTGATGTCTCGAGCCTGCTTCATGTCGATGATTTCACGCTTGAGTTTCGACATCTTTGTATTGATGCGCCGGCGATCTAGTTCGATCTTGGTCTCACCAGGTCCTCTTGAGCCAATACCAACACCTCCAGCGGCCTGACCACCGGCCTGACGTGACATAGATTCACCCCAACCGCGAAGTCGCGGCAATAGGTATTCCAATTGGGCCAGTTCGACTTGGGCTTTACCCTCGCGGCTCTTGGCGTGCTGAGCGAAGATGTCCAGAATGATTGCGGTTCTATCGACAACCTTTACCCCGACCGCGTCCTCTAGATTCCTGCGCTGGGATGGAGCTAGCTCGGCATTTGCAATAACAGTGTCCGCGCCTAGGGATGCCACAAGTTCTTTTAATTCTTGGGCTTTGCCCTTGCCAAAGAAGGTAGCTGGATCTGGAAAGTTTCGCCGCTGAATTAGGCCATCAAGAACCTCTGCGCCTGCTGTCTCTGCAAGCGCAGCAAGTTCGCGCAGCCCGTTTTCGGCATCGGTTAGCGTCCCCGAACCCCAAACTCCGATCAGAACTACCTTTTCCAGTCGAAGCTGGCGGTATTCAACATCCGAGATGTCTTGAAGTTCGGTTGAAAGTCCCGCTACTCGACGAAGTGAATCTCGGGCTTCGAGATCGAGTTGGTCACCATCAAATTCATTGCGCGGCGCAGCTGCGCCTCGTCTAAGAATGCGGTCTATCGTGGATTCGTTTTCCATTGCACTTTAACCCTAGGGCTGTATTAGGTTTGCAACATGCCCCAGGAGCACTATTTCAGCGCAAGCCCAGATAAGCCCGCGACCCTTCGCGACATTACCTACCAGGTCGCAGGGGTTGAATTCGCAGTTCAGGCAGCTAGTGGCACATTCAGCGCCAGCAAGCTAGATCCTGGGACCTCAATCCTTTTGAGCAAGTTTGAAGAGTTTCCAGATGCTGGAAATGTTCTTGACCTCGGTTGCGGCTGGGGGCCAATAACACTTGCCATCGCCGCCCTCAGCCCAGAAACCAAGCTTTGGGCTCTCGATGTAAACGAGCGCAGCATGGAGCTTGCGAGAAACAACGCGACGAAACTTGGGCTTACAAACATCAAAGTAGTCACCGAAGACATGATTCCGGAAGAACTGAAATTCGATTCGATTTGGTCAAATCCACCGATTCGTATCGGCAAGGCCGCACTGCACGAACTTCTCAAGACCTGGCTGCCAAGGCTAGAAAGCGGCGGAAGGGCGATGTTGGTTGTCCAGAAACAACTGGGTGCTGACTCGCTATTGGCTTGGATTCAGAGTGAATTTCCAGAACTCACCGCAAGCAGGTTTTCAACCGATAAGGGCTTCCGAGTCCTAGAGGTGACTAGAGACTAAAGGTTCCGCTGTAGACAAGCTCTGCTGGGCCTGAGATAGCAACGTGCTCGCCGTCCTCGGTTGGGAACATACGAACTCCAACTTCGCCCCCTGGGACCCTTACTCGCCAGAAATTCTGACCATTGTCAGCCCAGTGTCTGATTGCCAAAGCCGCCGCGGCGATACCGGTGCCACAGCTTAGGGTCTCCCCTACCCCGCGTTCGTGGACGCGCATAGAAATGCTGGCCACGCCCTCTTTGATGAGCGGGTCATCCAGCACAACAAACTCAACGTTCGCACCCTTGCGCGGCTGCGGCTCAAGCTTTGGAGCTCGGTGCAATTCGAGGGCCTCGAGTTCGCCCTCATCGGCTAGAGCGACCACCACGTGTGGATTCCCTAAGTTCAGACCCAGACCTGGTCGAGCCACTGAAAGACCCTCAGCCTTCACTAGGTAGTCTTCAGAATCAACACCCCAGCGACCCAGGTCAACAGCAAAGCCAGTTGATGTGCTGGTCAAGTCTTTTACACCAGCGCGAGTAGCAACCGGCAAAGTTGAGCCACCGACAATTGAGGCAAGTCCGCGGCTGGTTAGGTAACGGGCAAACAGCCGAATGCCGTTGCCACACATCTCTGCCTTCGAACCATCGGCATTTCGATAGTCCATGAACCATTCGGCGTTTGGCTCATCGTGCAGAAGGTGAGCAACCTCACTGTTTTCGGTTCGAGTTACCAGGATTAAGCCATCGGCACCGATGCCAAAGTGGCGGTCGCAAATCTGTTGGATTTGCTCCTCGGTGAGATCCAAAGTGCCGTCGAAATCCTCGATTAGGACAAAATCATTGCCCGTGCCGTGGCCCTTGGTGAAGTCGATGTTCATTGTTCAAGCCTAATCAAGTTCAGAACCTCCGCGCTCAAGTTGTCCCCTGGGGCCTGCCAGCGAATGCGCTTGTCACGTCGGAACCAAGACATTTGCCTGCGCGAGTAGCGGTTGGTGAGAGCGATGGTCTCGGCCATAGCCTCCTCGGCCGTGATTTCGCCTCTGAGCTGAGCAATTGCTTGCTTGTAACCGATTGCCATGCGGGCAGTTTTGCCAAGCTCTCCGGCCTTCAATAGCTCCTCAACCTCAGACACAATGCCATCTGCCCACATCTGCTCTACACGCAGCGAGATCCGGCTTTTCAGAAGCTCTCGCGGGACATCTAAGCCGATTTGCAGGGTTGGCTCACAGTAACTCGGCTCAGGCAGTGAGGAGGCATAGCTTTCACCAGTGATTGCGATCACTTCAAGAGCGCGAATTACCCTGCGAACGTTCTGGGACGGGATCTTTTCTGCAGTGATCGGATCGAGCTGCTTCAACCTCTGATGCATGGCAAGAGCTCCGATTTGAAGCTCAAGCTCTTCAAGTTCGGCACGTATTTCAGGATCAGTTGGAGCGAAATCAAGATTGTCTAGGGCCGCGGCCAAATAAAACATGCTGCCGCCAACAAGCATTGGGGTCTTGTCTGCAGCCAGAATCTCCAAGCACTTTTCTCTAGCAGCTCGCTGGTACTCAACCGCAGTCATCTCCTGAGCCGGAGTGAGGATGTCAAACAAGTGGTGCGGGATGCCCTGGCGTTGAGATTCCGGAAGTTTCGCGGTACCGATATCCATTCCCGCGTATAGCTGCATTGCGTCAGCATTGATTATTTCCACGGGCTTCCCCAAAATGGTCATTTGCGCCGCAACCTCTAGCGCCAAACCCGTCTTTCCAGACGCGGTTGGACCCACCAGGGCTAGGACTCTAAAGGACACTCTTGGCCCTGATTGGAATCCCAAGTGAAACCTTGCCACTTCCAGGAACCGTTGCCCCGCAGCTTTCAAGTTCGCGTCGGTCATGCGCGTCTCCACCACGAGTGCGACGGACCTCATAAACCGAATCGGGAGAAGCCTCGGCCAGCAAGTGATAGGGGGCGGCTTGAGTTACCTGAACAGTAACAAGGTCTCCTGGGCGAGCAACTTCTCGCCCTTCCGGGACGTCAAAGTGAACCAAGCGACTATCTTGAGTCCTTCCGGTTTGGCGATGAGTCTGGGAATCCTTGCGACCTTCTCCGGTTGCCACCAGCACCTCGACGGTCTTCCCAACCTGCTTCTTGTTCTCCTGCCAAGCGATGTCGTTAACCAGAGCTAGAAGACGCTCATAGCGCTCCTGGACGACCTCCTTTGACACTTGATTTGGAAGATCGGCTGCCGGCGTCCCAGGGCGCTTGGAGTACTGGTAGGTGTAGGCAGTGGCGAATCGTGCTGCTTCTACCACTCTCATGGTCTCGAGGAAGTCCTCTTCGGTTTCACCTGGGAAGCCGACAATTATGTCGGTGGTAATTGAGGCATCAGGAATACGGTCCCTTACTCGGTCCAGGATGCCTAAATACTTCTCAGAGCGGTAGCTGCGTCGCATCTCCTTCAAAATGCGATCAGATCCCGACTGCAGCGGCATGTGAAGCTGTGGCATGACATTGTGTGTTTCCGCCATGGCATCAATCACATCGTCTGTGAAGGCCGCTGGGTGTGGAGAGGTG
>JBEGUQ010000017.1:0-13936 GCA_041178805.1 Actinomycetota bacterium
GGTGCTGATTGATAAGCAGCAGGGTTGGACTAGCCACGATGTGGTTGCAAAACTTCGCGGTATTTTGGGCACCAGAAAAATCGGCCATGCCGGCACGTTGGACCCAATGGCTACTGGCCTATTGGTGCTTGGCGTTGATGGTGGCACTAAGTTGCTGCAGTTCATCTCGGGTAGCGATAAGCAATACCTAGCCACCATTCGACTAGGTGCTGCCACCCACACAGATGACGCAGAGGGCGAGATCCTTTCGTCAGCCTCAGCGCTCTCGGTTACCCAAGAGCAGATCGATGCAGAGATTGCAAAGTTGACGGGCGAGATAACGCAGGTTCCCTCTTCGGTGAGCGCGATCAAGGTCGATGGCAAGCGTGCTTATGACCTGGTTCGTGATGGTAAAGAAGTTGAGCTCAAGGGGCGTAAGGTCACGGTCTCCAATTTCCAAAGAACCTCTGATCTTCGCCGAGTTGGCGAATACCTAGATTTCGATGTTTTGGTTGATTGCACTTCCGGCACCTACATCCGAGCCCTTGCTCGAGACATCGGCGCAGCCTTAGGCGTTGGAGGTCACCTCACAATGTTGCGAAGAACCAAAATCGGCAACTTCGATCTTGCTAACGCCACTGAGATGGATAAGACACCAGTTCCCATTTCTCTGGTCGACGCCAGTCAACAACTCTTCGATTCTTTGGAGCTCAACAGCGATCTAGCGCGGGACATCGTCCACGGCAAGCGGATCTCACTAGGGGCAAGCTCCGTTGTTGCTGCCACTTGGAACTCTGAACTTCTTGCAATCCTGGAGCCGGCGGGCAGTCAGCTGAAATCAATTGTGGTTTTTCCGGAGGTTTTCAATGGTTGAGTGGTGGTACCAGGCGCAGCTCTGGTTCGGCGTTGTTGCTGGATTATTGCTAGTTGTAATGGGACTTATCGGGCGCAAACCATCTGGTTTCTCGCTGGCTCTTGTTGCCGGCAGCGAATTCGGATTGCTAATGCAGCTAATTGCATCAATCACTTTGGTGATTTTGGGGGAGCGGGCGAAGCTAGACACCTGGGAGTTCTTTGGCTATTTGATTGTGGCGCTCATGGTCCCGGTAGCGTCTGCAATCTGGGCTTTGATTGACCGCAATCGCTGGTCAACTGTGGTGATGGGTGCCGGTGTCTTGACCGTTACAGTGATGCTGGTTCGCATGCAGCAAATCTGGAGCGGAACTCCAGTTTCATTCTCGTAATTCTCGCTCGCAGTTAACCTTTCGTTAACCTTCTGTTCTCGGCAATTCAACCCGCAGACTCCACGCTAGAGAACATGTCGAACGATGTCGCGCCAAAGCGCCTGAAGCTGCGCAGCAAGCCATCTCGCACCGCGGATAAGGTGTTCTTTGCAGTTGCCAAGGCAGCTGGCTATTCGTCATTCGTTTTGGTAGCCGCAATTCTGTTCTTCTTGATGCTTCGAGCATGGCCAGCTTTTGAATCTCAGGGTGTGGCGAACTTCATTTTTGGAGCGGGCTGGAACTCAACCACTGACCCGCAAATCTTCCACCTGGGACCAATGCTCTATGGATCCTTGTTGATTGCCGCAATAGGTGTAGTCCTTGCGGTTCCGATGGCCATTTCTATTTCTTATTTCATCGCATTCCTCGCGCCTCAGGGCGTGGCCAAGGTTGCAACCGTAGTGGTAGACCTTTTGGCTGCCATTCCTTCGATCGTGATCGGCCTGTGGGGATTGGGAGTCTTCTCTCCGGTAGCTGCCGAATGGGGCAGGATGCTCAGCGAGGCACTCGGCTTCATCCCAATTTTTAGCAACGCGGTAGACATCTTCCTGCGCTCACCATTTATTGCATCGCTCGTAATTGCCGTAATGATCGTTCCTATCATCGCGTCGATCACCCGAGAGATTTTCTCTCAGATGGATCAGGAAATCATTAAGGGTGCAATGGCACTTGGCGGCACCCGAGAGTCAATTTTCCGCAAGGTAATTCTTCCGACTGCGTCCGGTGGAATCGTCGGTGGCGTGCTCTTGGCCCTAGGTCGCGCAATGGGAGAGACCGTAGCCATCTTCTTCGTATTGAACCTAACCTTTGACGATTTCAACTGGTTCAAGATTCTTGAGCCATCCGGTGGAGCTGTTGCATCACTAGTGCTAGCGCGCTTCAACGAAGCACTAGACACCGAGCTTTCTGCACTGCTAGCCGCAGGTGTCGTTCTGTTCGTGGTGACCTTGATTGTCAACTCGATTGCCTCTTACATCGTTGCAAAGGCCCAGCCTTGGAGGAAGCTATGACCGAGACTCTTGCGCAGCCAAGGCCAAAAAACGCCGCTCCTTGGGCGAAGCTAGGTAACCGAGTTCGTGTTGCATCATGGATCACATCGCTAGTTCCAGCAGCAATCTTTGTGGCGGCTTGGCTAGGACTCCAGCTGGACTTCATGGCCGCACTGCTAACTATTTTCTTGCCAATCCAATTGGCCTTCGGTGCTTGGGCGGGGTTTTACTCCTATGGTCGCAAGGGCGTCAACGACGGCCTATTGATGGTCGTAACCTTCTTCTTCTCAACCTTCGTGCTCGTGCTATTGGCATCGGTAATCTGGAGCGTTATCTCTGAGGGCGCAGCAGCGCTTTCACCGCACTTTATCTACCAAAACAACCGCTACATAACTGGAACCACCGGGCTTGAAATTGGTGGAGCGGGTCACGCGATTCTTGGTTCGGTAATCATTACTGGAATCACCACGGTAATCACCGTTCCGCTTGCTGTTGCAACGGCTGTCTACCTAACCGAGACTCGCGATGGAGCCAGGGGAGTAGTGCGAACTTTGCTTCAGGCCCTTGCTGGATTGCCATCGGTGGTTGCAGGTTTGTTTATCTACTCAATGTTGATTGTTAGCGGCTGGTCTAGCCAGGTGGGTGTGATGGCGTCACTCGCACTTATCCCGCTTATGCTGCCTACCATCTCTCGTGTTGCTGAAGAAGCGCTGCGATTGGTTCCGAGTGAACTTCGTAACGGAGCTTTGGCTCTGGGTGCACCAAGCTACAAGGCATTCTTTATGGTTACCCTGCCTGCTGCAAAGTCTGGAATCGTAACCGCTGTGCTTTTGGGCGTAGCTCGAATCATTGGTGAAACCGCTCCGCTGATCTTGACTGCGGTTATTGCTAACGAAACCAACGTCAACCCATTGGCAGGCGGAATGGCAACCCTTCCTACCTACATTTACAACTTCCTATACCTAGGCGATGCAACCAGCTTGCAGCGCGCCTGGGGAGCAGCTCTTGTGCTGTTGATCTTTGTGGGAATCCTGTTCGTCGGAGCGCGTGTAGCTTCTGCAACTCGCGTCGGTACAAAGCCAAAGAGGAGAAAGAAATAATGAACAACCTCAATCACCTAGAGACCAAAGACATCAATGTCTGGTTTGGTGAGCGCCACGTTCTGCGTGATGTCTCTTTGCAGTTCCAGAACAACCACGTAACTGCCCTGATCGGACCATCCGGTTGCGGTAAATCGACCTTCATCCGCACCCTAAACCGCATGCACGAACTAATTCCAGGTGCTGGACTTAGCGGTCAGGTTTTGCTCAACGGCCAGGACATTTACGCCCAGGCAGTTGACCCGGTAAATGTTCGTATCGACATTGGCATGGTGTTCCAGAAGCCAAACCCGTTTCCGACTATGACCATCAAGGAGAACATCCTTTCGGGTCTGAAGCTATCTGGCCGCAAGATTGATGACGGCGATGGCCTAGTCGAGCAGTCGCTTCAGCGAGCATCTATGTGGAATGAGGTCAAGGACCGACTTTCCGAGCCAGCCCTATCACTCTCCGGTGGTCAGCAGCAGCGTCTGTGTATAGCAAGGTCTTTGGCTATGAATCCGAATGTGCTTTTGATGGATGAGCCATGTTCAGCGCTTGACCCAGGATCCACTCGTCGTATCGAAGAGACCATCTTGGAGCTCAAAGAGACCATGACCATTGTGATTGTTACCCACAACATGCAGCAGGCCCAGCGCGTTGCTGACTCAACCGCATTCTTCCTTTCTGAGAACGGAAACCCTGGCGAGGTTGTCGAGTTCGACACCACCGAGAACGTTTTCTTGCGTCCAAAGGACGACCGCACCAACGAGTACGTGAATGGACGATTTGGTTGATGTTCACCATTGGTTAACCTCCTGAACAGGGTGGGTTAATCAGGTAGCTCAAGACTCACATCTGTCATCAAGACTTTCTAAAAGGAGAATCAATGCGTTTGAACAAGATCGCCAGCATTTCAGCTGGCGCAGCGCTTATCGCAGCAACCGTATTCAGCGGATCAGCTGCCATGGCTGCAGAGACCATCACCGGTACCGGTGCTAGCTACACCCTTTCACTTCAGACCGAGTGTGCCGCTGCGTACACCGCACACAAGGTGACTTACGTTTCCAAGGGTTCAACCACTGGTCGTTCGGACTACAGCAAGGGTGTCAGCGACTTCGGTGGCTCGGACATCATTTTCAAGTCTTCTGAGACCAAGCCAAAGAACTTCACCTACGTACCACTACTAGGTGGACCAATTGCTATCTCTTACAACATCGCAGGTGTTAGCCGCCTAAACCTAACCGCAGCAGTGGTAAGCGACATCTACCTAGGCAAGATCACCAAGTGGAACGACAAGGCGATTGTTGCTTTGAACAAGACCGCAAAGCTTCCAGACGCGACCATCACCCCGGTTTACCGTTCGGACGGCTCTGGTACCACCGCTAACTTCACCAACTATCTAAAGCAGGTAGCTGGCAAGGCGTGGGCATTCAGCGACGCTTTCAAGACTGCAGCAACCGGTGTTGTTGGTGTAGGTGCAAGCGGTAACTCTGCTGTTGCAACCACCATCAAGTCGACCGCTAACTCTTTCGGTTACATCGACCTAGCGGATGCAAACAAGAACGCTCTAGCGATTGCTCACCTACAGAACGGTGCTGGCCAGTTCCTAAAGCCAACCATCGCAAACTCGAAGGCATTCATTGAGGCTACCTCGATGAAGGTCAACGGTGAGGTTGTATTCGACTACAACAAGAAGCTTCCAGGCGCTTACAACCTGTCGCTAGTTTCTTACGGAATCGCACCGACCAAGGCTGGAACCGCGAAGGCTGACGCTGTTCGCGAGTACCTGACCTACTTCATCAAGGACTGTGCACCTGCGAAGGCTGCAGCTGTCGGTTACGTAGCGCTATCTGGCAAGTTCCAGACCACCGCTCTGAAGCTGGTTTCCAAGGTCGACTAATACAATAAAAAATGATTCAAAACATCTGGGGTGCGGTAATACCGTGCCCCAGATGTTCCATTTGGAGGGAAAGTAAATGCGCCGCTTAGTTTCTGCAATTGCACTGTCGGGAGCGATCCTGGCAACCTTGACTGCTTGCGACCCTCCGATGCCTGACTCCCTTCTGGTTGAGTTGGCAGAGCGCACTGTTGTCTGCCCAGAGAGCTCAGTGGATGTTTCCGTTACAGAGTCTGTGCTGGATGTATCAAGCTTCTGGAATGACAGCATCACTAACGCTTGCGCGGTCAGCCTCAACATCGTTGAAGAGGCTCCAAGTGGCATTCAAATTACCGACCACGAGACCTTTAAGTGCGAGCCTTTTCTGACGGTTCCGGTGGCCATGGATGCAGCGGTTATCACCTTTATGGTCGGCGATAACTACGAGCTCACCTTGGATGCTCCGACATTGACTGGAATCTTCTCTGGTTCAATTTCTAATTGGTCAGACCCAGCGATTGTTTCGTTGAACGAATACGCGGTTTTGCCAGACCAGGAGATTGTCATTTCACCATCCGCCCTAGGTCCTGCAAGGGATGCAATGGAGCTTTGGCTTGAGAGCGAAACCGGAGCAGATCTGGATTTGAGTTTTATCGAAGATGTTGCCGGTCTTGAGTCGGAGAGCATTTACGCGCTTGCGGACGGTGAGCTTCGAATCACTGCGTTTTCAAGCACGCTGACCACTGGCTACCCACTGGCAAATATTTTGACTATCCCAGGCGATCTAGCAAGTTCTGTGGTTCCTGATGCGCGCTTGATTCAGACCGCTGGGACCCAGGTTGACGTTATCAAAGACGTCGATGCGCAAACTGTGGACTTCAGCTACAACAAAGAAAACGAAGCCAAGCCACTGTTAGGTGCTGTAGACGCTTTGGTGCCATACGCACCGGTTTATGCCATCAAGATGGGCCTTTGCGGTGAGGACACAGTTGATCTTCGCAACACCGCTCGCTACCTACTGCGTCTAGACGCTCAGGGTGTAATTGCAACCGGCGTCTCGTCCCCACTGCCGGAGCATATTCGCATTGCAGCTGCAGCTCTGATTGACGCTGGCAACCCAAGCCTTGACTTGGATGCTGAAGTAACTCAGTAGCTCTCAATTACACTTATCCGGTGCCAAAACAATCCTTAGGTGTCGGAAGACTGCTGATTGCGATATACGCAATCTTTGCAATCTCCGCTACCGCTAGGGCTAGCTATCAGCTGATTCGCGAGTTCGATCAAGCGCCATTGGCATACTCGCTTTCTGCGATCTCCGCCCTGGTCTATTTACTTGCCACCTATTCACTGCCCAAGCGAGAGGCTAAGTGGCAGCGTATTGCGCTTTACACAATCTGGTTTGAGCTGGTCGGCGTGATTGCGGTTGGCACATTGAGCCTTACGCTGCCTGCATACTTTGCTCACCCATCGGTCTGGTCAAATTTTGGGGCCGGCTACGCCTTTATCCCACTGCTACTTCCAATCCTTGGATTGCTCTGGCTAAGGAAGCACCATGCTGGAAATAACTAAAGCCTCTGAGCTGCCTGGCGACACCGCAGGCACAGCAATCGCAATTGGCAAATTCGATGGCCTTCATCTGGGGCACCAGCAGCTGCTACATGAACTCATGGAGTATTCCGAAGAGGCTGGTTTGGTGCCAGCGGTAATCACTTTCGATCGCCACCCAAAAGCGCTGTTAGATCCTGAAAATTGCCCTAGACCAATCATGGGACCAGGGCAAAAGGCTTCTTTGATGACCGAGGCGGGGGTGGAAATTTTGCTAACCCTTCCCTTCACCCAAGAGCTTGCGAACCTAAGCCCAAGAGATTTCATTGAACAGGTGATAGCCCCGCTTGGTGCACAGATGTTATTCGTTGGCGAAGGTTTCAGATTTGGCAGTCACGGTACCGGAACCATCAATGACCTTCGAGAGTTTGGTCCAGAGTTTGGGTTTAGAGTTCGCGAGGTTGCGCACGTTCAAGCTGCCGGTCGCAAAATCTCATCGACTGACCTTAGAGAAATCCTCGATTCTGGCAAGGTTGAGGTTGCGAGTTTGCTACTTGGTCGCAATCACCAGGTCACCGGAATCGTGGAGCATGGCCGAAAGCTTGGTCGAACCTTGGGATTCCCAACCGCAAACATTTCCAGAAGCGCCGAAGGGTATTTGCCAGGGGATGGCGTTTACGCAGGCTATCTGTATGCAGAAGGCGTTCGCTATCCGGCTGCTCACTCGGTTGGCACCAACGACACCGTTGGGGAAGTACCAAAGATTCTGGAGTCTCACGTAATCGGTCGTACCGACCTGGATCTCTACGACCTTGAGGTGACCTGCGAATTTGTCGCCCAGGTAAGGGGTTGGGCAAAGTTCTCCTCTTTAGAAGAGCTGATTGCTCAGATAGCTGTGGATGTTGAAAAAGCGTCTGCCATCCTCTCGGAGTAGGGTGAGGGTATGACCTTCGCAGACGCAATAGCTTCAGGCTTCAAAAACTATGCCAAATTCAAGGGCCAGGCCACGCGCTCTGAGTTCTGGTACTGGGTACTCTTCACAATTTTGCTAAGCCTTGTGCTGGGCACGCTGGAAAGTGTTATGTGGCCGGTTACACCGGTTGACTCTGAAGACCTGGCTACCATCCTGCAGTCCACGTTGAGCGCGCCGACGCCGCTAACCACCATCGCGAACATCGTGCTGTTTGTTCCTGGACTTGCGGTCACTGCGAGAAGGTTCCGCGACGCAGGATTTAGCGCTAAGTGGCTGCTTCTGCTTTTGGTTCCGGCAGCGTATTCGATTTTTGCGATTATCGGCCTTGTTGCAATAGGAACCAGTTACTCCGACACCGAGATGCCAAGCGTTGAAGATATCCCTCTCGAGTTGATGATGTCGATCATCTTCCTGGTCGCGCCAATCTTTGCTTTGGGCTTTGCCGTCTTTGTGATTCACACGATTTTTGCTCTCAAACCATCACGTTCTTTCTATGACGGCAACAAATATGTCGAGCCAACGCCGCTTTCTTCGGTGGACGAGGGAACCACCGCCTAGACGAAATTGCTTTTTATCCCTAGACTTCTCAGGTTGCCGTGTAACGGCCGCGGATAAAGAGAGCTTGAAACTCCCTGTTTCAGGCACCGCGCAGCGAGGGAAAGGAAAAAGCAATGGCATTAGATGCAGCCGTAAAGACCCAAATCATCGAGGAATACGCCACTAAGCCAGGCGACACAGGTTCTCCTGAGGTTCAGATTGCTGTGCTCAGCCGCCGCATTGCTGACCTTACCGAGCACCTAAAGGACCACAAGCACGACCACCACTCCCGTCGCGGATTGTTGCTACTTGTTGGTCAGCGTCGCCGTCTACTCGGTTACCTACAGAACGTTGACATCGCACGTTACCGTTCACTAATCGAGCGCCTAGGCCTTCGTCGATAATTTCGGTTTTACGCCAAGACCCCCGGACACAGTGTGTTCGGGGGTCTTGCATTTCCTAGGCATTTTGCTCTTTGGTTGTTAGGCTTTACCTAGGAGTTCGCGAAGGCGGGTCCTCGGTGGAAATCTTTGGGTCATCCGCCCCAGATGTTTTTACTGACGACCAGCACTTCATAAGGCCAATCGGCCTTCTCCAGTACGCAGCAAGCTTGCAATTGCAAGTTGACGTTTCGCGTGCGCTGAGGAAAAGGAGGGGCCATGGAAGGCCCAGAAATCAAAGCAACAGAAGCAATCATTGACAACGGCAAGCACGGCAAGCGCGTAATCCGCTTCGAGACCGGGCGTCTAGCCCAGCAGGCAGCCGGTAGCGCAGCGGTTTACATTGACGAAGAGACCATGCTCTTTTCGGCAACCACCGCATCAAAGCAGCCAAAGGACCAGTTCGACTTCTTCCCGCTAACCATCGACGTTGAAGAGCGTATGTATGCAGCTGGAAAGATCCCAGGTTCATTCTTCCGTCGTGAGGGTCGCCCATCGACCGCAGCTATCTTGGCTGCTCGTCTAATCGACCGTCCACTTCGCCCATCATTCGTTGATGGTCTTCGTAACGAGATCCAGGTTGTTGTAACCGTTATGTCTATCGAGCCAGACGAGCTCTACGACGTAGTTGCAATCAACGCAGCCTCAATGTCTACCCAGCTTGCTGGTCTTCCGTTCTCTGGCCCAGTTGCCGGTGTTCGCGTTGCACTTATCGATGGCCAGTGGGTTGCATTCCCTAAGTACTCGCAGCTTGAGAAGGCTGTATTCGACATGGTTGTTGCAGGTCGCGTTGTCATCGAAGATGGCAAGGAAGACGTTGCAATCATGATGGTTGAGGCTGAGGCTACCGAGGGTTCGATGGACCTAATCGCTGCTGGCGCAATTGCTCCTACCGAGGAGATCGTTGCTCAGGGTCTAGAGGCAGCAAAGCCATTCATCAAGGAATTGGTTCGCGCTCAGGTTGAGCTTGCCAAGTTGGCCGCTAAGCCAACCGCAGACTTCCCAGTGTTCTTGCCTTACTCTGACGAGGTTTACGCAGCGGTTGCAAAGGTAGCTGAGACCGAGCTTGCTCGCGTCTACCAGATCGCCGACAAGCAGCAGCGCCAGGAGCAGGACGACGCTCTAAAGGCCAAGGTCAAGGAGGAGCTGGTTTCAGTTCTATCCGAAGAGCAGATGCCACAGTTCTCCGCCGCATACAAGTCCGTGACCAAGAAGGTCATGCGTACTCGTGTTCTAAAGGAGGGCATCCGTATCGATGGTCGTGGTCTTCGCGACATTCGTGCACTAGATGCAGAGGTTGCAGTCATCCCTCGCACCCACGGTTCAGCAATCTTCCAGCGCGGAGAGACCCAGATTCTTGGTGTCACCACCTTGAACATGCTGAAGATGGAGCAGCAGCTAGACGCTTTGACCCCAGAGACCTCAAAGCACTACATGCACCACTACAACTTCCCTCCTTACTCCACCGGTGAGACTGGTCGCGTTGGTTCTCCAAAGCGTCGCGAAATCGGTCACGGAGCATTGGCAGAGCGTGCACTTGTGCCAGTTCTACCAAAGCGTGAGGACTTCCCATACGCAATTCGTCAGGTATCCGAGGCTCTTAGCTCAAACGGTTCCACCTCGATGGGTTCGGTTTGTGCTTCAACCCTTTCGCTACTAAACGCTGGTGTGCCACTTCGTGCACCAGTTGCTGGTATCGCAATGGGTCTGATCTCAGACACCGTTGACGGCAAGGTTCAGTACGCAGCATTGACCGACATCCTGGGTGCAGAAGACGCACTGGGAGACATGGACTTCAAGGTTGCCGGTACTCGCGAGTTCGTAACCGCTATTCAGCTAGACACCAAGTTGGATGGAATTCCAGCTTCGGTTCTTGCCGGAGCTCTTACTCAGGCCAAGGAAGCTAGAAACTACATCCTTGACGTGATGCTGGAGGCGATCGACGAGCCAGACGAGCTATCTCCTTACGCTCCTCGCGTTATCGCGGTGAAGATCCCTATCGACAAGATCGGTGAGGTCATTGGTCCAAAGGGCAAGATGATCAACCAGATCCAGGAAGACACCGGAGCTGACATCTCGATTGAGGATGACGGAACCGTTTACATTGGTGCAACCAATGGTCAGAGTGCTGAGGCTGCAAAGGCTGCGATTAACGCCATTGCTAACCCACACGTTCCTGAGATCGGTGAGCGCTTCCTAGGTACCGTCGTGAAGCTTGCTACCTTCGGTGCGTTCATCTCGCTAATGCCTGGTAAGGACGGCCTGCTACACGTTTCAGAGCTCAAGAAGATCTCTGGCGGCAAGCGCGTCGAGAACGTCGAAGACGTACTCGAGGTTGGCCAGAAGCTTCAGGTAGAGATCACCAAGATCGATGACCGCGGCAAGCTATCGCTTTCCCCAGTTGTTGAGGGCGAAGAAAGCGCTGCGGAAGCAGAGTAAGCATTGCTCTTCGAACTAAATAAGTCACAGTCGTTCACCGCTGAGGCAGCCCGGGTTTCTCGCTCGGTGCTGCCCAGCGGTGTTCGCATTTTGACCGAAGAAGTCCCGGGTGCACCTTCGGTTGCGCTTTCGGCTTCCGTTGCAGTTGGCTCGCGAGATGAGACCGGCGGGCATTTTGGCTCGACTCACTTTTTAGAGCACTTGCTGTTCAAAGGCACCAAGCGTCGCGGTCAGAAAGACATCTCGGTAGCTTTTGATTCGGTTGGTGGCTCTTCCAATGCCGCAACCGCCAAGGAATACACCAGTTACTACGCTCGGGTTCAGAACTCCGCTTTGCCTTTGGCTATGGATCTGTTGGTGGACATGTTCACCTCGGCAAGAATCGACGATTCAGATTTCACCGTCGAACGCACTGTAATCCTTGAAGAGCTTGCGATGAACGACGACGATCCCGAAGATGTCGCCCATGAAGCGCTAGCCGAAGCGCTTTTGCCAGACCACGAACTTGGTCGTCCAATCGGCGGCACCCCAGACACCATCAACGCAGTTGATCGTGATTCGGTGTTTGAGCACTACCTAAAGCACTACCGTCCAGAGAACCTGGTCATCAGCGTCGCTGGTGGTGCCAGCCACGAGCAGGTTGTTGAGCTTGTGAACGCAGAGCTCGCTCGAGTGGACTGGCATGGAGTATCAACCCCTAATGAGCGTCGCGCCCAGTTTGATGCGCCATTGGGTGAGGCAGAAAAGTTTAGATTCATCGAAAAGGATGTGGCGCAGGCCAACGTTCTTCTCGGTTTCCAGAGCATCCGCGGAAACGATGACGCAAGGTATGCCCTGGGAATCATGAACACCATCTTGGGTGGTGGAATGTCATCCAGGCTCTATCAAGCAATTCGCGAAGAGCGCGGCTTGGCATACTCGACTTACTCATACCAGCAGGGCTATGCCGATGCCGGTTACTACGGCATCTACGCCGGCACCAATCCGGAAAATGCGGTTGTAGTGACCAAGCTGATGTGGGAGATCTTCCAGGAGCTTGCAGACAACGGTGTTACTCAAGCGGAATACGATCTAGCGCTGGGAAATATCACCGGTGGCCTTGCCCTTCGTTATGAGAGCTCAATTGCGCGCATGAACCGCCTGCTCTCGGCCGAGATTGGCACCGGGGAGTACCTCTCGGTATCAGAGGTCATGGAGCGATTCCGTTCGGTGACGCGTTCTGACGTGCAGCAGATTGCCCAACGAATCATTACCGCGCCATCGTCACTAATTGCGGTCGGCGAAGGACTTGAACAACTTCAAGAATTAGCTTGATAGGTTTATCAGCATGATCTCAGTAGCGGTAGTAGGCGCAAGCGGCAGAATGGGCAGCCTCGCGCTGCAACTTATTGATTCCGATGCCAACCTCAAGCTGCACGCTGCCTTGAGCTCAAAATCCGATCTTTCACAAATGCTGGGCGCAGATGTGGTGGTTGATTTCACGCTTCCTGAGGTCAGCCCGAAGGTAGTTGAGTACGCAATCAAGCACGACCTCAAGGTAGTTGTCGGCACCTCTGGTTGGAGCGAAATCCACCTGGCGGAATTGGTTAAGTTGCTGTCTGAGCACCCAAACGCCGCAGCGATTGTGGTACCTAATTTCTCAATCGGTTCGATGCTGGCTCAGCAGTTTGCGGTTCAGGCTGCCAAGTTCTTCGACTCCATCGAAATCGTAGAAGCTCACCACGCCGGCAAGGTCGATTCACCTTCTGGCACGGCAGTGAGAACCGCTGAGCAAATTGCGGCTTCCCGCAAAGGCATGGTTCAGCCACTGATTCCGGGAGTAGATCAACCGGCTCGCGGACAGGTAGTTGCTGGTGTGCCAATTCACTCGCTACGCCTCCAGGGAGTATCGGCCAAGCAAGACGTAATTTTTGGAGCGGGGAATGAGATTTTGACCATCTCTCACGAAGTTTCTTCGCACCACGCCTATGCCGAAGGCATTCGCCTATGTATCGCCTTCGCCCAAAATGCCAAGGGCCTAACGGTTGGACTTGATCAGGTCGTAGCGAACTAGTGTCAGCAAAAATCTGGGCCTTGGTAATGGCCGCTTTGGCAGTTATCTATGTTGTTTTACTCGGCCAAAAGGCCATCTTGCTGCTACTCGATGCGAGCTTGGTTGCAAAGGCAATGGGTGTAGCCCTTTTGGTTCTGCCGTTGGTTGCCGCCTGGGCGATTCTGACCGAAATCAAATTTGGCGTGGATGCCGAAAGACTTGCTCGCACCAACACTCAGCCACAACTCGAATTTGAAATTCGCCCAAGCGGAAAGCCAACCAAAGAAAGTGCTCAGCAGGAATTTGAGCGCATCAAAGCCTTGGTATCGAAAGATCTATCGAACTGGGAGCTTTGGTTTCGCCTTGGGGAGTGCTACGAAGCGTCCGGTGACCGCAAACTAGCCCGCAAGTCAATCCGTAAGGCAATCAAACTAGCGAACGAGTCCAAAGCGCTTTAGCCCCAAATACATTTGGCAACCTAGGCAGAAGTTGAAAAATGCGTTTAGGAAAGCCGCAAAGAAGATAAAGCCAGCGCTCACTGCAACCAGTACTGGTGCGAACCAAAATCCAACCAGTCCCAACAGGGCAAATCCCAGACCAACCTTCTGTGCAAACTGCGGTGGGCGAGAGTCTTCTAGCTCCCTTGGTGCCGCAAGACGAGGGCGAACGAGTTTTTTGAAGACAAGTCCGTAAGGGTGAGTCTTAGGGCTGAACACGCTCCAGCTGAACAGAGCGGCAAGCAGCACAATCAGCGGGTAGGC
>JBEGUQ010000018.1:0-13676 GCA_041178805.1 Actinomycetota bacterium
GAATGTGCTTGTGTGTCGGTTCACGGTGCAAACCGTCTAGGAACCAACTCGCTGCTGGACATCAACGTCTTCGGTAAGCGTGCTGGCCGCTACGCGGTCGAGTACGCCAAGACTGCCAAGCAGGTCCCACTTCCAGAAGATGCTGCCGATGAGGTAGTTGCAATGCTGGAGAAGGTTCGCAAGGCCAAGGGCAAGGAAAAGGTTGCGCAGCTTCGCAAGGAGCTTCAGGAGACTATGGACAAGAACGCCCAGGTATTCCGCACCGAAGAGACCTTGCAGGAAGCCTTCGACAAGATCATGGAGCTTCGCAAGCGCTACGAGAACATCTCGATTCAGGACCAGGGTCGTCGTTTCAACACCGACCTACTAGAAGCCGTAGAACTTGGCTTCCTGTTGGATCTTGCCGAGGTAACTGTTATCACCTGCCGCGAGCGCCGCGAATCTCGTGGAGCTCACCTCCGCGAGGACTTCCCAGATCGCGATGACAAGAAGTTCATGGTTCACTCGATGGCCTACAAGATTGACAAGATCGACAAGGCAACCGGAACCAACATGAAGCTCGGCTGGAAGCCAGTCGTCATTACCAACTACCAGCCGATGGAGCGCAAGTACTAATGTCTCAGCCGAAGATCGCAGAAGTAGCCTCATTCCAGGTGACCCTCATCGTTCGTCGCTTCGATCCAGAGAACGACACCGAGCCGAAGTGGGTTGACTACGACGTCGAGATGTTTGGCACCGACCGCGTGCTAGATGCCCTACACAAGATCAAGTGGGAGCAGGATGGCTCTTTGACCTTCCGTCGCTCATGTGCTCACGGCGTGTGTGGTTCGGATGCAATGCGTATCAACGGTCGCAACCGCCTAGCCTGCAAGACCCTGATAAAGGATCTAGACATTTCGCAGCCGATTTACATCGAGCCAATCAAGGGCCTTCCGGTTGAGAAGGACCTAATTGTCGACATGAACCCGTTCTACCAGGCATACAAGGATGTAAACCCATTCTTGATTGCATCTGACAAGCCTGAGAAGGAGCGCCTGCAGTCCCCTGAGGACCGTGCTCGCTACGACGACACCACCAAGTGCATTTTGTGTGCTGCCTGCACCACCAGCTGCCCAGTGTTCTGGACCGATGGTCAGTACTTTGGACCAGCTGCGATTGTGAATGCCCACCGCTTTATCTTTGACTCCAGAGACGAAGGTGCGCAGGTGCGCATCGACATCTTGAATGACAAAGAGGGTGTCTGGCGCTGCCGCACCACCTTCAACTGCACCGAGGCTTGCCCTCGTGGAATTGAAATCACTAAGGCCATCGCAGAGGTCAAGCAGGCCATCCTGCGCGGAAAGCCGTGAGCCTAAGTCGTCGAGCAGCTCTTGGCTCGATGGCGGTCGCTGGTGCTTTCACTCTAAGTTCCTGCACAGCGGCTGATGAGTCCGCTCCAGTAACTAGCAGCGCTCCCCCAGTTTCCGGCGAGGTTTTGCTTGGACAAGTCTCCGAAGTCCCCGTTGGCGGCGGAACAAAGTTTCCTGTTGATCAAACGATTACGGTTTTGGTGACTCAAACAAAGCCGGGTACCTTCAAGGCCTTCAACGCAACCTGCACCCATGCCGGTTGCATAGTAAACGGCATCGAGAACAATGAGATTGCCTGCGGCTGCCACGGAGCTCGTTTCGACCCAGAGTCGGGGATGGCAATTGCTGGGCCCGCGAAGAGTGCGCTTGGAAAGATTGGCCTGGAAATTCGCGGCGAAGAGATTTGGATAACTATCTAGTGCTAAAAGTCACCACAGTTAACGTCAACGGAATTAGAGCGGCCGCAAAGAAGTCGATGGCCCAGTGGCTCAAAGAAGCCGACCCGGACATCCTTTGCCTGCAAGAAGTGCGCGCACCACAGGGTGAGCTACTAGCTCTTGCGGTTGACGGTCCAATCGCGATCCCAAGTGGTTGGAACATCTACGACCACGAAGCAACCGCCAAAGGGCGAGCTGGCGTAGCAATCCTCTCCAAGCAGTCAGCACTAGAGGTGAGGGTGAATCTTGGGCCAGACGAGTTTGACTCCGCTGGTCGCTGGATCGAAGCCGATTTTGAAACCCCCAGCGGAATCTTCACCGTGGTGAGTGTCTATGTTCACTCCGGCGAAGTGGACACCCCGAAGCAGGTTGAGAAGTACAAGTTTCTAAATGCCATGTCCGAGCGCATGCAGTGGCTGATTGAAAACCGTGATTACGCGGTCGTGGTTGGCGACCTGAATGTTGGTCACACCGAGCTTGATATCAAAAATTGGAAGGGCAACCTAAAAAATGCCGGCTTCCTACCGGAGGAGCGCGCCTATTTTGATGGCTTTGCCAACCAGGGCTGGGTGGATATGGGAAGAGCAGCGCACCCAGGGGTGCCTGGTCCATACACCTGGTGGTCATTCCGCGGACAGGCGTTTGACACCGATGCCGGCTGGCGAATCGATTACCAACTAGCTACCCCAAAGCTTGCGGAAAAGGGGCAGAATTATCGGGTTGATAGAGCTCCAAGCTATGACACCCGTTGGACCGATCACACACCCGTGAACGTCGAATACGACCTGTAGGACAAAAATGACAAAGCCAAACCTGCTCTCGGGAATGCAGCCAAGCGCTGCAAGCCTTCACCTCGGCAACTACCTTGGTGCGCTTACCCAGTGGGTAAAGATGCAGGATGACTTCAACGCCTACTACGTGATTGTTGACCTACACGCCATCACCGTCGCGCAGGACCCAAGCGAACTTCGTCAAAACACTCGACGCACCGCAGCGCAATATATTGCAGCCGGAATCGACCCTAGTAAGTCAGCGCTTTTTGTTCAGTCTCACGTTCCTGCTCACGCTCAGCTGGCTTGGGTTTTGAACTGCATCACAGGTTTTGGTGAGGCAAGCCGAATGACTCAGTTCAAAGACAAGAGTCAAAAAGGTGGGGCAGACAACTCTTCCGTTGGATTGTTCACCTACCCGATCTTGCAGGCAGCAGACATCCTGCTTTACCAGCCAAAGGCAGTTCCGGTTGGTGAAGACCAACGTCAGCACCTAGAGCTAACCAGAGACTTAGCAACCAGGTTCAACTCTCGCTTCGGCAAGACTTTTGAGATTCCAGAGGCTCACATCCTCAAGGAAACCGCCAAGATTTATGACCTTCAAGAGCCAACCGCGAAGATGTCTAAATCCGCAGCAGATCCAAAGGGCCTTGTGAACCTAATGGACGAGCCAACCGCGATTGCCAAGAAGATCAAGAGTGCCGTTACCGACACCGATGGCGAGATTCGCTTTGACCGCGAAGCCAAGCCTGGCGTTTCAAACCTGATTGGTATTTATAGCGCAATCACAGGCGACAGCATTGAGTCTTTTACTGCCTCACTTCAGGGCCAAGGCTATGGAGCGCTAAAGACTGCAGTTGCAGATGCCGTGGTTGCCACCCTAGATCCAATTCGCCTGAGAGCCGAAGAGCTATTGGCAGATCCGGCAGAGCTAGATCGACTGTTGGCTCAGGGTGCAGCGAAGGCCAATGAAATTGCTGAGCGCACGCTTTCGGATGTTTACGACAAGCTGGGCTTTGTGCGCCCATAGCGCCAAGGAATTTTCTAGCCAAAAGCAGTATTGTTCTAAGTAACACAGTTCTTCGGGGTCAGTGAAAATCTGAGCCGGCGGTTATAGTCCGCGACCCGACTGGGAGTTTGGCAGCCAGCTAAATGACCTCAGGCGGTTGAATCGGTGAAATTCCGGTACCGACGGTTAAAGTCCGGATGGGAGAAGAACATGGGTGCTGTGCACCCGTTTTTCTCGCGCGCCCGCGGTCTGTGATTACCGAGAGGGCGAAATGAACCAGCAAGTATTCGAACCTGCAATGCGCAGGTCACTCGAACTTGCCCTAAACGGTCCTGCCCACGGCGTAAACCCTCAGGTTGGCGCTGTGATTCTCGATGAAGACCTAAACATCATCGCCGAGGGTTGGCACCAAGGTGCTGGTACGCCGCACGCCGAGGTCATGGCGCTTAGAGACCTGAGCGATACCTACGGCAGCAATCCACCGGCCAACCTAACCGCGGTCGTCACCCTAGAGCCTTGCAACCACACCGGCAGAACCGGACCTTGCTCACAGGCTCTAATTGCCGCTGGAATTTCCCGGGTTGTTTATGCATCTCAGGATCCGGGAGACATCTCCGGCAACGGTGCAGATTCACTTCGCGAAGCAGGCGTGGAAGTTGTTTCAGGACTGCTGTCTCACGAAGCCGATCACCAACTCAGGGTTTGGCTAACTGCTAACCGCAACAAGCGAACCTATGTGACTTTGAAGTGGGCGAGCAGTCTCGACGGTAGAAATGCTGCTGAAGATGGCACAAGCCAGTGGATCTCGGGTCCGGCATCCCGTGAGCACACCCACATCACTCGCTCTCAGATTGATGCGATTGCGGTTGGAACCGGCACTGTTTTGGCCGACAATCCAGAACTAACCGCTCGCAAGTCTGACGGCAGCTACTTTGAACACCAGCCAATTCGCGTCGTGATTGGTGAGAGCGAACTGCCGGGCGATAGCAAGATTTTGAATGACAAGGCACCGACCATTCACCTTCAAACCAGAAACTTGGAGGATGCCCTTGCCGACCTGTGGGCACGCGGCGTGAAGCACCTATTGGTCGAAGGTGGCCCAACCCTCGCCAGCCAGTTTGAGCGTGAAAACTTAGTTGATGAGTATCAGATTTACCTAGCCCCAGCGCTAATTGGTGGCCCAAAGACGGCACTTACCGACATTGGAGTTGGCAACATTTCAGAGGCACACCGCCTCGAGATTTTTGAGATCCAGCAATTGGGCAACGATCTATTTCTTAGAGCCAGGAGGGCCTAATGTTCACCGGAATCATTGAAGAACTTGGAAGAGTTTCTGCTATCGAGAAGCAGCCAGATGCCATTCGATTGACCATCTCCTGCGGCAAGGTCCTCAGCGACCTAAAGCGCGGGGACTCAATCAGCTGCTCGGGCACCTGCCTAACCGCAATGGAAATCGATGGCACCTCCTTCACCGCAGACGTAATGCTGGAGACCCTAAAGCGATCGAGCCTTAGTGAGGTCAAGGTTGGCGATGTCATCAACCTAGAGCGTGCGATGCAGCACGAAACCCGCTTCGGCGGTCACATCGTGCAGGGTCACGTTGACGGTGTTGGCGAAATCATCTCGCGAGAGAAAAGCGACAACTGGGACTGGGTTCGAATTCGAATTCCGGCAGACCTTATGAAGTATGTCGTGATGAAGGGATCCATCACCATCGATGGCATCTCACTAACTGTCAACGAACTCGGCGATGACCACATTGCTGTTTCGCTGATTCCAGAGACTTTAGAAGTGACCACCCTGGGCTACAAGCACCCGGGCGACAAGGTCAATGTTGAGGCAGACGTGCTCGCGAAGCACATTGAAAGGCTTTTGCAATTCAAATGAGTGAACTTTCAAGCATTGAAGAGGTAATTGCCGCCTTGCAGGCTGGCAAGCCGGTTTTGGTATCGGATGCCGAGGACCGCGAGAACGAAGGTGATGCAATTATCGCTGCCGAGTTTGCCACCCAGGAGTGGTTGGCTTGGATGATTCGCTACACCTCTGGTTACATCTGCGCACCAATGAGCAGAGATCGCGCCAACCAGCTGGAATTGCCGTTGATGTGGGTAAACAACAAGGATCCTCACCAGACCGCCTACACCGTGAGCGTTGATGCTGCCAGCAGAACCTCAACCGGAATCAGCGCTGCCGAGCGTGCGCTGACCGGTCGAGTCCTTGCAGACCCAAACTCAAAAGCTGAATCTTTGCTTCGCCCAGGGCACGTAATTCCACTGCGCGCAAAGCCAGGTGGAGTGCTAGAACGCCCCGGTCACACCGAAGCTGCAGTTGATTTAATGCGCCTAGCGGGCCTTCAACCGGTGGCTCTAATGGCCGAAATGGTTAACGATGACGGAACAATGATGCGTTTTGGGGAATTATTGGATACCGCTAAGCGGTTTGAACTACCTATGACCACCATTGCAAACCTAAAGGACCATCTATCGCGTCGCGAAGTGAAGCAGACTCAGCCTGCCAACCGCATCCGATTTGAGGCCGAAGCTAACGTTCCAACCACCCACGGAGACTTCAGACTCCGCGGCTACTACGACGTTGAAACTACTGCCGACCACGTGGCATTGATTTCCGGTAACCCAACCGGCGAGAACGTACTTGTCCGCCTGCACTCCGAGTGCATCACCGGCGAGGCATTTGGCTCACTCAAGTGCGAGTGCGGCCCACAGCTAGAGGCTGCCATGGACGCTGCAAACGCAGACCCAAACGGTGGCGTGGTTATTTACCTACGTGGCCAAGAGGGTCGCGGTATTGGACTTCTAAACAAGCTAAAGGCTTACGCACTTCAGGAGAAGGGTCTCGACACCGTCGATGCCAACCTTGCCCTGGGTCTTCCTTCCGAGGCTCGCGAGTACGGCGCAGCAGTTGCCATCTTGCACGACCTAGGCATCAAGAGCGTGCGACTAATGACCAACAACCCAGCTAAGAGCAGCTTCTTGGTTGAGGCTGGCATTCCTGTAAACGAGACCGTGCCTTTAGTTGTAGGTCTTGCTGCAGAGAACACCGGTTACCTGCAGGTAAAGCGCGAGCGCATGGGACACCAATTACCAGCTAACCTGTAACCGTGAGTGGATCAGGCGCTCCCGAACTGCGCTCAAACGCAGCGGGCAAAAAGATATACGTAATTGCTACCAGTTGGCACACCCAAATTATGGACGGCCTAGTTGCCGGAGCTCTTCGCGAGCTTGAGGCATCTGGAGCCACCAAAGTCATCCAGCAGACCGTTCCAGGGGCATTCGAGTTGCCGTTGGCAGCAAAGTGGGCGGCCGAGCGCGGTGCCAAGGCAATCATTGCTCTTGGGGTTGTAATCCAGGGTGAAACCCCTCACTTTGACTTCGTCTGCAATGCTGCGACCGAGGGGTTGACCAGGGTTCAGCTGGACTATGACGTCCCAATTGGATTTGGACTGCTGACCGTGAATAACGAAGGCGAAGCTCTTGCAAGAGCGGGCCTTGAAGGCTCCAAGGAAGACAAGGGCAAGGAAGCGGTTCAAGCTGCTTTGACCATGGCCAACCTAAAATAGAGACTTCGCAATCTAGGTACTAAGACTTATGCCAACCAGTCGCCTCGAACTCATTGAGCTCAATCAAAGAGCCAGAGAGTTCTTGCACTTAGAGGTTTCAGAATCACAAACGGGCCTGGTCTCAACCGTCGCTCAAAGTTATGCAGACGCACTGTTCCCTCCTGATTACAACAATGGCCCACCGCTGCCCTGGATAAGAGGAGTCCTTCGTGACTCAATTCCAGCAGGATTCGTAATGTGTGCTGACCCGACCGAGCAGCAAAAAGATGCGTGGCTTTGGCGGTTGCTCGTCGACAAATCTCACCAAGGCTATGGCGTAGGACGATTCGCGGTTGAAGCAGTGCTTGATCGATATCGTGAGATGGGTTGCCCAAGGGTCTTGGTTTGCTGGGCTCCCAAAGAAGGCAACGCTTCCCTTTTCTACAAGAAACTTGGATTCGTCGAAACCGGTGAAATCCTTGACGGCGAAATCGTCGCGGAATTCACTTTCTAACCCGCTAGAGTCAAATCCATGCAACCAACAGCTGAATTTATTCTTCACTCCCTCGTAGTTCTTCACTTCATCGGTCTTGCTTCCCTACTGGGCGGCTTCTTAACTCAGATGAAGGCTATGGGCAAGGGGCTAGCGGTAATCGTGCCAGCAATGGTTCACGGTGCTTGGACGATGCTTCTAACCGGACTATTGCTCGTTGGTGTGCGCGAGTGGATGGCCGTGATGGCGTGGGACGACGAGCTAAACCACATGAAGATCGGCGTCAAGTCACTCATTGTGACCGTGATCCTGATCTTGGTTATTCACTACAAAAAGAAGCAGACCGTATCGGCCAAAGTATTTGGCGCAATCGGTCTGCTTACTATTTTGAACGTGGTGCTTGCGGTCTTTTGGTAATTACCGCATAAACAAAGCTCTAAGCCTCACGGTTGTGAAACTCAAACCAAGCGCAATCATCACCACAAAGTAGGCGATGTGTCCCAAGACGCTGATGTCGATGATTCCAAGCATTAGCGATCTAACTAGGTCAACTCCTTGCCAAAGTGGCAGTGCCTTTACGACCATCTGAATCCACTCTGGGTAGACGCTCACCGGGAAGAACGTTCCCGAGAACAAGAACATTGGAAGCAGGAAGAAGTTCACCCAGTTCATCTGCTGGAAGTTCTTCATGTACGAGGTGATTGCCATACCAACCGATGCAAAACCAAAAGCAATTAGTGTCGCAGCTGGAATCGCCAGCAAGCCCCAAGCGCTAGTAACCAGACCCAGCGGGGTAACAATCGCCATGAAACCAATCGAGTAGGTAGCACCGCGAATTAGCGCCCAAGAAATCTCTCCTAGGGCAACATCCATTGGGCCCAAAGAGCTAGAAAGCATGACCTGGTAGACCTTGCCAAAGTGCATCTTGAAGAAGACGTTCCAGGTGGCGTCATACAGCGCACCGTTCATGGCACTGGTCGCCAGTAGCGCTGGTGCGATGTAGGCCGCGTAGCTGACAGGGTTGCCGCTGCCGTCTTGAATGTCTCCAATTAGCTGCCCAATACCAAAGCCAAAGGCCATGAGGTACAGCACCGGCTCAACAAAGCCGGAGACAATAATGAGCCAGTTTGAGCTTTTCGCCGCGTATAAAGCGCGCTCAATAATGACCGTCGCTCGACCGGAGTACGTCGATGCTCCTGAGCGCTTTGCTCGCCTTTCGGCGATCGCAACAGCCTGTGTAACCAAAGCTTGAGTAATCATCGAGACAAACGCTCCTTAAACTTTGGATACACAAAACGCATGCCGATAATGCCCAACAGCGCAAGGTATCCCAGGTGGACAAAGAGCATGCCATCGGCAAGCTCCATGCCGTAGGAAAGATGGCGACCTAGCTGAACCGAGTGCCAAAGTGGCGAGATCCAACCCAAAGGCTGCAAGAAGATTGGCATCTGCTCAAGCGGGTAGAAGGTTCCAGAGAATAGGAACATCGGGGCAATTACGAAACGGCCAATAAGAGCAAAGTAGCCCTCATCGCGCTCAAGCCGTGCGGTAATCGCAAGCATGACAGATGCCCAGCCCCAGCCGGCCAACATAGAGGTAAGCAGCAGAGGGATAACGCTTGTGAGCGGAACCGCACCGAAAGCTAGCAGCACGCCCAGATACATCAGGGTTGTGAACAATCCCCTACCCAGCGCAACAATCATGACTCCGTCTGCGATTTGCCTTGCCGAAACACTCGTGGCATTGATGGCAAAGAAAAGCTTGTCCCAAACAAAGCCGTCCATAGTTGGGAAGGTAACTTCATCCATCACGCCCTGAATTGCAGCTGATGCCAAAAGTGCTGGAGCTACAAATTGGATATATGGAACACCTAAAACGCCACCGCCACCAGTGTTGGCATCAACCAATGCGCCAATTCCCAGACCGACAGAAATCAAGTACAGGATTGGGTTACCCAGGCCAAAGGCGATGACCGAACCCATCCACTTGCTCATTGAGTAGAAGCGGTACTCGGCTACTCGCCAAGCGCCAAATCGCACTGCGCGATTTGGATCTACCGCACTACCGGGCTTGAATTCGAGGGACATTAGTCGACCAACGTCCTACCGGTTAGGCGCAAGAAAACATCCTCAAGTGAGGATCTGCGAACCAAAGAGGTCACAGGCTTGAGACCGGAATCAACGATTGAACTTAGAAGCGCTTCACCCTTTTCGGTGTAGATCAAGATGCGGTCTGGCAAAAGCTCAATGCGGTCGCCGCGACCTTCAAGCTCCTTGGCAACGATCTCGTTTTTGTCGGTACCGAAACGAAGCTCAACTACTTCCTTAGAGGAGTAGTCGCGAATCAGCTCGGCCGGTGAACCCTCCGCCATAATCTTGCCCTTGTCCATCACGATGATGCGATCGCAAAGCTGCTCGGCCTCATCCATGTAGTGGGTGGTGAGCACCAAGGTAACGCCCTGCTCTTTTAGACGGAACAATCGGTCCCAAAGAATGTGTCTGGCCTGTGGGTCAAGACCAGTGGTTGGCTCATCCAACAACAAAATCTCTGGCTCGTTAATCAGACCGCGGGCGATGGCCAAGCGGCGCTGCATACCACCGGAAAGATCATCGGCTTTCTCGTTGCGCTTGTCAGTGAGCTGCGCAAACTCCAATAGCTCGTCGACCTTGGTCTTTAGCCACTTGCGCGGCAAGCCAAAGTAGCGGCCGTAGGTAACTAGGTTTTCCCAGACCTTTAGCTCGCGGTCCAGCATGTCTTTCTGTGGCACAACTCCAAGGTGGGCGCGAATCTCTGGACCTTGGTTGTTTGGCTCTTTGCCCAAAATCGTTAGCTCACCCGAGGTGCGCTGAGAAACTGAGGTGATCATCTTCATGGTGGTGGACTTACCAGCACCATTAGGCCCTAGGAGCCCAAAGGACTCTCCGCGGTAGACGTCAAAGTCGATACCGTCGACAGCCACAAAATCTTTGTACTTCTTAGTTAGAGAACGAGCGCGGATTACGGCTTCGCGCTCAACACTTTTCGACAACTTTGTCTCCATTTCAGGCCCAAATCAGGTCAGCGTTTCAGATTACCAAATGCAAGGAAGGTATTTGATCACCACGAATGTCGTGTTTGGCAAGTCAATTTCAAGGGCCTGTGGAAACTGTTGGCCCCTTGATCTGTCATGGGCCCTAGTGTTGTTATCAAACAATGATTGGGTCTCCATGGCGAAGATAAGTAAAGAGCGATTAACGGCTGTGCCGGAAGGGGACTTTGTTCTCTTTCTAATCGGCATGCGAATAAACAATTGGCTGGCGTTCCACCATTGGTTGCCAGTATTCGCAGCCATGCCAAAAATGCTCAAAGAGTTGCACATCAATCGCCAACTTGGATTCTTGTCATATCAGATGTGGTTTTCTCGAACCATCATCCTGGTTCAGTACTGGGAAAGTGCCGAAAAGTTAATTGCCTATTCAAAAGCCAAAGACTCTGAGCACCTACCTGCTTGGAAGGCCTACAACAAGCTTGCGATGAAGTCTGACTCGGTAGGCATCTGGCATGAGACCTACCTGATCGATAAGTCAAAGACCGAGAATATTTATGTCAATATGCCACCCTTTGGCTTTGGCAAGGTTGGCAATCTGCAGCCCGCATCAGGGGCTCGCAACACCGCTAAAGCAAGGCTTTCTGGAAAGTAGTTTGGATGCGTAGGCCGATTGGCACGGCGTTCCAACAAAGCTTGATATCTTTCTCACATGGAGAAGCTGGGTAATCGTCGAAAGACCGGGGTGGAGCAGTACTACACCCCGAGAGACTTAGCTTTTGAACTCAGCTCCCGCTTAGTTGCAATTACCGGCATCGAGCACACTTTCCTGGAACCGGCCGGGGGCAATGGTGCTTTTATCGAGGCCCTTGGACGACTTGGTGCAAAAGATATCGAAGCCGTTGACCTTTACCCGAAACACCCATCCGTTGCCCAAGCGGACTTTCTCACCTACAGGCCAAATGGTCAGAATCTGGTTACCGTCTCGAATCCGCCATTTGGTCGCAACAACTCGCTCTCGATTCCGTTTTTCAATCACGCCGCAAATCAAAGTGACTACATAGCTTTCCTGGTGCCCAGATCCTGGCGAAAGTGGTCCGTTCAGAATCGGCTTGATCCTCGCTTCCACCTAATTTCAGATCAAGATGTCGCAGTGAATTACGTAACTGACACCGGTGAACGAATAGGCACAAACAATGACCTGCGAACCTGTTTTCAAATTTGGGAAAAGCGAGCGGAACTTCGTTCCAAGGTAAAGATCCAAGATCAAGGCCTGATACGAAAGTGCTCGCCAGCGGAAGCTGATTTGGCGATCAGGGTTTTTGGTTTTGGTTGCGGCAAGGTTTACCGAGACTTCCCCAGGGTTGCCAATACAACTTTGATGTTCCTCACAGTTTCTGATGCCAGGGTTTTTGAGGTTATTGAAGGGTTAGATTATGAGAGGTTCACATTGAACACCTCGTATACCCGAGCACTGGCTTTTCCAGAGCTGAACTACCTGCTCAACGAGGCAATCTTTGGTGACCCAATGATCAGACTAGAGGCGTAACTTGAGCGACTACCGCGACCCAACCGAGAACCCAAGATCCAGAGAATACAAGGGTCCAAGGGCAAAACTAAGCGACCTCACCCCCTACCTCGTCGATCACAAAAAAGCACTCATCGTTGCCCTCGTTCTCTCGATCTTTACCTCGCTGCTCTCTTTGGGCCAGCCGCTTTTGATGGGTCAGGTTATCTCTGCGGTTGAAGCCGGCAAGGACTTCAACAACTTGGCTATCGGCATTGTCGTGCTTTTGGTTAGCGCGGCACTGATTAATGGTTTTCAGTACTTCTTGCTTTACCGAACCGGAGAGGGTGTGGTGCTTGGCACCAGAAAGAAGTTGGTTTCCAGATTGCTTCGCCTCCCGATCAAGGAATATGACCGTCGCCGAATCGGAGATCTAGTTTCTAGGGTCGGTGCCGACTCCACGCTTCTCAAGTCGGTTCTTACCCAAGGGTTGGTAGACGCGGTTGGCGGAATGCTGCAGTTCCTTGGGGCGATTATCGTCATGGCCTTTATCGACCCAGTACTTTTGGGTTCAACGCTATTGGTCGTCTTTGTTGCGGTTGCTGCCATCGCAATGACCGGACGCAAACTTCGCGCCGCGACCACCAAGGCTCAGCAAAAAGTTGGCGCTATGAGCGCATCGGTAGAAAGAGCACTCGGTGCGATCCGAACCATCAGAGCGGCTCGCGCCGAAACCCGTGAGGCACAAGCAATCGATAAGGACGCAATTGCCGCCTATGACCAGGGTGTCAAAATCGCAAAGCTAAGTGCGATCGTTGCCCCAATTGCACAGATTGCGTTCAACACCGCATTTATCGTGGTGCTTGGCCTTGGTGGACTTCGCGTCGCAACTGGTGCCACTTCTATTTCGAGCTTGGTCACATTCGTAATCTTGCTGTTCTTCATGATTGGCCCGCTAATTTCTGCATTCGGTGCCTACTCATCAGTTATGAGTGCACTTGGTGCTTTGGCTCGCATTCAGGAAATTATGGTCATCGACGAGGAGGACCAGGGACAGGGTGGTCTAGTTCGTCAGGGCGATAACGCGGTGGAGTTCGTAAACCTAGGTTTCCACTACGAACCGGGTGAAGATGAAGAGCCAAAGTCCATTTTGGAAAACGTCTCGTTCCAGATTCCCCGCGGCACAAGAGTCGCACTTGTTGGACCATCCGGAGCTGGAAAATCCACCATCTTCTCGCTCATCGAGCGTTTCTATGAGCCAACCTCCGGCGAGATTTTGCTTGATGGTCAGCGCGTAAAAGACATGTCCTTGGACACCCTGCGCTCTCAAATTGGCTACGTGGAGCAGGATGCTCCAGTACTAGCAGGATCACTTCGAGAGAACTTGCTACTTGGTCGTGCTGAAGCTACCGATGAGGACCTTCGCCAGGTGCTGGACATGGTGAATCTAACCGAGGTGCTAAACCGAGATGCTTCGGGGCTTGATGCCGAGGTTGGAGAGAACGGCATCATGCTCTCTGGCGGTGAGCG
>JBEGUQ010000019.1:0-13239 GCA_041178805.1 Actinomycetota bacterium
ATTCGCTCAATGGTTTACCTAGCGCTTAGCTACGACCACCGTCACATCGATGGTGCAGATGCTTCTCGCTACCTAACTGACGTCAAGGCTCGCCTTGAGGCTGGTGCTTTCGAGGCCAATCTAGGTATCTAGTTACAGCACGCTTGGGAAGTAATTCTCAAAATGTCTGGGTTATTACCTGGTGAGAGTTCGCAAGGAGATTTGAGTGCCTGAGTTTATTGATCTGGCATTCGCTCCGAACTACATCAGCTACGCCGACGCCTACCAAAAGCAGCTCGAAATACACGCACAGGTTGCCGAAGGAACAAGACCAAACACCGTTCTGCTTTTGGAGCACAGTTCCGTCTACACCGCTGGCAAGCGAACCGAGGCGGCAGAGCTGCCGATGGATGGCAGCGAGTTTGTTGAGACCAATCGCGGCGGAAAGATCACCTGGCATGGCCCAGGTCAACTGGTTGGATATGCAATCATGCGACTCCCCCAGCCCATTGACGTGGTTAACTTCGTTCGCTGGATGGAGCAGGTGCTAATTGACGTCCTGGCTCGCCTCGGTGTCAAAGGCCAAAGAGTTGAAGGCCGAACCGGAGTATGGTTCGAGACCGAGAGCGGATTCGAGAAGGTGGCTGCAATCGGAATTAGAGTTTCCGAGAAGGTAACGATGCACGGCTTTGCATTGAACTGCAATAACTCACTTGAGCCATATGAGCACATCATCGCCTGCGGTATCTCAGATGCTAAGACCACAACCCTTAGCAAGATCCTCGGACGCGACGTTAGCGTCCTAGAAGCAGCTAACCTAGTAAAAGAACTGATGGGAGAGATACCGAGTGCCAGAATCTAAGCCTGAGCGCAAGCTACTCCGCCTGGAAGTTCGCAATAGCGAAACCCCAATCGAGCGCAAGCCTTCGTGGATCAAAATCACCGCGAAAATGGGGCCTGAATACCAGCAGCTTCACTCTTTGGTGAAAGACCAGGGGCTCCACACAGTCTGCCAAGAGGCTGGCTGCCCGAACATTTTTGAGTGCTGGGAAGACCGCGAAGCGACATTCCTAATCGGTGGCTCACAGTGCACCAGAAGATGCGACTTCTGCCAAATCGACACCGGTAAGCCTGCGGATTTTGACGCAGATGAGCCAAGGCGCGTTGGCGAATCGGTAAAGACCATGAACCTCCGCTACGCAACTGTGACCGGAGTTGCGCGAGACGACCTTGAGGATGAAGGTGCTTGGCTTTACGCAGAGACCATCCGTCAAATTCACCAGCAGTCCCCCGGCACCGGCGTAGAGATTTTGATTCCTGACTTCAGCGGCAAACCAGAGCTACTGCAGTTGGTCTTTGACGCACAGCCTGAGGTCTTTGCTCACAACGTTGAGACTGTTCCGAGAATCTTCAAACGCATCAGACCGGCTTTCAACTACGAACGATCTTTGGACGTTATTACTCAGGGCAGAAAAGCTGGCCTGGTGACTAAGTCCAACCTGATTCTAGGTATGGGCGAAGAGCGCTCTGAGATTACACAAGCGCTTCAGGATCTACACGATGCCGGCACTGACATCATCACAATTACCCAGTACCTAAGGCCTTCTCCGCGCCACCACCCGGTTGAGCGCTGGGTGAAGCCAGAGGAATTCATCGAGATGGCAAAGGAAGCCGAAGAAATGGGCTTCTTGGGCGTGCTCTCCGGCCCACTGGTTCGATCCAGCTACCGAGCCGGTCGCCTTTGGGCGAAGAGTATGTTGGCCAAGGGTCGTCCGATTCCAGAACACTTGCAACATTTAGCCGACAAGCTTGAGTTCGCGCAAGCTAGCGCGATTGCCTGAGTAAACTACTTTCGTGGCTAACAATCCTAAATCTCCTGGCAGAATGCGCCAGTTACTGCGTGTCTACAAGATCACCGCAAAGAATGACCCGACCGCGCTATGGCTATCCATCCTTGGGTTCCTGTTGGTCCTGGGCGCAAGCTTCCTAATCGGATTCCTGGTCAATGGATTTGGCACCTTGGGCTTCTGGCTCTGGATCGTCACCGGAGTGCTCTCCGCCGCTCTGACCTTCATGATCGTGATGTCAAGACGTGCAGAGCGCAACGCCTACATTCAAATTGAAGGACAAGCTGGAGCTGTTGGTGCAGTGTTGGATTCCCAGATTCGCAGAACCTGGCGCACCTCCCCTATGCCTATCGCTGTGAACTCAAAGAGCCGCGAGGCTGTTTACAGAATGATTGGCCCAGCTGGCGTTGTGCTAATCGGCGAAGGATCTTCCGCGAGAGTTCAGCAGATGCTTGATGATGAGTCGCGTCGAATTGCGCGCAGTGCACCTGGAGTTCAAATCCACAAGGTTCGCGTGAATATTGAAAGTGGAGTTCGTCTTTACGCACTACTAAAGACCGTCTACAAGCTAAAGAAATCTCTCACCCGATCAGAGGTTAGCGCCGTGGCTAACCGTCTGGACTCGCTTGCTGGTTCATCGGCCCTGCCAATTCCTAAGGGAATCGACCCGATGAGAGTAAGACCGCCTAAGCGCAAGGCTTAACATTCCCGAAACATTTGGGCGGTAGTTTGTGAACATTCCGACCGGAATGTCGCTACAAGCACAACCTATGAGAGGGAACAGCCATGTTCAAAACTGCCTCTGAGGTGCTTGCATACATCAAGGAAAACGACGTTAAGTTCCTAGATGTGCGCTTCACCGACCTACCAGGCGTTCAGCAGCACTTCAACCTGCCGGTATCTCAGATCGACGAGGATTTCTTTGCCAATGGGCAGCTCTTCGACGCATCCTCGATTCGCGGTTTTGCTTCAATTCACGAGTCAGACATGCAGTTGATTCCTGATGTGACCACTGCATACATCGACCCATTCCGCATCGAGAAGACTCTGATCATCTCGTTCGACATTTACAACCCACGCAACGGTGAGCTTTACCACCGCGACCCTAGACAGGTTGCACACAAGGCTGAGCGCTACCTAGCCTCCACCGGAATCGCAGACACCGCATTCTTCGCGCCTGAAGCAGAGTTCTTCATCTTTGATGAGGTTCGCTACGAGACCAAGGCAAACACTGCTTTCCACATTGTGGACTCAGTTGAGGGTGCCTGGAACTCAGCGCGTCACGAAGAGGGCGGAAACCTTGGTAACAAGACTCCATTCAAGGGTGGCTACTTCCCTGTTTCCCCGGTTGACCACCTAGCCGACATTCGCGACACCATCGTGTTGGAGCTTGAGGCAGCTGGTCTTGACGTTGAGCGCAGCCACCACGAGGTTGGTACCGCTGGTCAGTGCGAGATCAACTACCGCTTCGACACCCTGGTTAAGTCTGCAGATGACGTACTGAAGTTCAAGTACATCGTCAAGAACGTAGCTCACCAGTACGGCAAGACTGCAACCTTCATGCCTAAGCCACTATTTGGTGACAACGGATCCGGTATGCACGTTCACCAGTCGCTCTGGAAGGACGGCAAGCCGCTGTTCTATGACGAGTCTGGCTACGGCGGTCTTTCTGACCTTGCACGCTGGTACATCGGTGGATTGCTAAAGCACGCTCCAAGCTTGCTTGCATTCACCAACCCAACCGTGAACTCTTACCACCGTCTAGTTCCAGGCTTCGAGGCTCCAGTGAACCTGGTTTACTCGGCTGGTAACCGTTCGGCTGCTATCCGCATCCCAATGACCGGTTCGAACCCTAAGGCAAAGCGCATTGAGTTCCGCGCCCCTGATGCATCTGGAAACCCATACCTAGCCTTCGCAGCAATGCTGATGGCTGGTCTTGACGGAATCAAGAACCGCACTGAGCCTCACGCTCCAGTGGACAAGGACCTTTACGAGTTGCCACCAGAGGAAGCAAAGTCAATTCCTCAGGTTCCAGGCTCACTAGGCGGCGTTCTAGAGGCTTTGGAGCAGGACAACGAGTACCTCAAGCAGGGCAACGTCTTCACCGACGACCTAATTGAGACATGGATCGACTACAAGCGTGAGAAGGAGCTAAAGCCACTGGCTCAGCGCCCTCACCCTTACGAGTTCGAGCTTTACTACGGCGTCTAATCGTCAAATCGATTTCAGGCGGGCCTTCGGGTCCGCCTGTTTTCATTTAGGCGAAGTGCTTTTCGAAAGCCGTGCGGGCCTTGCGGGTAACAGAGAGGTAGGCCTCCTCAAGCAATTGCGACTCCCCCGGCTGATACTCAAGAATCCTTGCCATGGCTTCGAGCTGGCGTCGGTCATTCGGAAGCTGGTCGGTGCGCTTATCGCTGGCCAATACCTCTGCGCTTCGACATCTCGAGGCAATCAACCAGCCTGCGGCAAGGCGCTCAACATCTTCGGCTGGCAGCACACCATGAGACCTGAGTGCATCTAGAGCTTGCGAGGTTGAAGTGGTTTTCAACTCCGGTATTGAGTCGGCATGCTGCAATTGCAATAGCTGAACCAGCCACTCAACATCAGAGATCGAACCGCGACCTAGCTTCAGATGCCGAGCAGGATTTGCCCCCTGAGGCAATCTCTCAGCCTCGACACGTGCCTTGATGCGTCGAATCTCAACCAGTTTTGCCTTAGCAATGTCTTTGGGGTAGCGGTAGAGATCAATGAGTGCGGTGAACTCGGTAGCAAGCTGTTCCGAACCAACAACAACCCTCGCTCGCAATAGTGCTTGGAATTCCCATGCGTCTGCCCAACGCTCGTAGTAACCCGCATAGCCGGCTATTGAGCGAACCCTGGGGCCATTCTTTCCCTCTGGTCGAAGATCTAAGTCAAGTTCAAAATCAAGTAGGGAATCCTTCGAGAGGGCTAGCACGGCTTGCGAAACCTTCTCCGCCTCAGCTTGAGCAGTTAGTTTCTCCGATCGATAAACCAGCATGCCGTCGGCATCCGATCCAAAACCAAGTTCTAGCCCGCCCCAACGGCCCATCGCGATCACTCCAAAATCAATATCAGAGCCCGCTGTTTGTTTAGCTAGCTCCACCATTGAGATCACGTAAGCATCTGTGACTGCAGTTAGACCGTCGGAAATTTGAGTCATGGTGGTTGCGCCCAACACCGCGGAGCTCGCGATTCGAAGGATCTCGCGCCTTCTGACCTGACGGAGCGCTTCGGCACACTGTTCGGTGTCTGTAGAGCGCTCAATGATGGCAACCATCTCATCGAGAATGACTTCGCTACGAAGTGGAATGAGGGAGTCTTCGTCGCTGAACCAGACCGAAGAGTCTGGAATGTGCTCTAGCAATCGAGCAATAAATGCCGAGGATGACAAAACTCGCATCAAGCGCTCTGCAGCCCCCGATGAGTCGCGCAACATTCTGAGGAACCAGTGCGTTTCGCCCAGAGTCTCGCTGAGCCTTCTGAAAGAAATCAAAGCCCTGTCAGGGTCTATACCCTCGGCCATCCACCTCAAAAGGACAGGCAGGAGGGTGCGCTGAATCACAGCCCGCCTGGAAACACCGGAAGTAAGTGCGGAAATGTGAGTAACTGCACCCTTGGCGTCGCTAAACCCAAGGGCGCTCAGACGAACCAATACTTCTTCGTCTGTGAGCTGCACATCGTTGGGGCTAAGGCTTGCCATCGCGGTTAGAAGCGGGCGATAGAACACGCTGTCGTGCAGTGCCGCTACTTCACCGCGAACCCGGTTCCAAAGATCTTCAAGGCCAGTGGTGGTAAGACCCATTCCTCGAGAGATTCGTCGAAGTTCTGATTCATCGATTGGGATCAAATGGTCGCGACGGAGTTTCGATAGCTGAACGCGATGCTCGATGGCCCTAAGAGTTTGGTAGTGACTGGTGAAGACATCTGCGTCGTCTCTACCAATCAGACCTGCTTCGCTCAGGGAAATTACTGCTGACAACGTGTCTGGTACGCGGACTGACTCATCGGTTACACCGTGAACTAACTGAAGAAGCTGCGCGGTGAATTCAACATCCCTAAGACCACCTCGACCGAGTTTTATTTCACGGTCTTTCTCAGCTGCCGGTATCAAATCCAAGACTCGCTTGCGCATGTTCCTAGCGTTCTCGACCATGGCTGCACGATTGGTGCGCTCCCACACAAGAGGCTTTATGACCTGCTCGTATTGCCCTCCCAAAGACTCACTGCCGGCGACGAAGCGTGCCTTTAGAAGCGCTTGAAACTCCCAGTCCTCTGCCCATTTTTGGTAGTAGCTGAGGTGCGCTTCAAGTCTGCGAACCAAAGCTCCAGATTTACCTTCGGGCCTAAGGTTTGGATCTACTTCCCAAAGTCCATGCTCCAAGCTCGGATGCGAAATGGTTCGAGCGAGCTTGGTGGCAAGACGCGTTCCAATTTCAATGACATTGTCGCCTTCACCGCCAACTACGTAAATCACATCCACGTCCGAGACATAGTTGAGCTCGCGCGCCCCACACTTACCCATTGCAATGACTGCTAGTTCGGTGGCTTGAATTTCTTCGGGCTTGTAACGCGCCTCTTCGATTACCTCTCGGCGAGCAATCTTGAGCGAAGCCTCAAGCGCTCCCGCAGCCAAATCGCTCAACGCTGCGGTGACTGCCTGAATCGGGGCTTTGTAATCCGAGTGACCGAGGTCAAAATCCGTGATCCGGATCAGCTGTGTCAAATAGGAGATTTTCATGGCGTCTTGAGATGAGTCGTCCAGTTCAAGTAGCTGCTCAGCCGCTGGAATGCGGGAAGGTGCCGTGAAAAGCGAAATCAGCTGAGGGTGCCTAAGTAGGAAATCAGATAAACCATTGCTGGCGGCTAACACACGACATAGACGCTCTGCCTGCTCGTGTTTAGCAAGGATCTTTGACAGTGTTTTTGCATCCAACTCCGCCAGTCGAATCAGCGCATCCAGGGCTCGATCGGGAGAAGAGCTGGCCGAGATTGCAGCTAGGGCCCCATGCCCACGATCTCCAACGAGCTTGACCAGCTGTTCCAGCTTTGGGACTGTTTCGCTCAGCGCTTCAAAACCCAGACGAGCTAGCTCGCTAAGCGAAGAGCTTCTGGAATCAACCATCTAGAGCGTGCGGAGGTTTTGCTCAAGTTCGAATTGGGTAACCTGCGAACGGTAGTGAGCCCACTCATTGCGCTTGTTCGCTAGTACATAGCTGAAGACTGATTCACCTAAAACCTCAGCAGCCAGCTCAGAAGACTCCAACTTGCGAATCGCGTGGTCAAGCGACTGAGGCAAAGGCTCAATACCCATTGCGCGGCGTTCCATGTCGCTGAGCGACCAAACATCGTCCTCAGTCTCAGGTGCTAGCTCATAGCCTTCTTCAATACCCTTCAAGCCTGCAGAAAGCAGCAAGGCGTAAGCAAGGTAAGGGTTGGCAGCAGAATCCATTGCGCGGTATTCAATGCGAGTGCTCTGGCTCTTCTCGGGCTTGTGCAGTGGCACGCGAATTAGAGCCGAGCGGTTGTTGTGTCCCCAGCTTACGTAGCTAGGAGCCTCTCCCCCGCCCCACAGGCGCTTATAGCTGTTGACGTACTGGTTGGTGACCAGGGTCAGTTCTGGGGCGTGACGCAAGATGCCAGCGATGAACTGACGAGCAACATTGCTCAGGTGATACTTAGCAGCCGGGTCAAAGAACGCATTCCGATCACCCTCAAATAGCGAGAAGTGGGTGTGCATGCCGGAACCTGGGTGGTTTGTAAATGGCTTTGGCATGAATGTCGCATAGACACCCTGCTCAATGGCAACCTCTTTGACAACCGTTCTAAAGGTCATGATGTTGTCTGCCATCGAAAGTGCATCTGCATATCGAAGGTCAATCTCGTTCTGGCCAGGACCGCCCTCGTGATGGCTGAACTCGACAGAGATTCCAAGCTGCTCAAGCATGGTGACTGCGCGACGACGGAAATCGTGGGCGGTTCCACCAGGAACATTGTCAAAGTATCCAGCGGTGTCAACTGGCACAGGCTGACCGTTCTCACCAAGTTCTGGGCTCTTTAGAAGATAGAACTCAATTTCAGGGTGGACGTAGAAGCTAAAGCCCATCTTGGCTGCCTTGTCCAACGCGCGGCGCAGCACGTTCCTAGGGTCAGCTGCTGCTGGCTTGCCATCAGGGGTTGCTACATCGCAAAACATTCGAGCGGCAGGGTCTACAGTTCCGCGCCATGGCAAGATCTGGAAGGTTGATGGGTCTGGCATGGCAAGCATGTCAGCCTCGCTAGTTCTGGCCAATCCCTCGATGGCAGAACCATCGAAACCGATACCCTCAGCGAAGGCTCCTTCGATTTCTGCAGGTGCAACTGCGACCGACTTTAGGGTGCCGGCGACGTCGGTAAACCATAGTCGGATGAACTTCACGCCACGCTCTTCAATGGTGCGAAGTACGAACTCTTGCTGCTTGTCCATTAGGCCTCCTGCTACTAGCTAATAGGCTAGTGGCTGTGCCAGAAATAAAAGTGGGTTTAGCGCAGACAAACCCAGTCGTTGGAGACTACGAAAACAATGCTGCCGTTATCGACAGCATGATGGCACAAGCGCACTCGGAAGGCCTGGACCTGGTGGTCTTTGGAGAGCTTGCCCTAAACGGCTACCCGCTCGGGGATTTGAGCTACCGCAAGGATGTGATCGAAGCCGGAGAGCGGGCTCTCGAGCATTTGATTGCCAAGTCCGTGGCATACCCAGGGCTCACAATTGTGCTTGGTCACGCATCGCTTAGTTCAAACGGTCGATCCGCCATTCAGTCTTCAGATGCGATCGCGACCAATAGCGCTTCAGTTTTCTGCGAGGGCAAGTTGATTGGTCGCTATGACAAGCAAAGATTGCCAAACTATGACGTCTTCGATGACTGGCGAAACTTCATCCCAGGTAATAGCGAGCTCATCTTTGAAGTTGCGGGCACCAAGTGCGCAATCGCGATCTGCGAAGACATTTGGGATCAGGGTTCGGATCGTGGATCAAAACTAAAGGACCAGGGCGTCGAACTAATCGTCGTCCCAAACGGTTCGCCATACACCCGCGAAAAAAGCGCTCAGCGCAGAGCTGCAGCCAAGGCGTTTTCAAATGGCATCAGCTTGGCCTATGTAAACCTCGCTGGTGGTCAAGATGAGTTGGTCTTTGATGGCGACAGCTTTCTCCTAGATGCAACCGGCAAAGAGATCGTTACCGCAGGTCTAAACCCTGGCTTGTATAGCCACTCAAACACGACACCAGCGCAGGTAGATAACTACCGCCAGCTAATTGATGTTCTGGTTATTGGCCTCAGGGATTACCTAAGAAAAACTGGTCAACGCAAGATTGTTCTAGGACTTAGCGGAGGTATCGATTCCGCGCTCTGCGCAGCAATTGCTAAAGAGGCCGTGGGTTCTGAGAACGTAACCGGGGTGCTTCTGCCATCGCGCTATTCATCTGACCACTCGCTAAGCGACGCGAAACTTCTAGCTGAGAACCTAGGCATCGAACATCGAACCATTGGGATTGATCTTGCCCACAAGGCATTCGAGTCGAGTCTTTCGCTAAGTGACCTTGCACAAGAGAACATTCAGGCCAGGATTCGAGCAGTGATTCTGATGGGTATCTCAAACTCCGAGGGGCATTTACTGATTTCAACCGGCAATAAGTCCGAGGTGGCCGTCGGCTACAGCACGATGTATGGCGATGCTGCAGGTGGCTTCGCACCAATCAAGGACGTCTACAAGACAGATGTTTGGAAGCTGGCTGAGACCTATAACCAAATTCAAGGTTTCGATGCGATTCCTAGAAACTCGATTACCAAACCACCAAGCGCTGAACTAAGACCTGGACAGTTAGATCAAGATTCGCTTCCTGACTACGAAGTCTTAGATGGCATTTTGTCCCTATTGATCGAGGGCAAGCACACCAGCGCTGAGATTGTGAGCCGGGGGTTCGATGCCCAAACGGTAGCGAAAATTGATGGCATGGTTAGAGCGTCTGAATGGAAGCGCTCGCAGGGAGCAATTGGAACCAAGACCACCGCGATTGCCTTTGGTCGTGGTCGCCGAGTTCCACTCACCACTAGATTTGGGAAGCTATGAAAATAAGAACTTCAACGCTATTGACCCTGAAGCAACAAGGTCAGCGTTTCGCCTGCCTCACAAGCTATGACGCACTAACTGCTGAGATCTTCGATGAAGCTGGTATCGAAGTGATTCTGGTTGGTGACTCTGCCAGCAACACGGTATTGGCCAACGACGGCACCGTTCCTATCACTCTGGACGAGATGTTGATCTTCGGCCGAGCAGTCGCAAGAAGTGCAAAGAGCGCCCTGGTTGTGCTTGACATGCCATTTGGAAGCTACGAGATCTCGCCATTGCAGGCCGTAGAGAATGGCATCAGGGCCATGAAGGAATCTGGAGCTGCAGCAATCAAGCTTGAGGGCGCTCGCACAGAACAAATCAAAGCTCTAGTTGACGCTGGCATCCCTGTAATGGGGCATGTTGGCTTCACTCCGCAGTCGGTTCACGCTCTCGGTGGCTTCAAGGTTCAGGGACGAGGCGATGCGGCAGACGACATCCTTCGCGACTGCCTAGCAATTCAGCAGGCTGGAGCTTTTGCAGTGGTGCTGGAAATGGTTCCAGCCGAGCTCGCCGAGCGCATCACCAAGGAGTTGGCCATTCCAACAATCGGTATCGGCGCTGGCAATAAGACTGACGCGCAAATTTTGGTTTGGACTGACTTTGCTGGACTTGGATCTAAATCCCCATCATTTGCTAAGCAATACCTGAACCTTCGCCAGGACCTATCTAAAGCTGCCGTGAATTACCGCAGCGAGGTGCTGGGTGGGGACTTTCCAACTGCAGAGCAAAGTTTTAGTTAGGCCAAGCGTCTGAGGACTCGTCCTCTTTTCGAAGCGCGGCTGCTCGTCTGGCAATCATTTCCAAAGCGTTCTTGGCTTCTTCGAATGTTGCAAAGGGGCCGAGTCGATCTAGCGACAAAGACTGCTTACCCACTTCGACCTCTTGAGTCTTGGTGTTGAACCAATATTCATCTTTCGCCATGGTTTGAGCCTAGTAACTCAAAATCAAAAATAGACTTGCCTGGTGCCAAAAGACAAAAACGGAAAGCTCACGCCTGGAAGGCTATCTCCGGCCCGAGCAGTACCGAATGGCATAACCAGACCTGAGTACGTCGGAAAGCCCGGTCCTGCGCCTCACGTGGGTGGCGACAAGTATGACCCGGAGACTATTCAGCGCATTAGAACGGCATCAAAGATTGCAGCGCAAGCACTTGAACTTGTTCTCGAAAGTGCGAAGCCAGGCATGACAACCGATGACCTGGACAGAATCGGTCACGAGTTTCTGATTTCTCAGAATGCATATCCGTCAACACTTGGTTACCGCGGCTTTCCAAAATCACTTTGCAGCTCCATGAATGAGATCATTTGCCACGGAATACCAGACGATACGGTTCTGGAAGACGGCGATCTTCTCAACATCGACATCTCCGCATTTATTAACGGAGTTCATGGCGATACCAACGGAACTGTTTTGGTTGGACAGGGTTCACAGGAACTAACGGACCTGGTGTCTAGAACCAAGGAAGCGATGCACCGCGGAATCAATGCTGCAATGCCTGGTCGGCAGGTAAACATCATTGGCAGGGCAATCGAGACTTATGCCAAAAGATTCAACTACGGAGTCGTCAAGGATTTCACAGGGCACGGGGTCGGTACGAGCTTTCACACCGGACTAATAATCCCCCACTACGACGAACCCGAATACGACACCCTGATTGAGGTGGGCATGGTCTTCACGGTTGAACCGATGATCACCCTGGGAACCGCAGATTGGGACATGTGGGAAGACGGTTGGACCGTCACCACCAAAGATAAACAACACACCGCACAGTTTGAGCACACCATCTTGATAACCGAAGATGGTCCAGAAATCCTTACGGAGGCATAAGTGGGAAAGAAAGCCGTTGGCATTGACATTGGTGGCACAGGCATCAAAGCCGCCGTCGTTGACATCAAAAAGGGTGAGATGGTCTCTGACCGAGTTCGAGTAGAAACCCCTGCCGGTGGTGAACCAGAGGCGATTGCTGCTGCCTGCGTATCAATCATCGAAACCCTTGGTGTGTCACACCGAAATTACCCGGTAGGCATTTGCTTCCCGGCGGTGGTGAAACACGGCTTTACGCAATCGGCAGCAAATGTCTCTAAGCGATGGATCGGCCTAAACGCCGACGAGTTGTTTGATAAGACTCTGAATCGCCACACCCACGTGATTAACGATGCCGATGCCGCGGGGTTAGCAGAGATTAAGTTCGGAGCGGGCAGGGGCTCTCACGGGCTAACCATCATGACGACTTTGGGCACTGGCATTGGAACCGCGTTGTTTTATAACGGAGTTCTAATCCCCAATGCCGAGTTGGGTCACCTCGAGATCGAGGGCTTGGACTATGAGACCAAAGCTGCTTACAGCGCTATGGAGCGAGAAGGTTTGAGTTTTGAACAGTGGGCTGAGCGCTTGCAGAAGTACTACTCAACCCTGGAGCGACTACTGGTCCCAGATCTGTTTATTGTCGGCGGCGGCATCTCGAAAAACCATGAGAAGTTCTTGCCCCTGCTGAAGCTCAAAACCAAAATAGTTCCGGCAACAACCAAGAACTCTGCCGGAATCATTGGAGCTGCCTCACTGGCATACGCGTCCAGCGAAGATTAGTAGATGGGCCAACCGATACGCCGGGTTCTGTCGTGGACGATCATCTATCTCGACTTGCAATTGCTCACAAGTTCTAGCGACCTACCCGAAGGCTAAGCGAGCAGCTCATAGCGCCTTCTGCTTGGTCTTGCTCCCGATGAGGTTTACATAGCCAGCACAGTCACCTGCACTGCTGGTGGTCTCTTACACCACCGTTTCACCCTTACCCTTGCGGGCGGTTTACTTTCTGTTGCACTGTCCCTCGGGTTACCCCGGGTGGGCGTTACCCACCATCGTGCTCTTTGGAGCCCGGACGTTCCTCGACTATGTCGCGACCGCCTGGTTGACCCATCTAGCTAAAGCCTACTTAGTTGGCAGATGTTGGCAAGAATTTATTGCAAACACCTCTGCGAAATTAGGCCCGAAGTAACGGACCACAGACACCGAAGCTGGGGCAAACTGCAAAGTCCAGCTCAGGGAATTTGGCCCACCCAGCGCGTGCCGGAGGATTGCACGCAACGGCATCATGTGACTAACAATCGCTACGGTTTGCCCGTTGAATTCAGTAATCGCCTCAGTAAGTGCTGATCTGACTCGGAGTTCAAGATCGTCAACCGACTCTCCTCCGGGAGGCTTTGCGCTCATTGATCCGCGCCAGTTCGAGATCTCTTGACCG
>JBEGUQ010000020.1:0-15087 GCA_041178805.1 Actinomycetota bacterium
GCTTCGGCATCAAAATCAAATGCCATTTGATTGAGGTCGAGCTTCGGAGCAGCCTTGGCGCTGAGCTGCCTTATTCGAACCATCAGGTCACCGCGATTGCTATCGGTTTGAGGTGTGATCTTGGCAAGAGTGTCCAGCGCACCAATCAGGGCCAGGCGGCTCAGGGTTCGTCTCGAAGGCCTTGCTCTTAGGTAGAAGTCGCCAAGGTTCACAAAGGGTTGCTGGGCCTTAATGCGTTCAAGTTCCGGCTTCGATATACCCGCTATGTCAGACAGCGCCATCCTCACGCCGATCTGCTCACCGATTCTCTCAACCCGGTATTCATCGGTTGAGTAGTTCACATCTATCGGCAGCAGTTTGACCCCAAGCCTCCTGGCTTCTGCCAGCAATAACCTTCTGGGGTACATGCCGGGGTCGTGGGTAAGTAGACCCGCTATGAACTCGGTTGGGTGGTGGGTCTTGAGCCAAGCCGACTGATAGGTCGGGAGTGCAAAAGCGGCACCGTGAGCCTTGCAGAACCCAAACGAACCAAAGCCTTCGATGATCGACCAAACTCTTTCAATCACCTCTTTGGAATAGCCCCTAGCCGCGGCTGACTTCTTGAAGTACTCACCAATTTTCACTGCCTTATCAGGCTTGGCTAATTGTCTGCGGTGCTCATCGGCACGAGCCAAAGTGCAGCCGGTCATAACCTGCATGATTCGCATCAACTGCTCGTGAAACACCACCACCCCGTAGCTCTCCTCCAGGATTGGCTTGAGGTCAGGGTGAATGTAATCCGGTTCTCGGAAACCATGCCTGCCATCTAGGTATGGCGAGATCATGTTGCCCTTCATCGGACCTGGGCGAAACAGTGAAATTTGCAGGGTTAGGTCATTGAATTTGGTTGGCTGATGCTTTCCGGTGAGCTCTCGCTGACCCGGAGATTCGATCTGGAACATGCCTAGGGTGTTGGTTGTGCGAATGGTTTTGTAAACCTCAGGGTCGGCTCTGTCAACCGAATCTAGGTCTACTGCCTTTTCGCTAACCCTGGCTATCTCTTGGATTGTGTATGCCATGGCTGATTGCATTCTCACCCCGAGAACATCGAGTTTGAGAAAGCCCATCGGGTCCATGTCGTCTTTATCGAACTGACTCATCGGTAGCCCCACGCCGCTTGGTTCGGTCGGGGTTAGATTCAACAGTTCACTGTTTCCTAAAATAACCCCGCACGGATGCATCGAGATGTGCCTCGGCAGTCTGTCTAAACGCTGGGTGATGTCCACCAACAGATTGAGCTTTCGATCTTCGGTTGATTGTTTCGCAAACTGCTCGAGTTCAGGCTTATTCGCCATTGCCTCGCGAAAGCTTCTTGCTGAAAAGCGCCAGATGTTTTTGGCAATCTCATCAATGCGATCTTCTTCAAGACCAAGCGCAAGGCCAGAATCTCTAACTGCCCCGCGTCCTCGATATGTGGATTGCATCGAAAGCAGCGTTACTCGGTCTCCACCGTAGCGGCGGAATATGGCCTTGTAGATATCGTGCCGACGGGCAGACTCCACGTCTATGTCGATATCCGGCAGGGTAGAGCGCTCGGTAGAGAGGAATCTTTCAAAAAGTAAACCCTCACTGATTGGATCAACCCCTGAGATTCCCAAGAGGTAATTGATTAGCGACCCGGCACCTGAACCCCTGGCCGCGATTCGAATGCTCATGTCTCGAATCATTTGTGCGACATCCGCCACGGTTAGAAAGTAGGTGGCGAATCCCAGCTGGTTCACGGCAATCAGCTCTTTACTTAGGCGGTGTTGAATTTCGGCTAGTTTTGCCGCCGGCGCATTCGGGTAGCGCCAATCAATTGCGCTGTGGGTTTTTTGCCAGAGCACCTCAAACGGGTTGCCTTCAATCCCAAGCGCTGACTGTTCCGGAGTCTTTGGCTTTCCCCAACCGCAATCAGACTCAGGTTCCAATCGACAGCGGTCTGCCAAATTGGCGGTGCTTCGCAATAGCTCAATTGAACCTTTTGGATCGTCGGTTATCTCAAGGGCTAACCCCACCATCTCGGCTTTCGGCTTAAGCCAGGCCTGAGCATTTGGCTGCGGTGCAAATAGCCCAAGTGGTTCAAGTAATCTCGCCGAGTCCAGGACATCCGCGGTTACGGCATCATCCGGCTCTAAATACCTAACGGCATTACTCAAGATGCTCGGCAGCTTGCTGGATCTAGCCAACTCCAACATCGCCCTGGCATGCTCAATCGATAGCGCAGCCCCTGGCTCAGTTAGGTGAGTGACCACCTCGATTGCCAACTGACCTGGACTTGAAAGCTCGGCCTGCAGTTCACCAAGGCGCTGTCTTGCCAGCTCAGGATTTATAATCACCGACTCTGAGACGATATTCTCGGCACCTATCAAGATGGTGCAGTGCCTACTTAGTTCAGCAAGCGTCTTTATATCGATGGCAATGTTCTTTTGCTTTCCACGCCCGGTTTGTGCGGCAGAGATGATTCGGCAGAGCCCAGCCCAACCCTTACCTTTGTCGTGGCCGTGGGCCAGGATGGTGACCCTGCCAAAGTCCACAACCCGAAGGTTTACTCCGATGATCGGGGAGATGCCGAGTTGAACACAGGCACCTATGTGCTTTATGGCTCCGTACAGCCCATCTCGATCGGTTATGGCTAGCGCATCAAACCCCATTGCCTTCGCGGCAATAGCTAGGCGTTCGGGTCTGGTGACTCCGTAGTGGGCAGAAAATGCAGAAGATACGTTTAGGTGGGTAAAACTCATTGGCTATTGAGTTGGCTTACTTCCCAGCGATTATCTGGTTGTTGGTGGCTGAGCTCGAAGAAAAAGCGAACATCTCCGCTTGCTGCCCACAAGCGCCACATCTCCACCTCCAAAAGAGCCGCTCCAGCCCCTTTGGGGGCCGCGGCAGCATCTTCCCACCACAATCTTCTGGAATACCAGCGGACCGGTCTGGAGGCCACCAGGAACGACTTACCCTGATAGTTAAAGCCAACTGGAGCACCGTCAAAATCCAGCATCACGCCGGTAATTTCCTCTAGTCGCATTCCCCAAACCTCTCGCAAATCGAACAAATGTTCGAATACTTAGAAGTGTATTGGTGGCACCGACATTTTCAAAATGTGCGGAATTGTTCTGAACCGAGCCAACAGCGCTGGAAACTGCATGGTATTCAAGTGCGGCTGCTACCTGATCGGATTCATCGCTTAGGGCGGCTAACACATCTGCAGTGGTTTGATAATCCGGAGCCAGCCAAGCACTGAGGTTTTCTTCAGAGAGCATCACCGGGTTGCGACTGTGGATTCCAGCAAGCTCCGGGGCGGATTCTTTAGTCAATAGCGATGCGGTCAATACCCACCTGGTCGGATCATTCGCGGCCTTGACTGGGTTTCGCCACCAAGAGTAGATACCGGCAAAGGCAAGCATTCCTTCGCTTGGATAAATGAAGTAGGGGACCTTGCTATCGGCAATCGTGCTTTGCCATTCGAAGTAACCATCCGCTGGAATCGCGCAACGCTTCGAAAGTGCAGACTCTTGAAAACTTGGCTTATCCAGCACGGATTCGATTCTGGCGTTGATTAGGGGAGTGGTTGAGACTTCCTTGGCCCAACTTGGGATAAGTCCCCAGCGGGCGGAGTGCAGCTGCCTGGATGGCATGCCGTCAATCTCACGCTCGACAATCATTGGGATCTGAGTGGTTGGAGGAACGTTGAAGCTTCGGAAATCAGATTCAGTTTCTAGTTCGTCGATTTCAAACAGCTCGGTAATCATGTCCGTGGTTTTTGCAATTACAAATCGACCGCACATAACTAATCAGTCCCAACTCGGCTAGCAATACGAATCGAAGTAATCGATTCGTGATTCGATACCGAGAATCCTGTCACAACCATCGCTGCTCAGCTGATTGGTTGGGCCAATAGCTCAAGTCGCTTCACAAAGGAGCCAGCAAATCTAGGGGGAGCAAGCTGCACGCCATCCCAAGCGGTGACATAGCGGATTCCCTGCAGTGAACTAAGGCTCCAAACTTCGCAGTCAATAAGTTCCTGCGGGGTTGCACGTTCGGTGGCGGTCTTGTACCCGGCTTGATTCGCCAGTTCAAAAACCAAGCTTCGAGTAATCGATGGCAACCAGTTGGTTGAATCGTCGGGTCCATAAAGGACATCATCGCGCCACCAGAGGATTGAACTCAGTGCACCATCGGCAACGTGCCCGCTCTCACTGAGCAGTACCGCCTCATCTGCTCCGCGAAGGTTTGCACGGCGTCTGATTTGTTGTCCGATAGAAAGATCGGGTCCTTTGATTCGAAACTGCTTTCTCGGATCTGGTTCATCGCTAGTCCAAAGACTCAGTGATTCAGTTCGCTCTGGAGCCTCTCTGAGGCGAAAGACCAAACGTTCACCAACTGGGAGCTGGTCGCGATATTCCATCCTTGGAAACCAGTCGCCCTCGGTTGGAATAAGTAGCTTGAGCGAATCAAAGAAGGCTTCTAGTTCACCCTGAGTTTTATCGTCGATTATTGAGGACTGAAATCGAGCGAAGTGTCGATCCAGCGCTCTTACTCGCCCTTTTCGGACTAGAAAGCTGTCCGCAACGGTTAGAGATTCACTAAGCGTGGCATCAACGCGACAGAGTTCTCTGTCGCGGTATTGGTAGAAATCGCCAGCTACGCTCATCTGAACTAGATTAGGGTGCTTGAAGGAGGTCCAATGCCGCTGTATTGCGAATCTTTGCAATCTTGGACCTCAGCTCAAGATATTTTCTGCTCTATTTTTGCCAACCAGCCGAATTCCTTCTGGTTGGACAGGCAACACCACCCAACCTCACCATTTTCAATAATGGGCATCGGGCACCCGAGCCAAGAGATTGATTTGGACGAAAGTTTTGAAGATTTAGACCTGCCATTTTCTTTCCGACCAATGCTGGTCGGAGTCATGCATTATTCGGACGAAGAATTTTCCGGCTCCGGGGATTGGCTCAAGGTCGACCGAGCTTTTGTTTATGACCACAGCGATAAGCGGCTGTACTTCATTGGTCACTTTGACACTAAAGCCGAGTTCGATCAGTGGCACCATGCCGCGCTTTTGCGCCTAGCTCTAATCGGCGGGGATTCTGCAAGATATGCACTGCATCACCCAGCTGCTACCAGCACAGAGCTGGTTTGCGAAGATGGCAAAGACCAGTACCTGCAAAAGATCGAAGTCGCCAAGGACCACATATCTAAGGGTGATGTCTACCAACTTTGCCTAACCACCAGGTTGGTTGGCGAATACCAGGGCGATGCACTTTCCTATTTCCTAAGACTTAGAAAGCAAAACCCTGCTCCTTACGCTTCCTTTATCCGGGTTGGCCACAAAGCCTTCGTGAGCATCTCGCCAGAGCGTTTTTTGACCATCGATTCCCAAACCGTCACCTCAAGCCCAATTAAGGGAACCAGGCCAAGGTCTCAAGATATGGAACTTGATGCTCAGCTGGCTGCAGAGCTCAGTGAGAGCGATAAAGAGCGGGCCGAGAATCTCATGATTGTTGATCTGGTGCGCAATGACCTTTCGGTTGTTTGCACCCCGGAGTCAATCTTGGTTAGCGATCTACTCAAGGTAAAAAGCTATTCAACGGTTCATCAATTGGTGTCGGATGTCAGCGGCAAACTTCGAGACGGTGTTCGAACTTCTCAGGCAATCGCCGCTCTTTTTCCTGGAGGCTCGATGACCGGGGCACCAAAGCTTCGGGCCATGGAGATCATTTCCGACCTTGAAGCATCCAGCCGCGGTGCTTACTCCGGAGCTATCGGCTGGATTGGTGGCAATGGCAATTTGGATTTGGGCATGGTTATCCGCACTGCGGTATTTGATTCCGGAATCGTAACTATAGGAATTGGCGGGGGTATCACCTCCGGCTCGGAGGCGCAGGCTGAACACCAAGAGATACAAATCAAGGCTCAAGCCCTGGTTAGCGCCCTTTCTGCTGCCGTGCGTTGGTAACCTTTTACCCTAGATGTTTTGAGGTTTTCATTGAGCACTGAGTACAACTTCCACGCCATTCAAGATAAGTGGCTTCCGGTTTGGGATGAGCGCAAGCCGTTCAACTCTTCCGTACCTGGCGATACCCGCCCAAAGAAGTATGTGCTCGACATGTTCCCATACCCATCTGGCGATCTGCACATGGGTCACGCCGAGGCTTATGCACTTGGCGATGTAATTGCTCGTTACTGGGCACAAAAGGGCTTTAACGTCATGCACCCAATTGGTTGGGATGCTTTTGGACTACCTGCCGAGAACGCAGCAATCAAGCGCGGTCTAGATCCTCGCAAGTGGACTTACGAGAACATCGATCAGCAGAAGTCTTCGATGCGCCGCTACGCGTCAAGCTTCGACTGGGATCGCGTGCTACAGACCTGCGACCCGCTTTACTACCGCTGGAACCAGTGGCTGTTCTTGGAGTTCTACAAGCGAGGGCTTGCCTACCGCAAGAATTCAAATGTCAACTGGTGCCCAAGTTGCCAAACCGTATTGGCAAATGAGCAGGTAGTTCAGGGCCTCTGCGAGCGCTGCGATTCTCAGGTAACCAAAAAAGCTCTCACCCAGTGGTACTTCAAGGTCACCGATTACGCAGATCGCCTATTGGATGATCTGGATACTCTCGAGGGAAACTGGCCAGCCAAGGTGCTAACCATGCAGCGCAACTGGATCGGAAGATCCCAGGGTGCCAATGTCGACTTTGAGATCGAGGGTCGCTCCGAGAAACTGAGCGTCTTTACCACCCGTCCAGACACCCTGTATGGCGCAACCTTTATGGTCGTCGCTGCCGACAGTGATTTGGCCGCGGAACTAGCCTCGATGGCGGAGCCTTCTACCCGCATGCAGTTCCAGGCATACCTGGAAAAGGTCAAGCAATCCAACGACATTGAGCGATTGGCTACCGATCGCGAGAAGACTGGAATCTTCCTAGACCGCTACGCGATCAATCCACTCAGCGGTGCGCGAATTCCAATTTGGGCATCTGACTACGTATTGGCTGACTACGGTACCGGTGCCATCATGGCCGTTCCAGCTCACGATGATCGAGACATGGCATTCGCCAATGCACTAGATCTTCCAGTTATCGATGTTGTGGACACCGGCGATGAGTTGCCATCTGTCTCTCGCGTTGCAACCACTGGCGACGGAGTAGTAATCAATTCCGGCGAGCTAAATGGCCTTCGTAAAAAAGAAGCAATCGCCAAGGCGATTGAAATCATCTCCGAGCGCCAGCTAGGAAATGGCGCCAAGAACTTCCGCCTTCGCGACTGGCTAATCTCTCGTCAGCGCTACTGGGGTACTCCTATCCCGATCATTCACTGTGAGTCTTGTGGTGAGGTTCCAGTTCCACAGGATCAGCTTCCTGTCGAGCTTCCGGACAGCGCTGGGTTGGACCTATCACCGAAGGGCACATCGCCACTGGGTGCAGCAAGCGATTGGGTAAACGTCTCCTGCCCAAACTGTGGCAAGGCCGCAAGGCGCGACTCCGACACCATGGACACTTTCGTTGACAGCTCCTGGTATTTCTTGCGCTACCTAAACCCAACCAGCGAAGAGTTTGCATTTGACACTCAAGCCGCCAAGGATTGGGCACCAGTTGACCAATATGTTGGTGGCGTAACTCACGCGATCCTGCACCTGCTTTACGCTCGATTCTTCACCAAGGTGCTGCACGATATCGGTCTGATCGATTTTGAGGAACCTTTCACGAGGCTTCTCAACCAGGGCATGGTTTTGATGAATGGCTCTGCTATGAGCAAGTCTCGCGGAAACCTTGTGAGGCTTTCCGAGCAGCTTGACGAGCACGGCGTCGACGCTATTCGTCTAACCATGGCGTTTGCCGGCCCACCGGAGGACGACATCGACTGGGCTGATGTGTCTCCGGGAGCTAGCTCTAAGTTCTTGGCACGCGCCTGGAGAATTGCCCAGGATGTAGATTCCGCTGCCGGAATAGACGTGACCACTGGCGACGCTTCGGTTCGCAAAGCAACTCACACCTTCCTTGCCGGTTTCACTGAGGCGATTGAATCCTTCAAGTTCAACGTCGGTGTCGCCAAGGCCATGGAACTAACCAACGCACTGCGCAAGGCCATTGACTCCGGTTGCGGCCCCAAGGACCCTGCAGTCCGAGAGGGTGCAGAAGAGCTGGCCAAGGCGCTTTCACTATTTGCACCATACGCTGCCGAGGACATGTGGTCACTACTTGGCCACCAGCCATGTGTTGCCCTTGCGCAATTTAGAGATGCTGATCTAACGCTTCTGGTCGAAGACACAGTCGTCGCAATTGCTCAGGTGGATGGAAAGCTGAGGGATCGTTTTGAGGTTCCATCGAACATCTCAGAGCAGGACCTGCGAGAGCTTGCCTTGAACTCCGAGGCGGTCAAGCGAGCAATTGGTGACAAGGAGCTCGCTCAAGTGATTGTTCGCGCCCCAAAGCTTGTGAACATCGCTACCAAGTAGTCACTTCTCCACCACTAAACAAGAAATTCACCTGCAACGGTAGGACTCAAGCCACCCTTTCTGCATGCAGAAAGTATTGAGTTGGCTTACCGCTTTATCGCTGAGCCAAAGATTTGTAGTTGGTGCGCTGGCTGTGGCTGTCCTTTATTTGCTTGGAACATCCTTTAGCTCCGAGAGCCAAGCCAACAAGTTAGATCTCAGTTATGTCGGTGAATTAGCGTCAGAATCGCAACAAGTTGCCAGTCAGATATTCGTTCATGTCGCAGGCGAGGTAAAGAAGCCCGGACTCTACGCGGTCGAAGTCGGGTCAAGGGTTGAGGATGCAATTGAACTTGCTGGCGGCATGACCTCTTCAGCTTTTGAGCAGAGTGTGAACCTAGCTCGAATGGTCTCTGATGGTGAGCAGATCGTTGTGCTCGATCGGTCACAGGTGAGTTCTGGTCAATCCGGTTCACAATTCATATCCCTCAACAATGCGACTTTGGAGCAGCTCGAAACACTGCCTGGAGTCGGTCCGGCTATGGCATCACGGATTATTGAACACCGCGAATCCATCGGTTCCTTCTCAGACCTAACCCAGCTAAAAGACGTCTCTGGAATCGGGGACAAGTTGTACGCGAAGATCTCTAAAGATTTGACGTTGTGATCCCGTTTCTAGCTGGACTCACCTGGTTCTGTTTGTGGGTTACAGCTAAGGACGGGCTCGAGTCGAGCTTGAAGCTGAACTTTCCTAACTTTGATGCAGTCGAGGAACTCCGCGCGAAGTTTCTCTTCAACCTCTCAGGTCTTACTCAAGACAGCGCTGGGTTGGTCGGGGGTTTGGCTATCGGTGAGCGCGGTTTGATCAGCGAAAAGCTGGCAGGAAACATGAAGGAGCTATCGCTAACGCATTTGGTTGCCGTCAGCGGGGCAAACTTGGCGATTATTGCGGCAGCAGTGTTTCTCAGCGCTTCGCTGTTGGGACTTGGAAGATCTTCGAGATTCTTACTCTCCTTCCTAGCGATTGCTTGCTACATAGTCCTGGTCGGTCCAGAGTCCAGCGTCCTAAGAGCCGGAACCATGGCCGCATTTGTCCTAGCGGGTTGGTGGCTTGGGAGAAAGGTTCATCCGCTGATTCCACTCTCTTGGGCAGTTTTACTTCTATTGCTAATTGACCCAGGTCTCTCGGTAGATATCGGGTTTGCGCTTTCAGTGTTTGCGACTCTGGGGTTATTGGTTCTTGCCGGGCGCTTGCACGAGTGGCTGGAACCGAAACTTGGAACTTGGCTGTCGATTGGAGTCTCGGCATCAATCGCCGCTCAACTATTTACTTTGCCTGTTCTGCTAATCCTTCAACCCTCAATCCCCCTCTACTCAGTGATTGCCAATCTCGCGGTTGAGTTTGTTGTCGCTCCAGTAACGGTCTTGGGAATCCTCGCGGTCTTGGCTGCGGGCTTCTTTCCACCATTGGCAAAACTCCTATCCCTGATCGCGTCATTTGGAACGTGGTGGATTGAGTTCGTTGCCAACCACCTAAGTCAATTGCCGCTCACTCGAGTGCCGATGTTGCCTGGACCCGTTGGAGTTTGGTTCACCATCATCCTTGTCTTGGGGTTGACCATGCTTGCAATCTCCAAGAAGCCCCCTTTGCGTTTCCTTGGCGCAACGCTCGCTTCACTTTTTGTAATACCTATCGCCTGGGTTGCCACCGACATACACCGGCAAAACACTTTCCATCAAGGCTGGCAGGCTCTCAATTGCGACGTCGGCCAAGGCGATGCGCTGCTCATTAGGAGTGAGGGTCAAGTAGCTCTAATTGATGTTGGTCGCGAAGATGAACCCATCGATAAGTGCTTGAGGGATCTAGGAATCCAGCGACTCGATCTAATGGTGCTAACCCACTTTGACGCGGATCACATTGGCGGGATAGCTGGCGCCATGAGGAACAGAAGCGCCGGTCTTGTTTTGATTTCGGGCTTCAAAGACGACAGGCCATTGGTGAGTTTGGTGTCTGAGGTGCTTTCAAACGTGGCAGATTCAGTTCAGGTCGGTCATCGCGGCATGACTGGAATGCTCGGGGGAGCGCGATGGATGGTGCTGAGCCCGACCGCAAGTGCGCTTGAGGCGGAGGATTCCAACGATGCCTCGGTTGTGATGACCTTTGATTTTCAAAACTTCAGTGTCCTTACCCTGGGTGATCAAGGGGAATCTGGGCAGAACAGATTGATGCGGAACTCTTGGCCAACCCTCAGGGCGCTAAGGGAGAAGCCTCTGGTTCTAAAGGTTGCCCATCACGGTTCTAAAGATCAATCCGTTCAGCTACATGAGCTGATACAGCCGGATGTTGCAATCTTTTCCGTGGGGCAGGGTAATGATTACGGGCACCCCTCACACAAAGTGCTGTCGATGGTCAGCGCCTTAGGAACCAAGGTGTTGAGAACCGATTCCCAAGGGGCAATTTCAATCAGGGTCAAGGGTGGGCGATTGGTTGCGTCGACCGGAGGTAAACTTTCGCTGTGAGCGGGAAAACGGTCTATTGGAATCAAGCAGAGTCAGCTCCGCTTGTCCTGGTGACTGGAAATGAGAGCTATCTTGCTTCTCGCGCAATTTCATCCATCAAATCAAAACTTAGAGCCGAGCATCCCGACCTTGAGGTGACTGAGGTTTCTGAATCGGAGTACTCTCCGGGACTTCTGTTTACCGTTGCTGCACCGTCGCTTTTTGCAGAACCTAGATTGATCATTATTCAAAGTGCCTCCGAGGGGTTATTGGAAGACCTCACTCACCTAATCGCAGAGCCAGTAGAAAACTGCACCGTTGTGGTCAGATTGCCGAATGCCGTTGGTCACAATGGCAAGGTGAAGACCGCACTAGGCCCTAAATCTCTCGTCGTCTCTTGTGAGGAGCTCAAGAAGGATGCTGAAAAGGCTGAGTTCGTGAAGTCAGAACTGCAAGCACTGGGGAAAAAGATTGATGCAGCTGGCCTGAAAGCCCTTTTGTCTGCTTTCAACCAAGACTTAGGTGAACTTGGTGGTGCTTGCTCCCAGCTCGCCACCTCTGGGGCGACAACCATCAATCTTGAGGTCGTGGAGCAGACTTTCCAGGGCAGGGTGGAAACTAACGCCTTCAAGATTGCCGACGCTGCCCTAAGTGGCAATGCAGCAGAAGCGATCCGACTATTCCGTCATGGCTTTACCACTGGCATTGACCCGGTCGCGCTCAGTGCCGCGCTCACAATGAAGATTCGCCAGCTGGCTCGACTGTTCAACGACAGAAACGCATCTCCTGGAGCATTGGGTATGCAGCCTTGGCAGCTTGAAAAAGCTAGAAGAGAACTATCGGGTTGGGAAGAATCACAGCTAATCAAACTTGTTCAGTTAGCTGCACAAACGGATGCCGATGTGAAGGGCGCAAGCAGGGATCCTGGTTTCTCTATTGAGAAGCTACTGTTTGCAATGGCCCGGAAATAAAAAAAACCGGGCCGAAGCCCGGTCTTTTATAGAACTCTTTATAGAGCTGAAACCTTCTTGCTGATTGCGCTCTTGCGGTTAGCAGCCTGGTTCTTGTGGACAACACCCTTTGAAACAGCCTTGTCTAGCTTGCGAGTTGCATTCACTAGAGCTGCTGCTGCAGCGGTCTTGTCGCCACCCTCGGTAGCCTCACGAACTGCACGAATGGCAGTCTTTAGCTCGGAGCGGACAGCCCTGTTGCGTGCCTCGGCCTTGCGGTTGGTTCCGATGCGCTTGATGTTCGACTTGATGTTTGCCATGTTTCACTTTCTTAGGCGAAAACTTTGTTGAGGTGAATGACCTCAGAACAAGGGGAAACTCTATCAGTTTGATGCAATAAGGGCAAGCACCATGCGAGAATACCTACATCTAGATTCCCAAAGCAGAGGTTAGTTTGTCGCCACGCGCCCTAAAGGCCCTTGTACCGTCTCAAACGGCCCCTAGCCAAATCCGCAATTTTTGCATCATTGCACACATTGACCACGGTAAGTCCACCCTGGCCGACCGAATGTTGCAGCTCACTGGAATTGTTAGCGACCGCGACATGCGAGCCCAGTATCTGGACCGTATGGACATCGAGCGCGAGCGTGGAATCACCATTAAGAGCCAGGCAGTTCGCCTTCCTTGGGAGTTTGAGGGCGTTACCTACGCCATGAACATGATCGACACCCCGGGTCACGTTGACTTCACCTACGAGGTGTCTCGCTCTCTGGCTGCTTGCGAAGGCGCAGTTTTGCTTGTCGATGCAGCCCAAGGTATTGAGGCTCAAACTCTGGCCAATCTCTACTTAGCAATGGAAAACGATCTCGAGATCATTCCGGTGTTGAACAAGATTGACCTACCAGCGGCACAGCCGGAGAAGTATGCCGAGGAGCTAGCAAGCCTGATCGGCGGCAATCCAGAGGACTGCCTAAGGGTTTCGGGTAAGACCGGAGTCGGTGTTGCAGAGCTATTGGACAAGATTGTCAGAAAAGTGCCTGCGCCAGTGGGAGATGCCAACGCTCCAGCAAGAGCAATGATTTTTGACTCGGTTTACGACTCTTACCGAGGTGTGGTCACATACGTTCGAATGATCGATGGAACCTTGAATCCTCGCGAGCAGATTCAGATGATGTCGACCAAGGCAGTTCACGAGCTTCTGGAAATTGGCGTGATCGCTCCAGAGCCAGAGCCAACTAAGGGTCTTTCGGTTGGTGAGGTGGGTTACCTGATCACCGGCGTAAAGGACGTTCGTCAGTCCAAGGTCGGTGACACCGTCACCACCAAGCTAAAGCCAGCAACCGAAGCGCTAAAGGGCTATTCAGAGCCAAAGCCAATGGTGTTCTCCGGCATCTACCCAATCGACGGCAGCGACTACCCGAACCTTCGTGAGGCGCTCGACAAGCTAAGACTTTCTGACGCGTCCTTGGTTTACGAGCCAGAGACCTCTGCTGCTCTAGGTTTTGGTTTCCGCTGTGGATTCTTGGGTCTATTGCACCTTGAAATCATTACGGAGCGTCTAGAGCGCGAGTTCAATTTGTCCCTGATCGCTACTTCGCCATCAGTGGTTTACAAGGTGACGGTCGACGATGGCAGCCAGCACATCGTTACCAACCCTTCCGAATACCCAGAAGGCAAGATTCGCGAGGTTCAGGAGCCTATGGTCAAGGCGACCATCCTCAGTCCCAAGGATTACGTCGGCACCATCATGGAGCTATGCCAGACCAAGCGCGGCAGCATGATCGACATGCAGTACCTCGGCGAAGATCGCGTTCAGCTTCGATACAAGTTGCCGCTCGCGGAAATCGTCTTTGACTTCTTCGACCAGCTCAAGAGCAAGACTCAGGGCTACGCATCTTTGGATTACGAAGAGGATGGTTACGCCGAGGGCGACCTAGTAAAGGTTGATCTTTTGTTGCAGGGTGAGAAGGTTGACGCTTTCAGCTCTATCGTCCACAAGGACAAGGCTTACGCTCACGGCACCAGGATTGCTGCAAAGCTTCGCGAGCTGATCCCAAGGCAGCAATTTGAGGTCCCTATCCAGGCTGCGGTCGGAGCTCGCATCATTGCCAGAGAGACCATTCGTGCGATCCGCAAAGATGTTTTGGCTAAGTGCTACGGCGGTGACATTTCTAGAAAGCGCAAGCTCCTCGAGAAGCAAAAAGAGGGAAAGAAGCGCATGAAGATGGTTGGACGCGTTGAAGTGCCGCAGGAAGCATTCATTGCTGCACTTTCCACCGAAGAGCCAAAGACCGACAAGAAGAAGTAGTTGGCCGCTTCCTTGCCATTAGGCCTTAGCTGGCCAAGTGATAGTCAGCTGGCGCTGACTCCAAATCCCAGCGCGACCTTTCACGCTTATGTCCACATTCCTTTTTGCGCGGTTCGCTGCGGTTACTGCGATTTCAATACCTACACCTCCAAGGAATTGCGCGGTGTCTCTCAAGCAGAGTTCCACATTCCGCTAATCCAGGAGGTAAACCTCAGCAAGCAACTGCTCTCGAACTGGGGTATTCCGGAGAGAAAGTTGACCACAGTCTTTTTTGGCGGTGGGACGCCTTCGATGTTCGAATCAAGTCAGATTTCACAAATTCTCGAATCCTTGAAAGAGAACTTCGACTTCGCCGATCACATCGAAATCACCCTTGAGGCAAACCCGGAAGGGTTGGATCACCTAAAGCTGGAAGAACTCAAAAGTGCAGGTGTGAATCGAATCAGCCTGGGAGTCCAGTCCTTCGACCAGCAGGTGTTGGATGTTTTAGACCGCGTCCACAGCCGCGACAAGGTTATTGCAGCCGTCAAAAAGGCCCGCGAGCTAGGGCTTAGGGTCAGCGTTGACTTGATCTACGGAGCTCCAGGGGAGAGCTTGGAGAGTTGGAAGCAGACTTTAGAGCAGGCGATTGAGCTTGGGGTCGAGCATGTTTCTGCCTATTCGCTGATCATCGAGGAGGGCACTGCAATCGCTCGAAAGATTGCTCGTGGAGAACTTGCCGAAGTCGATGAGGACCTAAACGCCGATAAGTATTTGCTTACAGAAGAACGATTGGGTGCTGCTGGACTAGTCAACTACGAAGTCTCAAACTGGGGCAATCCATCACTTCACAACCAGGCCTATTGGCAGTCGCAAGACTGGTGGGGTTACGGGCCGGG
>JBEGUQ010000021.1:0-12109 GCA_041178805.1 Actinomycetota bacterium
TTGGTTGGAATCATCTAGCCAATTCATTGCTAGCCTGAATACATGACCTTCACAGCACCTGATAAGCCACGCCTTGTAGAACTAATCAAAGAGCTCGCAGTAGTTCACGGCAAGGTGACGCTGTCCTCAGGTATTGAGGCCGACTACTACGTGGACCTGCGCCGCGCCACCCTGCACCACGAGGCTGCGCCACTAATTGGCAAGGTAATGCTCAAGCTTTTGGATGACAACGGCTTTGGTGATGTTGATGCTGCCGGTGGTCTAACCATGGGTGCAGACCCGGTGGCCAGCGCTTTGCTTCACCAGGCTGCAGCTCAGGGTCGCAAGCTGGATGCCTTTGTCGTTCGCAAGCAAGCCAAGGCACATGGCATGGGTCGCCAGGTTGAAGGGCCAAGCGTTGTTGGTAAGCGAGTGGTTGTTCTAGAAGACACCTCCACTACCGGTGGATCACCGCTAACTGCAGCGGAGGCCCTAAAGGCAGCCGGAGCGAATGTGGTTGCGGTTGCAACCGTGGTAGATCGCGACACCGGTGCCCGCCAAGCAATTGAGGCTGCAGGTTTTGCCTATTTGACCGCCATCACCCTAGAAGACAACGAAGTAGGTCTTTTGTGAAGCGCAACCTAGCGCCATTTGTTTTACTCCAGCTCGCTTCCATCACGAGCGTTATTTCTGGCTCAATGGTCTTTATTGCCATCCCCTGGATTGCTCTGGAGATAACCGGCACCTCCACCGCAGCTGGCTTAGTGGTTTCGCTAACGGCAATTCCAGGACTGCTGCTCTCACCAGTCCTTGGGTCAGTTATCGACAAGCTTGGTCGCAAGAATATGGCGAGCTGGTCCGAGCTGCTAACTGTTCTCACCTCGCTCATGATCCCAATCTTCTCCGGGTTCTGGGAGCTAACGCTTCCAGCCCTTATTGGCATCGGCATTCTCAGAGCTGTTGTGGCACCGGGCGGTTCAACCGCTAGAAAGTCGCTGGTTCCAGATGTCGCGGCTGCAGGCAAGATGACCCTGGATCGAGCTAACTCAATCCACGAGGCGATCTTTGCATCCGGCTTCGCAATCGGGCCGGCGCTCGCAACCTTCTGTATCGCAGCTATGGGTTCGGCAAACACCTTCTGGGTGGTAGCTGGATTTGGTGCGGTTTCGGCATTCTTTGCACTCATGATTCGGGTGACCGAGCAGCACGAAGAAAACGACGAGAGCGAGAAAGAGCCGTTCTACATCTACGCCGTCCAGGGCTTCAAGATTCTCTTCACCACCCCATCGGTATTGGTTTTGATGTCGGCAATCATGACCCTGGCGCTGATCTACCTGCCAACCGAGATGTTGATTCTTCCTACCGCCTACAACGAAATGGGTGACCCTGAGGGTCTGGGCACCGTGGTTTCGGCGATGGCATTTGCCTCGGTGTTTGGAGCTTTGTTCTTCGAACAAATCCACAAGCGCATCAGCTACTCAAATATTCTTCGAATCGGAATCCTGGGCGTCCCGCTATCCATGATCCCGATGAGCCAATTGCCACCGCAGTGGGCAATGATCTTCTTCGGCCTGATTCTTGGTTTGGTCTGGGGTCCGCTGTTGCCACTTCTCAACACCGTGATTCAAACCAAGATCCCGGCAAATAAGCGCGGTCGAGTCTTCTCCCTGGAGATGACGGTCTGGTCCGCAGGACCAATGATTTCTATGGTTGCTGTTGGCGGCGCGGTTGATACAATTGGCGTGAAGCCGATTTACCTGGCGCTATCGCTCGGTGTTTTGGTTGCCGGAATATTGGTTTCAACCAACAAATACATCAAAGAGCTGGATAGCTAGTTATCCACAGGTTTACCAAAACCCCAATTGCCAATCCGTGAGTAGGAAATCGTTATTGGCATGCCATTGATGATTGAATACAAATCAGATAATCTGATTTTTATGAAGAAGACCATGACCGCCACCGAGGTAGCGCGCAATTTCAGCGCCGTCTTGGACGCTGTTGCTGCCGGTGATGAAATTGAAATCACCAGGGGTAAAGAGGTTATTGCCCTGCTCACTCAGGCTGGAGAGCGAAAGACCGTCGCCAAACTTGTCGCAGCAATGAAGGCGAGGCATGCCGTCCAAGGACCTATGGATGACGAGACTTATGCAATTTTCCAAGAGGTCCTAGAGGAGCGCCATGCTCCATACAACCTGGTTGGCGGAGAGTTCGACAGGGATCCATGGGAAAAGTAGTTCTGGACACCTCAGCATGGGTCGCAATGGAACGCTTCGGCGACAAGCTAAAAGAGCTCCGTGATGACGATGAATTGATCATGTCGCCAGTGGCCCTGGGTGAACTGCTGGTCGCAACTCGATTGACTAAATGTTCGTCAGAGGCCGTGAATGCCTCGATTGGCTTTATCAACGGCATAATGCTGTTCGCCGAAATGGCTGTGGTTGACGATGAGACGTCCAGATTCTATGCCGAGCTCAAATCGGTTGCGACTTTGACCGGAACCGCAAGGGGCACAAACGATTTGTGGATAGCCGCAACCGCAATCCAGCAAGACGCCGAACTACTTAGCTATGACCGTAGGGCCAATTTCTCTGAGTTCCCGAAGTTAAAAATTCGCTCTTAGAGCAGGTCTGCAACCGAGTTCAAAATCTCAGTTGGCCTAAACGGATACTTGGCAATTTCAGCATCATCCGAGATACCGGTTCTCACCAAGATGGTGTGAAGACCGGCTTCAATACCGGCAACAATATCGGTGTCCATGCGGTCACCGATCATCGCGGTGTCCTCGGAGTGGACATTGATCTTGTTCATAGCGCTTCTAAACATCATTGGGTTTGGCTTGCCAACAATGTATGGCGCCTTGCCAGTTGCAGCGGTAATTAAGGCAGCAACCGAACCAGTTGCTGGAAGCGGGCCTTCGGCAGAAGGTCCGGTGACATCCGGGTTTGTGGCAATAAACCTTGCACCCTTACCGATTAGGCGCACTGCCTTGGTTAGAGCCTCAAAGCTTAGGTTTCTGGTTTCACCCAAAACCACGTAATCCGGGTCAACCTCGGTCATTACATAGCCGATCTCGTGCATCGCGGTGGTGAGGCCAACCTCGCCGATCACAAATGCGGTGCCGTGAGGTTTTTGGGACTTAATGAAATCTGCGGTGGCAAGGGCAGAGGTATAGATGCGATCCTCTGGAACGTTTAGGCCACCGGCCTGCAGTCTGGCTGCCAAATCTCTCGGGGTGTAGATGGAGTTATTGGTTAGAACCAGGAACTCGGTGCCCTCGTCCTGCCACTTTTTAATCAGTTCTGTGGCGCCTGGAATCGGGTGTCCCTCGTGCCAAAGCACGCCATCCATGTCGGTAAGCCAGTTTTTTACTCTTGAACGCCCAGTCATAACCCCAGCCTAGCTTTAGGCTTAGCCCAGTGAATGAAGAAAACGCCACCGGAACCCATGAGCAATCGACCTGGGGAGTAGGGCCATACTCGGGAGATCCTGCAAAGGACCCAAACTTTTCAAAGTTTGATCCTGAGCTATTAGCTAATGGCGACACTAGAAACGTTGTTGATGTCTACCGCTACTGGTCGATGGAGGCAATCGTTGCCGATTTGGACACCAAGCGTCACGGCTATCACGTAGCCATCGAGAACTGGCAGCACGATCTAAATATCGGTTCAATCGTGAGAACCGCAAATGCCTTTATGGCAAAAGAAGTTCACATCATCGGCAACCGCCGCTGGAACCGTCGCGGGGCCATGGTCACCGACCGCTACCAGCACGTCACCCACCGCCCAGATGTTGAGAGCCTTATCGCGTGGGCAAAGACTGCAAGTTCAACCGGTGGCAAGCTTCCAATCATCGCGATCGACAACGTTCCGGGCTGCAAGCAGATCGAGAATGTCCAGCTACCAAAAGAGTGTGTATTCCTATTCGGCCAGGAAGGTCCGGGCCTATCCCAGGCAGCCCTTGATGGTGCAGACATGGTTTTGGAGATTGTGCAGTTCGGTTCCACAAGATCAATCAATGCATCTGCAGCAGCTGCAATAACCATGCACTCTTGGGTGATGCAGCACGTTTTTAGTTAGAATTGTCCTAGGGCCATTCGCCCTGAGATCCCCAAAGACGGAAGGGGTAAAGCCATGCCCGCAGTAGTCCTAGTCGGAGCCCAGTGGGGCGACGAAGGTAAGGGTAAAGCAACCGACCTACTCGGTGACCGCGTCGATTACGTGGTTCGCTACCAAGGCGGTAACAACGCTGGCCACACCGTGGTTATTGGCGACAAGAAATTTGCCCTGCACCTATTGCCTTCCGGCATCCTGACCCCAGAGTGCACCCCGGTTATCGGAAACGGTGTTGTGGTTGACCTAGAGGTACTTTTCCGCGAGATCGATGGTCTAAACGCCAGAGGCGTAGACACCTCAAAGCTTCTTATCTCAGCTAACGCTCACGTCATCACCCCTTACCACGTCACCGTGGACAAGGTTTCGGAGCGCTTTTTGGGTAAGCGTGCCATTGGCACCACCGGTCGCGGCATTGGCCCTACCTACGGCGACAAGATGGGTCGCCTGGGAATTCGAATCCAGGACCTATTCGACCCAAGCATTTTGCTGCAGAAGGTCGAGGGAGCACTGCTTCAAAAGAACGACCTATTGGTAAAGATCTACAACCGCGCAGCGGTTAGACCTCAAGAGGTTGTTGACCACCTGCTTTCCTTCGCAGAGCGTCTAAAGCCAATGGTCGCCGACACCGCTTTGGTATTGAACAACGCACTTGCCGATGGCAAGACTGTGTTGCTTGAAGGTGGCCAGGGAACCCTTTTGGATGTTGACCACGGAACCTACCCGTTTGTGACTTCTTCCAACCCAACCGCAGGTGGAGCAACCACCGGTAGCGGTATTGGCCCAACCAAGATCACCGGCGTGATTGGAATCCTCAAGGCTTACACCACCCGTGTTGGCTCTGGCCCATTCCCTACCGAGCTGTTTGATGAGTGGGGCGAGTTCTTGCGCAAGACCGGTGGCGAGGTTGGTGTTACCACTGGCCGTAACCGTCGCTGCGGTTGGTTCGATGCTCCGATCGCCAGATACGCAACCCGTATCAACGGTCTGACCGACATCTTCCTAACCAAGCTTGATGTGCTAACCGGTATCAAGGAGATTCCAGTTTGTGTTGCCTACGACGTTGACGGCGTAAGGGTTGAAGAAGTTCCGGTTTCCCAGACCGACTTCCACCACGCTAAGCCGATCTACCAAATGTTCCCAGGCTGGGACGAGGACATCACCGGCTGCAAGACCTTCGAGTCACTGCCTAAGAACGCCCAGGACTACGTCCTAGCGCTTGAGAAAATGAGCGGCACTCGTATCTCAGCAATCGGTGTTGGACAGGATCGCAACGCGACCATCGTCCGCCACGACATGCTTGGCTAGTTAGAAACCATCCAATGGCCGCCAAGGGAAAGCCCGAGGATCTGGATTCGATTCCATATCCCGATGAGGCATTTAATTCCTGGGGTGCTGCCGCGGTCGGTATTGATCCACTAGCTGCCAGCTTCACATCGGTGCCCTACCAGCCGGTCAGACCTCACGTCCCGTTCTATCGCTTTGTCTCATACCCGGACATCCTCGATTTGCGCAAAGCCGGATATGAGATGGAACGCTTTGTTCCACTGTTTGACCAGCTCGAAGATGTTCGCTATCGCGATGCCTTGGCACTTTCTGCAATGCTTCACCACCCGAATCCAGCGCTTCCTTGGAACCCAAGGCGTGCGAAGGAAATTGAGCTTGAGGTTAGAAGCCAATTGCACGAGCACGGGCTGGGCGAGATTCCAACTTTGATAAGAAGGTTCTTGGGTAAGGCTTTCCCAAACGACACCATGAGCTATCTAACGGTTGATCTAACCCATGTCTTTTACTGGGCATGTGTTGCAGAGCTAGCTGACGATTTGGTTTGGCGTAATCCGAACTTGGGCTGGAAGGCCGAATACCTTCGGTTCCCGGTTCGAACCCTGGGTTAGCAAAAAGGAATCAAAATCCTTTTGAGAGCTGGAAGATCTGGTTCCGCCCAATCAAGTTTTGAAAGTTCACTCTCCGGTACCCAGCGCAATTCCGAGTGATCGGTTGAGTGGGTTGGTTTAGCTCCCAGAAGGTCACAGACAAAGGTAACTAATTCGATGTCGCCGGTGGTGGTGCGATCAAAGAGTCTTTTGACAGTTATCTCAACGTTGAGTTCTTCGCGAATCTCGCGCACGATGGCATCTTCGAGTAGTTCGTTTGCTTCAGGCTTGCCACCCGGGAACTCCCACTTATTAGCGGCTTGCTTCCAATCGCCACGCTTAGCGCAAAGGTAGTTGTGCTCAGAGTCCTGAATGATTGCCGCAACCACCAAAGTTGTCATGACCAAAGGATAGCTTTGGTTGAAAGGAGGCGTGATGGAACTGTGCTCAGTTTGCTTGGAGTTTTTCTTCAACTGCGAATGCGAATACTGCGAGTGTTTGGTGAAGAAGGTAAACCTAGAACCTAGCGAGGAAGATTAGCCTCAATTAGCTCAACGATCTTCTCGTCGTCGGGCAGCATGTTTGGGCGGAAGCGGTGAATCTCACCGTTTGGTAGTACTAGGTATTTTTCGAAGTTCCAAAGCACCGGACCTGCAAGGCCCATTGCGTCTTTGGTCTTTACTAATTGCTTATAAAGTTCGTGACGCTTACGGCCGTTGACATCTGCCTTCTCGGTCATAGGGAAGGTAACGCCCCAGGTGGCCGAACAGTACTCACCAATTGCGTCGTTGTCCTTGAGCTCCTGCATAAATGAACCGGATGGAACGCCCAGCACGCTGAAGCCGCGGTCGTGGTATTTCTTCTGTAGTTGTTCTAGCTGCTCATACTGCGGTGAAAGTCCGCAGCGGGATGCGACGTTCACGATTAGCAAGACCTGACCCTTGAATTCGGAGAGGTTGCTTGGCTGACCATTCAGCATGGTCAGTGGTACGTCGTAGTTAAGCATGGTTGGGATAACCCACTAATGGGCTAAATAATTTCAGTGCTAAATGTTTGCGAGGTTGCCCGTGAGCTTTTGCGCAAGCCTGCGAAGCAAAATCAAAGCGAAGGCCAGCCCTAATCCAAAGATCGTAAAGCCCAAAATGTAGAGCGCTACACCCGTTCCCCCAACCTCGGCGGGGTTGAGGAACCAGTATGGCCAATCATTAATCATTAGGCCGCGAACGATGCTAAAGAGCACCCAGGCATAAGGGAAAACCAAGATCCAAAGACCCTTGCGGAAATTGGTCTTTGGCCCCTTCACCGAGAGGATGTAGTCCAAGGTGATCAGGATCGGTCCATAGGTGTGGATGATCAGGTTTGGTAATACTGGCCAGGCATAGCCAACATCCTCGGGAGCGACAGCTGAGTCTCCGAGCAACAGGTGATAACCGGCACCAATCACGATCATTGCAACGGTAGCGCCAAGGCGAATGACATTCAGGCGGCTGGTTTCGCTGCGGTGGTTAACCAAGTACAAGCCGCTAATAATCAGCACTAGACCGGCAAAGATCGAAGAGTCGATCGAGAGCTTGGTGAAGTAGTCCCAGGGGCGGAACAGGTTATTAATGATTCGGTCAGTTACCTGCCAAACCACGCTGCCCAATAGTGCTGCACCAAGCAGCAACCTAAACCAACCAAATACACCTTTGTATGTCATACCCAGACACTACTTGCTTGCTAGTAAGAATCCCGCCACCGCAGTTAGGAATTCTTGGGACTTCTCCTCATTGGGTAGGTGGCCACAATCCTCGATTACCACCAGCTGAGCGTTGGGAAGCTCTCCCGCCAGGCGAATCGAATCGGCTGTGTCAACCACCTCGTCGTTGTCTCCGGTGATAACCAATGTCGGCATGGTGATTGAAGCAAGTTGCTTGTCGACATTGGTGGTTCTAGGAGCCTTATTGAAGTTCCAGAACGCTTTTTCCCAGCCGTTGATTTTTAGTGGCGCGGTGTACTTGGCTTTGAGTTCATCGGTCACCAAACTCTTGTCAAAGTAACTGCGATCCAAAAGGTCAAGACCAGAGGTTGCAATCGAGGAAACCAGTGCGGGACCTACGTGGTTTAGCTGTGGAATGTCATAGATCCAGGTCAACCAATCCGGCGTTCCGCCGGATGTGTAAATCGCTGGGTCCAAAAGAATTAGTTGGTCTACCGCTTCTGGATTCTGGGCTGCGAAGGCTGCGGCAAGATTGCCTCCTGCGGAGTGGCCAAGGATTACTACTTCTTTGCCAGCACCAAATTCATCAACCAAAGCCTGAATTACCTCTAGCTGCCCATCCGAGGAATATGGGTTTGTGCCGGTCCAGCTCTCAGGTCGTTCCGTGAAACCAAAGGCAGCACGATCGTAGGCAACTACAAATCCTGCAGCACCAAGCTCATCAAGAACTAGATCCCAGGTTGAGACATTTGCGCCAAAGCCGTGAAGCAAAAGTATTAGCCGGTCAGAGCTTGGATCTCCAGCGGTGAGGTAGTGGACATCGTGGCCAACAACTTCGATGAACTTGCTCATATCGCCGAATTGGGCACTTGCTGCTTCAACGTTTGTGAGGGTTCCGGAACTGTTTACCGGAATCAGGAATGGGCCCACCAATAGCAGGCTTAGAATCGACCCGAGGACAATCTTGGTTCTTAGCTTCATAAGACTATTAACTCAGATTCCAGTAAGCACCATCCCCAAAGAAGAGGTAAAGATGCCAAGCACTCGCTCCCTATTAACTAAAAGCCCAGGCGCAAAGTTTGAAAAGGGAGAGCTGCCACTAAGGGAACTTACCTCCGAGATGGTCGCCATCAAGATTCTTTACTCCGGCATTTGCCACTCCGATATCCACCAGGCAAGAGATGAGTGGTTCGAGGGTATTTTCCCAATGGTGCCAGGGCACGAAATCGTTGGTGAGGTAACCGGGGTTGGCTCTGCAGTTTCAAAGTTCCAGGTTGGCGAGCGAGTGGGCGTTGGTACATTCGTTGACTCTTGCCGCGAGTGTGAATACTGCAAGTTGGGTATGGAGAACTACTGCCTAAAGGGCAACGTTCAGACCTACAACGGTCGTCATTACGACCAGACCCCAACCTACGGCGGCTATGCCCAGGACATCGTGGTCGATCAGAACTACGTGCTGAAAGTTTCCGAAAAAATCGATGCCGCTGGCGCGGCACCTTTGTTGTGTGCCGGCGTCACCCTTTGGTCATCGCTAAAGCACTGGCAGGTCGGACCAGGCAAGCGAGTCGCAATTCTGGGGCTTGGTGGCCTAGGTCACATGGGAGTGAAGTTTGCGGCAGCAATGGGTGCCGAGACCTACGTGCTGGGCCACTCGCCAGCCAAGGCAAAAGACGCCCTAGAGTTCGGGGCCAAGGCATACATCTTGACGACTGACGCAATTGAAAACCACAAGAACTTCTTCGATGTGATTATCAACACCACCAGCGCAGATTTGGATGTCGATGGCCTCCTTAGCACGCTAAGGGTTGGCGGTTCAATCGTGAATGTTGGACTTCCAGGTAAGGACCAGAGCTACAACCCATTTAGCTTGGTAACTGGCCTGAAGTCAATCGCCGGTGCAAACACCGGAAACATTGCCGCCACCCAAGAGATGCTGGACTTCTGTGCCGAGCACAACATCGTTTCAACCATCGAGTTGGTGGATGCCAGCGACCCTGCCGCGATTGATGCAGCTTACGACCGTGTGGTGGGTAGCGATGTTCGCTACCGCTTTGTAATTGACGCCAGCACCATCTAGTAAAGAGGAGCACTAATGAAGCAGCACAAACTAGGTAACCGCCAGGTCTCTGCGATCGGTGTCGGTTGCATGAACGTTTCTTGGATTTGGTCCAATGGTGCAGCACTTGATCCGGTGCGCCGCCAAGAGTCTGCCATTCCAGCGATTCACGCAGCGCTTGATGCCGGTGTGACACTTTTGGACACTGCAGATATCTATGCACCGACCTGGGATGCCTTTGGTCACAACGAAATCTTCGTTGCCGAAGCACTTCGAACCTGGTCCGGCACCAAGGAGCAGAAGAACAAGGTTGTTATCGCAACCAAGGCCGGAATCTCTCGCCAGCCAGGTGAGCGTTGGGGTCGCAACGGAAGTCTTGATTACCTACTTCGCGCAGCAGAAGCATCCGCAGGACGTTTGGGTGTTGAAAAAATCGACCTATGGCAGCACCACCGCCTAGATCCAGATATCGTTTTCGAGACCCAGGTGGCAAACATCTTGGCTCTGAAAGAGCGCGGAATTGTGGACCAGATCGGCGTCTCAAACTACGACGCCAAGCAGCTTGAGATTGCCATCAAGATTGCCGGTGGTCCAGATGATGGCGGCATTGTTTCTATCCAGAACGAGTTCTCACCGCGCTACCGCTACGACCTAGATGTGCTGGCAGTTTGCGAAAAGTATGGCGTTGCCTATTTGCCTTGGTCACCACTTGGCGGCATGAACAACAAAAAGGCCATCACTGATTCCGATGCCTTTGAAGAGGTGGCCAACAAGCACAACGTCTCAAAGTATGCAATTGCCCTGGCTTGGGAAATCAAGAGCTCATCAAGCGTGATCCCAATCCCTGGAGCAACCAGAACCGAGAGCATCCTGGACTGCATCACCGCACTTGATGTGACACTCAGCGATGATGACTTTGAATACCTGAATGCAAACCTTCCGGAGCAGGCAGAGTGCTCAAGCGAATTGATGCCAAAGCCAGCTCACCGCTAGCTAGCCGTCTTAGCCTCCCTAAGATTTATAAACGTGAGGCTAAAGCGGGGGTCCCTTTCCACCATTGGTGGATTGATTGCGATTATTTGGCTCGCCTCGATCTTTAGTTCCTCTGATCAGCCGACCGAGCAGGTGACCTCTGGGTCTCCGACGCAGACTGTTACAAGCACGCCTACTCCGACTACTTCGCCCACGGTTTCGCAAAGCACCAAGTCGCCAGACTCACCTAAGCCGACGGAAACCAAAAAACCGACCACCAAGCCCGCTACCGAACTAACTGACCTGCAGGTTTTGATATCAGATCTCGTCGTTGCCTCCGAGCAGGGCGAGGGTTATGACCGAGATCTCTTTAGGCACTGGATTGATGCCGATGGCGATGGCTGCAACACCAGACGAGAAGTTTTGATTGCGGAGGCCAAGGTAAAGCCCACGGTGTCTGGCGACTGTGATCTTTATGGCGGTGAGTGGTATTCGGTCTATGACCAGGTGACAACTACAGATCCATCAGATTTTGATGTTGACCACTTCATACCGATCAAAGAAGCTTGGGACTCGGGTGCTTATGCCTGGAGCCCGGATAAGCGCAAAGAATTTGCCAATGACTTAGGTTTTGGCGGCAGCCTTATCGCCGTCACAGCATCTTCAAATAGGTCAAAGTCAGATAGAGACCCTGCAGATTGGTTACCGGTAAACACCGGCTATCGCTGCAGCTATGTCACCAACTGGGTGAAGGTAAAAATTCGCTGGGGGCTAACCGTCGACAAGACAGAACTTGCCACCATCAAGGAATTTGGTGAGACCTGTAAGTAATTACTTCAGGCTGGAATCGAAGAAGCCAACCAGAGCACTTGCATAGCGATCGGTTTCAGTAAGCATGCCCTCGGTGTGGTCGGCATTTGCAAAAGTCTCAAGCGTGATGTTCGAACCGACGGATTTGGCGTAGTCATAAAAGTCCACCGAAGACTGGTACTTCAAACGCTGGTCAGCATCGCCGTGAAGGATCAGCATTGGCCTTGCGCCAGCTTTCACAATCGAATCCTTAACTGAAGTCTCAGAAAGGTTCACTCCGTGCAGCACAAGCGCAGCACCCTGAGCAAACTGCCATAGGAAAGCTGGGAAGCCCTGGTATTCAACCTCTTGAGCTGCAGCAGCATTGAAGTCAAAGATGGTTCCCTCCATCGCAAAGGCAGAAACCAAGTCGGTCTTTGCAGGAACCAGTGAGGTTGCAATTGCACCTCCGGAAACGCCAAACATTCCCAGCGAGGTTGCTGGAATTCCCTTTTCGGTGTTCAACCACTTTGCAACCTCTGCGAAGTCGGAAGACTCCTCTTGGCCAGCGGAGTGACGACCGTCGGTGCAGGTGGATTCTCCAGCATCGCGCTGGTCAACTAGAAGCACG
>JBEGUQ010000022.1:0-32156 GCA_041178805.1 Actinomycetota bacterium
AACCGTTCTCACTCTTTTCATCGGCGCTAATTTCAGCCAAGCCGCAATAACCTCTGGAATCTACGCCGGCATTTGCTCCGGAATCGCAATCAGCTGCCTCTACGCGGCATTAGCCCTAGGTCCAATCTCAATCGTTAGCCCCTTGACCGCTGTGATTAGCGCGATCATCCCCGTGATCTTTGACCTGGCAACGGGCGCAAAGCTTGGGCCTTTTTTACTGGTTGCGATTGCTTTGGTTTTGGTTGCTGTGGTTCTGGTGGCATTTGTTCCGGGACTTGATTTCCGTCTGCCGTCTGCGCGCGCGATGCTTTATTCGATTGGTGCGGGCGTTGGCTTTTCGGGCATCTTCGTTTTCCTTGATGGCGCGCCGAGCGACAGCGGGCTTGCGACTTTGATCGTGATGCGCATAGTTGGCGTCTTATTGATGTTTGCCGGATTGGCTTACGCGTTCTTTAGATATCGCCCGAAGCAGTTTTTGGAAACCGAAATCTTTGGCCGCTCCCTAATTTGGTTGGTGCTACTTGCTGGAATGGGTGATGTGCTTGGCAACGTGTTCTTTCTGGTCGCTACCCGTGCCGGCGAGTTGGCTATCGCAGCGGTACTTACCTCGCTGTATCCGGTGGGCACAATTTTGCTTGCACGTATAGTTCTAAAAGAGCGCATTGCTAAAAGCCAGTCGCTTGGAATCGTTTTGGCAATTGGGGCATGCGTCCTAATTGCAATTGGAAAACCCGCCTAAGTCAGGAACAAAATGTCTCAAACCAAAAACCGTTGGATCGCTCTGGTCTTCATCTCGATGGCCATTTCCCTGGTCATCATCGACGGCACCATCGTCAATACCATCTTCCCTGCGGTGATCGAGGACCTAAACCTCAGCTCCACCGAGGTGCAGTGGGTCCAAGAGAGCTACGTGTTGGTTTTTGCATCCCTGCTATTGGTTTGGGGTTCGCTAGCCGACCGCTACGGTCGCAAGTTGCTTCTGGTCGTCGGAATCGTGATCTTCGTTGCGGCCTCTATCTGGGCCGGTAACACCGACAGCGCGGAAGCGATGATCCTGGCCCGTGTGGTGCAGGGCATTGGTGGAGCCATGGTTCTGCCAACCACTTTGTCTTTGGTAAACGCGAATTTCGAAGGTAAAGAGCGCGGTATCGCCTTTGCAATCTGGGGTGCCACCATCGGTGGAATGGTTGCGGTTGGACCAGTGCTTGGTGGCTGGTTGGCTACCGACTTCAGCTGGCGCTGGGCGTTTTTGATCAACTTGCCACTTGGCGTGATCATCGTTGCTGGACTTATGTACTTCCTTGGAGAATCCAAGTCTGAGCAGCGCAAGGGTGGAATCGACTGGGTTGGTGCAGTCATCTCGGTGGTCATGTTCGCCACTTTGGTATTTGGTCTTATCGAGGGTCGCGTTTACGGCTGGTGGGAGCAAACCAATAACCAGTTTGAGCTCTTTGGTTTTGTTTGGCCGGCTGATGCCATCTCGGTCATCCCGGTTTCGCTAGCAATCTCGCTTGTGACAACCATCTTGTTTGTGCTCTGGGAGCGCAAGCGCGAGGCTGCCCACAAGAACGTTTTGCTAGACCTAAACCTCTTCCGCATCGCATCTTTTAGAAACGGTTCGATTGCAGCCGCCATCATCTCGATGGGTGAATTTGGAATCCTTTTTGCAATTCCACTTTGGCTGCAGAACGTGCTCGGCCTAAGCCCAATTAGCTCTGGTTTGGTGTTGCTATGGCTAGCTGGTGGTGCATTTATGGCTTCCGGTATCGGTGGAGCACTTTCAGGCAAGCTACCTTCACACCGTGCAGTTCAGCTGGGTGTATTGCTTGAGCTGGTTGGCGTAGCCGGTGTTGGCTTCTTTGCTTCTCCTGAGATTGGTTGGGTTGGCGTTGCCCCGTTCTTGTTCGTCTACGGAATTGGTATCGGCCTTGCAACCGCTCAGCTAACCGGTGTGATCATGGTCGATGTCCCAATGGACAAGATTGGTCAGGGTTCAGGCTCACAGTCCACTGTTCGTCAAATTGGTTCAGCACTGGGTATCGCGGTTTTGGGTACGGTGTTATTCACCGGAACCCAGGTTTCCTTCGAGGACAAGCTTGCTGGTCTAAATGTTGAATCGAGCCAGACTGTGGTTTTGGTTGACGCAGTAGTCGAATCAGCCGGTGGTGCAATCCCTCAGCTCAGCGAAGCACTTCAGGCACAGCAGGTGCCTCAGGCAGTTGCTGACGAGATCCAGGTCGCAGCCGGTGAGTCTTTCACCGATGGTGCGAAGTGGGCTTCGTTTGCAGCCGCGTTGTTCTTGCTGCTGGGCTTTGCCTCTACCTTCAACCTCTCGAGTCGAGTCAGGAAAGAGTAGTGTCCGCAAAGTGGCAAACCGCATCGTAGATGTACTTGCCTAAACCTTTGCGGTAGCCCTCGTAGGTCTCATTGAAGCCGGTTGGCAATACGTAGCTCATAGCGAGCGACTTATAGCTCTCGCGATTCGGGGTCCAAAACTGCAGGCAAAAATCGTAGTGCTTTTGGATTGCCTGTTGCATCTCAGCAGAGTTGTAGCTCAATCCGGCATCTAGGTGCTGAACCATCTCCAGGGTGATGGCATCGAATTGCGCCGCAAACTGCTGGTTTTGCTCTTTGCTGTAATTGTTTTGGTGGTAGCTGCCGGCTAAAAAACTTTCATCATTCATGATTTCTAGAGCATAGCCAGCCAAGAACCGATAGGTTGTTTAAGTGCCAATCAAAGCCAAATTACTCGGGTATGTTTTCCTCGGCGGTGTGCTCGGAACCATGCTGCGCACTTTGATATTTGAGGCGATGTTTAGCCTGACAGTCAACCCGACCGCAGAGCTGATAGCGCTATTTGTCGTGAACCTATCCGGCGCTTTCTTCCTCGGGCTTACTGCTCGCTATCCATACTTCCAATCGGAAATGTGTCGCAATCTTTGGGGCGTTGGCTTTGCGGGTTCCTTTACGACCATGTCTGCCCTGACCTTTTGGATTCAATACCAAAGCCTTGGGGTCGAGACGGTCGCGATGCTAGCCGCAGGTTTTGGGCTCTACTGGTTCGGTTTTGAAACCGGTCGCAAAGCAGCAAAGAGGCAGCGATGATGGACTGGTTCTTGGGATTTGTGCTCATTTGTTTAGCCGGCGGTGTTGGTTCGGTAATCAGGGCCTTGCTCACCAGGCTTGATGGCTGGCTGCCCTACGGACTATTTATTGCAAATAGCTTGGCTGCTGGGATAGTTGGCTGGTTGGTTCTAACACCGGAGCTGGGTGTCCATAATTATGCGATCGTAACCGTTGGGCTGGCCGGAGGACTCTCGACCTTCTCAACCGCTATGAAGGCTAGCTTTGATTTCTACCACCGCGGGCGCTTGGTTCAGAGTGCACTAACCATGGTCGGTAACCTCTTTATCCCCCTAGGTGCCATGATGCTGGCAACGACGCTGCCCTAGCCCTGCTACAATCAACGGCAGAATTCAAAGGTTTCTCTGGGTGCCGACGGGCATCTAGAACACATAGAGATTAAGGGGGCTCGCCATGGGGCGTGGCCGTCAAAAAGCGAAGAACACCAAGGTCGCTCGCGAGCTGAAGTACTACAGCCCGGCTACCGATTACACCGCGCTCGAAGCCGAACTTGGACACAAGAACCCTGAAGATGGTCCTGACTACGAGGACAAGTGGGCGGATCTTTACGACGACGAGGACGAAGAGCCGGCAACCGGTGACGAGCGCACCGTCGAACAAGACGAAGAGTAAATCTCAGTCTCTTTGATTACCAGGCGGTAGCGCCAACCACCAAGCCAAACACAATCTCCAAGTTGATTCTGGAATCTGTGTAATCCTCAGTGAGCGCAAAGCTTTCGCCATCTTCGAAGGCAATTCGATAGGACAGCTCCGCACCTTCAATATCTGCAATAGCCTCGGCCTTGGTCATCCCAACAATTTGGCAGGCCAACAACTTGGTCTCGACGTGCTTAGGGGAAAACTGGTCCGGGGCGATGTCTCGGAAGCAAAGCGCATTCGGAGTGCTTCTAGGTTCTGGGGTTGAAGTTGAAAGTTGGTGTCCAACAAAGAACGCCGAGATGGTGGTTACCGCTCCAACGACAATTGCCGCGAAGAACTTCTTATTCTGCATAGTTGCCAACTAGGCGAACCGCGCCCCCGCGAACACCCTTGGCTTCAGAGACATAACCTTGTAGTTCTGAGTCACAGGCAGTGGACTCGATGATTCCTAGCTGCCAGGCAGGAATTCCGAGCTCTTCGATCATGCCCTGAATCTCGGTGGCGAAGTCTTTTCGAACTACAACCGCAAAACCCAAACCTAGGTTCCAGGTTGATTCGAGGTCTTTGAGGTTGTAACCGCCCCAACCAGCTAGCACCCTAAAGACCTGGTTTGGGCTCCAGCTGCTGCGGTCAACATCTAGCGAAACTGTTTGAGGCAAAACTCGAGAGAGGTTCGCCGCAATGCCGCCACCTGTGATGTGACTCATGGTTGAGATCTGCCCCGAGTAGCGATCAATCACCTGGTTTAGAACTCCGGTGTAAAGCCTGGTTGGCTCCAAAAGTTCCTCGCCCAAGCTCTTTGAGAATTCCGGAACCTGCTCGGTGTATTTCAAACCTCGGTCAGCGACAATCTTGCGGACTAGCGAATAGCCATTTGAGTGCAGACCCGAAGCCTCTAGCCCAAGTACAACATCGCCTACCTGAACGCGCTCGGCCGAAAGCATCTTTGACTTCTCAACCACGCCGACTGCAGCACCTGCAACGTCGTATTCGTGCTCACCCAATAGACCTGGGTGCTCGGCGGTTTCGCCGCCAACCAGTGCAACGTCTACTTCTTTACAGGCACTCGCGATTCCGCGAACGATGTCCGCAATGCGAGTCGGTTCAATCTTTCCGGTGGCGATGTAGTCGGTCATAAACAAACTGCGAGCGCCGACCACCACGATGTCATCCACCACCATGCCGACTAGGTCCTGGCCAATGGTGTCGTGCTTATCGATTGCCTGAGCAATGGCGACCTTGGTGCCAACGCCATCGGTTGAGGTGGCAAGGATTGGGTGGTCGTAGTCCTTTAGAAACTTGGCATCGATCATGCCGGCAAAGCCACCAACGCCACCCAGCACCAGGTTGCTGTGGGTTGCGCTTACCGCTGCCTTCATAAGCTCTACGGCTTTATCGCCGGCCTCAGTGTCAACACCGGATGCAGCATAAGGATTAGTCATTTGGGTGGACGTGACCTTCCTCGCGGATGGTTGCCACGCCTCGCTCCAAAAGGTTCTTGCCTAACCTCTCGGCAACCGGAAGTTCAATTGGGTACTGACCTGTGAAGCAGGCGGTGCAAAGCTCTCGCTCCTGCTGGTTGGTGGCCGCGATCATGCCGTCTTTAGATAGGTAACCAAGGGAATCTGCTCCCAGTGACTTTCGAACATCTTCGACCCCAAGCCCAGAAGCAATAAGTTCTGCACGAGATGCAAAGTCAATGCCGTAGAAACATGGCCAGGTGATTGGCGGGCTAGAGATGCGAACGTGAACTTCAGCCGCCCCAGCTTCCTTGAGCATCTTCACGAGTGCTCGCTGAGTGTTCCCGCGAACGATTGAGTCATCCACGACAATCAAACGCTTGCCAGCAATAACCTCACGCAGTGGGTTGAGTTTCAACCTGATACCCAATTGGCGAATGGTTTGCGATGGCTGGATAAAGGTTCTGCCGACGTAGGCGTTCTTCACAAGCCCGTGGCCAAATGGAATGCCTGATGCTTCTGAGTAACCAATAGCGGCAGGGGTTCCAGACTCTGGAGTTGGCATAACCAAATCAGCTTCGACCGGGTACTCCCGAGCAAGGGTTCTGCCCATCTCCACTCTGGCCTCATAGACAACTCGGCCATTGATGGAGGTGTCTGGTCTGGCCAAATAAACATATTCAAATACACAGCCGGCACGCGCCTTGGGAGCGAAGGTCGCCGAGCGAAGACCGTTTTCATCGATCGCGATCAGCTCGCCAGGTTCAATCTCTCGAACAAATGAAGCTCCAACAATATCCAGCGCTGCAGACTCAGACGCAACTACCCAGCCGCGCTCTAGTCGACCCAACACCAGCGGTCTAACACCCTGAGGGTCACGAGCTGCATAAAGGGTTCCCTCATCCATAAAGGTGAGGCAGTAAGCGCCTTTGATAAGAGGCAAAAGTTCTAGTGCGGTGGCTTCAAGTGAGGACTCTGGGTTACCGGTCAATAGGGCCGTAAGCACCGCGGTGTCGGTGGTGTTACCGCCACGAAGTTCAGACTCGTGATTTGGGTAGCGCTGCTCCAAAAGCTCTAGAAGCTCAGATGTGTTCGTGAGGTTTCCATTGTGAGCCAGCGCGATTGTTCCGTAGGCGGTCTTGCCCAGGGTCGGCTGAGCATTGCGCCAATGAGATGCACCAGTTGTTGAATAACGGGTGTGACCGATCGCGATGTGGCCTTGAAGTGATTCCAGGGCTGCCTCGTTGAAAACCTGCGAGACCAGACCCATGTCTTTGTAGACCAGAATCTTTTCACCGGTTGAAGTTGCGATACCGGCCGATTCTTGGCCGCGGTGCTGAAGTGCATAGAGGCCGAAGTAGGTGAGTTTTGCAACTTCTTCGCCCGGTGCCCAAACTCCAAAGACGCCGCACTGATCTTGCGGACCCTTTTCACCCGGGAGGATGTCGTGGTTTAGCAGACCATCGCCGCGGATCACTGATTGGCCCTCTCGGCCAATGCGCGCTTGGTCTTTCTAGAGGTCAAAAGATCAATTGCGAGTGCGAAGAACAAACCGACGCCAAAGCCCAATGAACCAAGGGACAGAATCAATAGTCCAAGGATGTTCTCGTTGGAACGCTGATCTTGAGGGATTAGAAGAAAAACCACGAAGGCGACAATTGCTCCAAAAACAGCGCCGGTGATGGCCCAGGTTGCAATCTTTGGTGCACGGCGAATCTCTACCTCTTCGGGGAGATTTTGCTTGGGCTTGGTCACATAAGTATTAAACAAGGTTTTGGCTTGCCATCGGGGGTTTTTACGCAAATGGGGACCCCGGATTTTTCAAAAGACCTGAGCTATTTCCTCCGCACGCACACCGGAGAGCACCAACCCCGCACCAATTGGGACTTCATGGAACGAAATCCGCTTCAGTGCAAGGTCTATGAAAAGTTCCGGAGTGATCTCAACCACGTTCGGTGGTGTGCCGCGGCGGTGGTCCATTCCGGCGATGCACTGCACCGCACCATAGGGCGGAACGCGCAGTTCAACCGTTCCACCCGGATGGCGAATCTCAATCTCTTGCAGCAGGTAGCGAACCGCGGTTGGCATTGCCTCAGGAAGGTTGGCCAGTGCCGCTTCGCCATCATGTGCTGAGATTCGCTTTTTGCCCATACCTAATTATCTATGGGCTTGGGCTTAGGCTGGAGAGGTGCTCAGACGCCTACTTGTAATCTCCCGCCCAGTGTTATGGGTAAACACCATCGGCACGACAGTGATGGGTATGTGGCTTGCCGGCTACCTCTGGGACTGGCGAGTGCTGCCAATTCTGATTTGGGTAACGCTGCCGTTCAATCTTTTGATCTACGGCATCAACGACATCTTTGACCAGGAAACCGACAACATCAACGCCCGCAAGGGCGGCTATGAAGGCGCTCACATTTCCCCGAGCGAGGTCAAGCCAATTTGGTTGGGCGTCATTCTCACCAACGTGCCGTTCTTGGTTTACTTCGCAATCACCTTGCCATGGCAGGCAACAGCATGGATGGTTGCCTACAGCCTGTTCTTCACCTTCTACTCGGCTCCCCCGCTGAGATTCAAGGCGCGTCCTTACCTGGACAGCTTCTCCAACACCGACTACGCCTTCCCGCTGGCATTTGTGCCTCTGGCGCTTGGTCACGAACCAATGTGGCTTGCGGTCTTTGGTCTGATGGCTTGGTCAATTGCAAAGCATGCATATGACGCGATTCAGGACATTCCACAGGATTCCGATACCGGAATCCAAACCACAGCGGTTCACCTGGGGGTCAAAAAGACTTTGGTTTGGTCTGGTTTTTGGTGGGCAGTATCAACGATCTTGTTTGCGCTGGTAAATATCCCTGTTGCGATTGTGAACCTTCTAATCGCCGGCCACCTAGTGCTGACTGTTTGGCGGACTCCAACCCCTAAGCGTGCACACGATGTCTATAAGTACTCCATTGCTTTCCCATACGCTGCCGGTGCAGTGGCAGGTGTCCAGCTAGTAACTGCAATAGCTCTCGGCTGGTATTAGTGGCAAAGATTGTCGTTCTAGGCGCTGGGCTCTCGGGTCTTGCGAGCGCCGCATTACTTGCGCAAGCAGGTCACGAAGTCACGGTCTTGGAAAAGAATAATTGGCTCGGTGGTAAGTCTCGAAGAATCGAACTTGCTGGCCAGCGCATGGACACCGGTCCAGCATTAGTTACCTTCCCAGAGGTCTGGCAGCAGGTATTAGACACCTTTGACTCGCTTGGAAAAGTACAGTCCAAGGATCACGCAAGTCTTAGCTTCACCAAACTCAAAGAGGTTGGTCGCTACTACCTGAGAAATCACGTTACGGATCTCCCGGTTAGACCTGAGCATCACTGGCACAAAGCCTGGAGCCAGTTTTCCAAAGAGCACGATGCGCTGACTCCGGCAATCTCAAAGCTTCTAACCTCTAGCCCGCTAGACCCAGTGGCGTTGCCAGCCCTTGTCAAGATGACAAAGGTTTACGGGATAAGGCTCACTACTTCCAGCTACCTCAAGTCGCTGAAATACATGCCTCAAGCACTCAAAGAGGTCATCTCTATCCACACCCTAAACGCCGGTGTTTCACCCAACCGCTCGCTGGCGCTCTATGCATCTATGACCGCGGCAATGGCATCGCAAGGTATCTCGGTGCCGGTTGGCGGCGTGAATGAAATCGCCCTAGCGTTTGGTCGACTTGCTGTTGCAGCCGGAGCCAAGATTGAGCTTGGTGCTGGTGTTTTAGAAATCGGCAAACGTTCTGTAAAGACGCAAGCTGCCGAGTACGGGTTTGATCATCTAGTTAGCTCGTTAGACCCAGGCGTGCTTAAGGCAATCCAAACCGGTAAGCCAAACAAACTAGCCAAGCACCGCTCCTGCTCAGGTGTCGCGATTTACGCAGTACTCAAAGAGCCGCTGCCTCAAGACGTCGTGACGCACTCGGTGATCATGCCGGACGATGCGGAAAAGTTGCATGAGAGTTTGGACAAGGCACTTCCTCCCGAGCAAACCATGACGTTTGTGAACTACTACCGTGCCGGCGAGATTTACCCGAACACCAAGGACACCGTTGCAGTCCTGATTACCGCCCCAGCGGATGGCAAAAAGCATGACCTCAATAGCGAGTGGGTAAGAAACGAATTAGACCGGGTATCGCAAAAGCTTGGTTTAATAGTTGCGATCGACGAGCTTTTTGAAGAGTACGAGATTTTGAACCCGGATTACTTTGCCCAGTTCGGTGCAGCCGGTGGTGCGCTGTATGGTGCTACCTCACCGCTTTGGCAGTCGGGCCCTTTCAACAACCCGCAGTATCACAATCCACTTCGACCAAGACTTTGGCGAGTGGGCGCATCCGTTCACCCGGGTGGCGGAATTCCCGCTGTGCTTGGCGGCACGCTGATTGCCACCAGGGCGATGCTTAGAAAAATTGGGAAGCCCAAGAAGTAACTAGCTGTTAGGTATATCCATGACCACCACTGACAAAACTGCCCAGACTAGCGTTCCAATCTCAGAGGGAATTGCTAACCGCTTTAGCCCAAGGGTTTACGACCCAAGCCACACCATCTCAGACCAAGAGGTGGCGCGACTGGCAGAGGCAGCACGTTGGGCTCCATCGGGAAACAATGGTCAGCCTTGGCGCTTTGCTTTTCTAAAGCGCGATGACCCTGTGTTCCAGGTAATCGCAGAGACTGGACTTTCGGGCTTCAACAAATCTTGGGCACCGCACGCTTCACTTTTCGTGGTGGCATTTGCCGACAAGCTAAAGACAGATGGCTCGGCTATCGACCGTCACGCTTCATACTTCAACAACGCCTTGGCTACCGCACAGATCGTTTTAGAAGCCGAAGCAATTGGCCTAAAGTCCCACTACATGGGCGGCATTGACCACGAAGAGATCTTGAGGATTTTTGGCATTGAAGACGCATGGGTAACCTGCGTAATTTCTGTGGGTGCACTGGGTGATCCTTCGGAGGCCAGCAAGGCTCTTCAAGAGCGCGAGGCTATGCCAAGAGAGCGCAAGCCGCTAAGCGAGATTCTGGTCAGCGCAAGCTAATCATTGTGAGACGCGCTGGTACCAAGCGCTTTTACATCGAGCCTCAGGGTTAGCAGCATGTGTGGCACAGTCAAGGCCCAGACCACAACCAACCCATACCAGAGCAGTTCAGTGCTCAAGTCGGTGCCCCTGGTGAGTGTTAGGTAAACAACAAAACCAAGCACCAAAACCAATGCCGGAATACCCGCCAAAACGGCTTGCCAAAAAGCCTTGGCGGGCTTGCCCTGCTCATGAGCAATTTGAGATTTTCTTAGTTCAAGGGAAACCCTTACGGTGTGACGCATGGCGTGCCAGAGGCCGAAGTAAATTGCGAATGCCAGAAGTGGTGGTGCGATCAAAGAGAGTGTCAAAAGCAGTCCCAAATCAATTGCCTCTTGATAGCGCTTGACGAATAGCATCCAAATAATCGCACCGACGCTAATTGTTGTCATCGCTATAAATAAAACCGGGGCGAAACCCATCGCCCAGCCGACCAAGTTCGGGTTTACCGCTTCCAGTGCCTGTGTGCTTTGGGCCGAAACCAATGGGATCACAACCGGTGTAAAGCCCGATGCAATAGCGAATGGCAGCTTAGCAAATGGCCTGCTGTCTGACTTGCGGGCGTTTAGCTCCGAAACAAAAGCTGCGTCTCCAAGGCCGAAGTGAATTGCACTCATCAGCACCACGAGCTGGAAGCCCAGCACATTGGCGGACAAAATCGCCCAGATAACCAGACCAACAACTGCCAAATAGGAAGCTATGAAGGCAATCCTTTGGGTAGCGGTTAAACTTGGCAGCGTAATCAGGTGGTCAACCGCTCCGTGCGGGATTCCGATGGCAAGTGCTGCAAGAGCTATTCCGACTTGCAGTTCGATCGGGATGCCTTCAAAGGGGCCGAAGAATAACGCCACCAGAATTCCAGCGGTAGCGCAAAGTCTCGAGAGAGTTCGAAGATTTTGCATCAGGCTGAGTTCTGATTGATTCACGATTTGATTTTAGGCCGTTGGAGGTTTGGTTGTTTGGTCAGTGGTCTTATCTAGCCATTCTTGGCTTTGTGCTTGTGTTGGAGTTTGCATTTCGACTTCGAGTGCTTCGTGACCCCAAGCGCCTTTTCAAAACACTGGTACTAACCATTCCACTGTTTGTAATTTGGGATGCCTTTGCTATTGCGCAGGGCCACTGGTTTTTTGACCCCGAAAAAGTGACTGGGATTATTGGACCTTTGAATGTGCCACTTGAGGAATACCTGTTCTTTGTGATCGTTCCCATCGCTGCACTTTTGACCCTGGAGGGCGTCAACAACTTCCTTCCTACCGTTAGAGGTTGGATCAAGAGCTTGAAGGGTGTCGGACGATGATTACCTACACGCTTATCGCCGGGGTCATCCTGATAGCTGTTTTCGTATTCGGAGTTGCCGTATTGAAGTCGGAACTCTTCTCAACTTCAAGATTCTGGATTGCCTATGGCATCGTGGTCTTTTTCCAATTGGTCACCAACGGTTACCTAACCGGACAGGGCATTGTGCTTTACAACCCAGAAGTCATCTCTGGGGTGAGGATTGCCTATGCACCTATCGAGGATCTCTTCTTTGGATTTGCCCTGGTCACTCTGACGATATTCGTTTGGGAAAAGATCGGTCCAAGCAAGAAAGCAACTAAGAACTAAACCCCGATTAGGATTTAGCCAAGCAATCCAAGAGATTAGGCACGAACATCAGCGAGTCAACGAAGACGAAATTCAGTGCTGCTTTTCAGCGGCTCTGGACCGCTAGCGCGGCCAGCAACCTCGCTGATGGACTTCTAAAGACCGCAGCTCCGCTGCTGGCAACCACTTTGACCAAAGACCCGTTCTGGATCTCAACCATCGCTGCTCTGAGCATGTTGCCGTGGCTTTTCTTTGCCATCCCAATTGGTGGTTTGGTAGACCGCATCAATCGAAGAAACATGCTGGCGGTTGCCAATACCCTCAGGCTAATTGCGGTAATAATCATCGCCACAACGACCGGTCTCGGGCTGATTACTCTGCCGATCTTGCTTGGTGCGATTTTCATTTTCGGTGTAGGTGAGGTGATTTACGACACCACACTGCAGTCGATGATGCCCGAGGTATTGACCAAGGACCAGCTCGATAGAGGCAACGCCAGATTGCAAATTGTTGGCATAACCCTGGCTGAATTTGTTGGAGCCCCGGTTAGCGGTTTGTTGTTCGCCGCATCCATCGCATTGCCGTTCTACTTTGGTGGAGCTGGCATTCTGGTGGCGGTTTTCCTCGTGCTTGCTATTCCGAGGGCCTACTCAATCGCTGAAGTTCCCCTCAAAGCCAAAGCTCCAACTGGTTTTTGGGAAGACGTTCGTTTTGGTATCCGCTACCTCTACGAAGACAAGGTTTTGCTGAAGCTCGTTCTACTGACCTCTTCGATCGGCTTCTTCTTCTCGGCATCTTCCTCAACGATGGTGCTGTTCTTGACCGAGACACTGCAGACTCCGATCGCACTATTTGGATTCCTATTTGCAGCACCTGCGGTTGGTGCTTTGGTGGGTTCGATTATCGTGCCAAAGATTTCAGCAAGATTTGGAAGAACTACCACCATGGCCTGGTCAATCTTGCTATCGAGCGTCTTGGTCTTCATACAGGGCTTCTCTCCTAACTACTGGGTGCTAGCGGCCCTGGTGTCTCTCGGTTCAATGGTCATCACCGGCTGGAACATCCTTCTGATGTCCACATACCACCAGATCATTCCGGGCGAACTTTTTGGTCGCATCCACGGCACCAGAAGAACCTTGGTTTGGGGGCTCATGCCAATTGGTTCGCTACTAGGTGGCGTGTTGGCGAGTATCGACCTTCGCCTGCCATTCATCGCTGGTGGTATTGCATGTTCGGTATTGGCCATCTTGGGCTTTAGATTTATCGTGAATTTGGAAACTGCTTGGACCAGTAAGGAATCGCAGGAGAAAAAATGAAGCGCTATGTGATCTATGTCATTGACACTGCAACGAACACCGGCGGCCCAGGTGAAATGGCTGCGATTGATGCTTTCAACGATCACCTGCAGTCCAACAGCCACTGGATTACTGCTGCTGGTATTGGTGCTCCTGTGACCGCCAAGGTCATCGACAATCGCGAAGACAGAGGGCTAGTCACACCAGGATCACTTTTTGACTCCGAAGAGTTCTACAGCGGCTTTTGGCTAATCCAGGCCGAGTCAGATGAGCAGGCTCACGAGCTTGCATTTGCCGGTTCTAAGGCTTGCAACCGCAAGGTAGAGCTGCGCCCTTACCTTGGTCAGTAGCGAGAATTAGCTGGCACTGAGCCTCTTCCTTGGACAATGAGCGTTGGAATTAGACTGGCACCAGCACAGGCTTAGAGCACGAAGAGGTGGGCACAATGACAAAGTCACGATCCGTTGCTGCAATCCGTAAGGTCCTCGCCGCAGGCTCCTTGGTTTTTGGGTTGAGCGCTATTGCCCTAATTGCAGCTCCACGAGCTTTCAACGATTTGCTGTGGCTTCCAAACAATCCAGGACTTGATTGGGCAATGCGAATGATTGGCATTACCTTGGTTGCACTCGCAGGAAACATGTATTCGGTTTCCAAATTTGGCACTGACAAAGCTGTCTTGTTTTCTGGACGTTTGATGCTGATTAGCGCGGCAGGTCTTGGCGTTATCACTTTGACGATTCCAACTAACGGAAGCTGGTTTGCGCAGGCTTACGCATTGGTTGGTTTTGGATTCAGCGCGGCATACGCCTGGGCTTTGACCAGGAAGTAACTGTGTCTCAAAAACCTCAGAGGGCCATCAAGCGTGCCGTGGCAGCAGGCAGAGACGACTATGACCTGCACGATCAGGAGTGGCAAAGAATTGGGCTATCGGCCCCAGCCAGGCGAGCACTGGTGGATGCCAAGCTCTACAAGGTTTCTGACCTAAGAAGAATTTCGCTGGCAGAACTTACCGCCTTGCATGGCATGGGCAAGTCAGCAATTGCTCGCATCAAGGTGATCATGGCAGCCAAGAAGATTGATTTTAGATAAGAAGACTTAGGAAGCTAGCGTTGAGCTGCCATTAGCCCTTGCGCTTGACCCACAGCAGACCGCCAAGGCCAATCAGTAAAACCGCGGTTGGGGCTACAAAATCCAATGCTGAGAACCAATCGGTTTGGCTATTGATCAATACGAATGCATAGCCGGCTAATCCCATGCCAACCATCGCCCAGGCGATGCCCTTAGATGTTCTGATGTCGATCTTGTGCAACTCTTCTCGAGTTCTAGCAACTAACTTGCCGCAAGCAGGGCAGTTGTAATCGGTTGGAGAAATTGCTTCATTGCAGTGTGGACAAGTCATGCTCCTAGCTTAGAACCATGGCGCTCTCTGGGTGCTAGGCCACATAGCCCAAACTTACCCAGCCAGCTCTTCCGAGATGATTCGAACGTGGTCCTGGGATATCTGGTGACCACCGAGATGGCGCAACCAAGTCACATTCGCACCAAAGTCACGTAGCTGCTCGACCCACCGTTCGCTCACCTGAACTGGAGCGTATGAATCTTGGTCGCCGTTGGCCAACCAGATTCTCTTGCCGGTCAGATCAACTTTCTCTACCTCGGCATAAGGGGCAGTCGAACCAAACAAAGCTGCGCCAACGAGGAGCTCTGGGTTTCGAACCATGAGTGCTGAGGCAGTGTTAGCGCCGTTGCTGAAGCCGGTGGCAAAGATATTGTTCTTACCAAAGCCATATTCAATTGCGGCAGCTTCAATGAATTCCGTTAACTCTGCAACTGCCAAGTCAATGGACTGTTCATTGAAGGTGCCGTCTGGGTATCGCTCAAAGTAGCGGTTCATCCCACCCTCTAGATGCATTCCGCGAGGCGAAAGAACAGACGCTTCTGGATCGAGAGCTTTTGCCAGCGGGAGGATGTTGTGCTCGTCTGCACCTGTGCCGTGCAAAACCAGAATCGTTCTAGCAGAACTGCCCTGCTGGAAAACGTGTGGGCGCGATAGGTCGTTATTTGCCATGGGATTAGACGCTTATCTTTGGCAATGAGTTTTCAATCTGCTCTCGGCTCGGCTCCAGCCACGGTGGGAGCTTTAGCTTGCGACCAAGTTCCAAAAGCGGCTCATCGGTTGCAAAGCCTGGCTCATCGGTTGCAATCTCAAACAGCACACCACCGGGCTCTCTGAAGTAGATGCTCTTGAAGTATTGGCGGTCCATTACTTCTGTCACAGATACTCCTTGCTCACGGAGTTCTTGCTGCCACGACTGCATCGTTGCAAGATTTGGTGCGCTAAATGCAACGTGGTGGACAGTGCCGCCGGCTTGCAGACCTCGCTCAGATACACCACCAATTACCTCAACCTGAGCGCCGGAGGATCCTTCACCCATAGTGAAGCTTGCTCGTCCAGAGTTTTCGGATGAATAGTTCATTCCAAGTAGCCCCTGAAGCATGTAAGCGGTTGGGTCAATTACAGATTCAGAAAGCTCGACAGAGTGCAAACCACGAACTGCATGTTCCGCTGGAATGTGTCCAATACCATCCCAGCCGCTGCGACTATCGCCATTGGTTCCAACCAACTGCAGGCGCATGCCGTCATAGTCACGCAGTTCGATCAGTTCATTGCCCGCTGAATCCTTGGTCTTCGAGGAGTCAATGCCCAAAGTGTTTAGGTGCTGAGTCCAAAAGCCCAGCGACTCAGCAGGAACCGAGAAGGAAGTGGCGCTGGTCATACCTGCTCCATCGCGGCCCCTGGATACTCCTGGCCATGGGAAGAAGGTGAGGATAGATGAAGGTGAACCCTGCTCGTCGCCGTAGTAAAGGTGCCAGACGTTCGGTGCGTCAAAGTTGACGGTCTGCTTTACCAATCGAAGACCAAGCACCTTCGTGTAGAAATCTACGTTGCGCTGTGGGTCTGACGCGATGGCTGTCACATGGTGAATGCCGTGGGGATTTATTGTCATTTGTCTCCTACCCAAGGCAACAGACACACCAACCCTTTTATTTCTACTCGAAACGAAGGGCGTCGATTGGCTCCAATTTGGCTGCAGTTCTTGCGGGCCAAACACCAAAAACGACTCCAACCACCAAGCTGAATCCCAGTGCCAAAAGCACGGTCTCAAGCTGGATAGAGAAGACCCAATCGCCAATGATCGCCAAGAAGTAGGCGGCGATTTCTCCAAGGATCAAACCCACCACACCACCGGCGAGGGAGAGCACAATTGCCTCAATCAAGAACTGCGTAAGGATGTTGGATTGCTTCGCTCCAATAGCTCGTCTGACACCAATCTCACGAGTTCGCTCGCGAACCGAGACCAGCATGATGTTCATGATTCCGATGCCACCAACAACCAAAGAGATTCCAGCAATACCGGTAAGCAATAAACCAAGGGTGTCAGTAATGCTGCTCACAGCTGCGATCAATGAGGCCTGGTTGGTAATGGTGTAACGAGCATCGGTTTCAGACCCCAAGCCGTAACGCTCTCGCAACAGCTTGTCAGTTGCAAGCTGCAATGCATCGACTGCCTCAGGAGTCTCTGCCTGAACCACGATGCTAGAAACATATGGGTACTGACTGAAGAGTTTTCTAGCCGCATCGAGGGTGACGTAAACCCGACCGCTGGTGCCAAAGCCAGCCTGGTCATCGAGTACTCCCACAAGCCTGAAATCTTGACCATTGAGCTTTACGGTTTGACCCAGCATCGAAGCAGTTAGTCCTAGATCATTCGCAGCGTCAGCTCCGAAAACCACGTCCTTTGCAGAAGCCGCGAACTCACTATCGGATAGGTAGGAACCTAGAGCTAGCTCAGGTTTTACCGCGTCAAAATACCTTGCTGAAACTCCAACCAGGTTGGCATTTACCCGGCTGTCATCGGTTGCAATCGTGCCCTGATTTTGGGTCTGCACGAACATCACCGATACGCCATCGAGCTCTGCAAGCGCATAGGCATCTTGCTCGGTTAGCGCATCTGGAGCCATGGCTGTGATGTTTAGCTGATTGGTTCCCAAGGTCGCCAAAGACTTGTTGATTCCCTGAGATGCGCCATCAACGATCGAGGTCAGCGCAACAATTGCTGCCACGCCAATGACAACTCCAAGCATGGTTAGAAGCGAGCGAACCTTGGTTGCCCAGATTCGGTTCAAGGCTAGTCGAGCGGTTCCGAGAAGCTTCACTTTGTGCCTCTCTCGTCGCGCTCAATAAGGCCGTCTCGCAAGAAGACTCTCCTGGGTGCACTGGCTGCAATCTCTAAGTCGTGGGTAATCAAGATGATGGTTCTGCCCTCTTGATTTAGTTCCTTCAATAGCTCAATCACCTGAGCTCCGGTCTTGGAATCAAGCGCTCCGGTGGGCTCATCTGCCAGGACGATGTCTGGGCTGGTTACAAGTGCCCTAGCAATTGCCACGCGCTGCTGCTGACCACCTGATAGTCGATTGCGATCAAAGTTCAAACGCTCGCCCAAACCCAAACGATTCAGCATTTCGGTGGCTGCCTGTCTAGCCTGTTTGGAACTTACGCCCTGATACAAAAGTGGGGCCATAACGTTCTCAATGGCTGTGGTATTTGGAAGCAGTTGAAACTGCTGAAACACAAAACCAATTGCTTTCGAGCGCAAGCTGGTGAGCTGATTGTCATTCAGCTCACTGGTTGGATCAGAAGCGATTTTCACCCCTCCGGAACTTGGGCGATCTAGGCAACCAATTAGGTTCATCATGGTGGATTTACCGCTACCGGACGGTCCAACAATCGCTACAAACTCACCACGCTCAATGACCAAATCCACGCCGTCCAGAGCGACGGTAACTTGATCGCCAACTAGGTATTCGCGTCGAACGTTCTCGAGTTCGACAACTGGATTAGCCACTGTTACGAGCCCCTGGAGGAGGTCCAAAGTTCACCGGCGCAGGGATCGTTCCACTCACGCCGGTAATAACCTGATCGCCCTTGGTTAGACCAGAGGTGATCTCAACCAGGCTGTCTCCAGCAAGACCGAGTTCAACCTCTACGGTCTCAACGCTTTGCTTACCCTCGGCATCAACAATCAAAACCTCAACCTCTGGAACATCACCAATGAGCGAACTCATTGGAACGGCTAGCACATCAGATTTCTTTTGGACTTCGATGACGGCGGTGGCGCTCATGCCAAATCTTGCACCTTCTGGAATGGCAGTTACATCAACCAACACTTCGTATTGCTTGATACCGCTAACAGATTGCGCAACCTGCCCGATTCGAACAACCTCGCCTTCGAACACCGCATTGATTGCGTCTAGTTCGATGGTTGCCTTCTGGCCCAGCGTCACAAGATCTGCGTCGTATTCACTTACAAATACAGAAACAACTGGCTGCGCACTGCCAACAGTCAAAACAGACCCTGAGGTTCGAAGACCTGCTGCGGTGTCGATAGATCTAACCAAACCGTCAGAGATTGCAACAACCTCAATACTTTGACCCATCTGGTTTAGGTAAGAGAACAGCACGTCATCCGCCTTGACCTCATCCCCGGCCTTCACCTGAATCTCTTCAATCTCGAGGCTGATTCCGAATTGCGCCGGCAGGGCTACTGAACCGTTAGCGGAAACAAGAACTGGTTCTTCACTCGGTCCATACGCAAGAAGTTGAGTCTCTGCGAGCTGTCCGTTTGCAGATACGGTCTTGATGACTTCGGTCGGCTTGACCTCAAAGGTCTCGTATTGGGTGACCTGATTCAGGCTGCCGAAGACTAGCGGCCCAACTAAAACTGCTACAACTGCGGTAATTCCAACGATCCAAGGCCAACGCCGCTTCTTCATATTTGCTTCTCTCATAAGCCGCGCAAGCGGGGGATTTGGTTCCTATGAGTAAAACTCTCACACCAACCCGAAAGATTCCTGAGTGTTTATTGAATTAAGCCTTAGAGGCTTTTGCACCATCCGGCCATGCCACAACGCACACCTTGTTTCCGGAGCGATCTGCAAGCACCCACCATGATGGAGCCTCTGAGCTATCAACGATCACGCCACCTGCTGCTACCGCAGCGTCGACTCGGCTCTGGGCATGCTCCTTTGCAACCGAGACATCTAGATGCATCGCGTGCCGCAGAGGCTTATTTGAATCTAGATCCTGCATCCAGACCGAGGAGCTAACTCCCAGTGGGTCGATGCCTGCGTCATCAAGCATTGGCTGGTAGCCAAGAACTGCTCGCCAGAAGCCCAGGTCGATTGCATCTGGTTTAGCTGCAATTGCAAACTGCACCTCTTGAACAAGACGGGGGTTTCCGATAGCACCCTGGCTCTTTGCAATCTTGGAGATCTCACGCGCTATTGCGATGTGCTCAACCTCGGTGTTCGAGACTTCTCGCGTCAAACGGATAGTCAAGCTCTGGGTAACAAGCGACATGTGGGCAGGTGTGCCATCAAGTCCTGGTAGCTGCGCAATCGCCTGAGCCATGGCGGCGGCATCGGCAAGAGTCCTAGTTTGAAAAACAGCAGTGGGTCCACCGTGCAGGACAACCCAGTCATCCAAACCGTCAGCTTCAAGAAACTCTTTCCAACCGTGGTCACTCATTAAGACTCCTTGACATAGATGACGGAAGGGCTTGCCCCCTTGTGCAAGTCTAAAAGAGCCGGGTAGCCGCGGTTGGCGCAAATCCACAGTGCTTGTTGCACGATAGAAAGAGACTCAGGAAACCTGTGTCAGACTGCAAACTACTTGGCAACCATGCGTTTAGGGGACTGATCCGAATGAATTTAGAAAACATTGTTTCGACATCTTTATGGGCCATTATCCCTTTGGGGATTCTAGGTAGTTTGTTGCACTTCTTATTTGACTGGACTAGGCACAATAAATTCATAGGTCTAATTGCGGCCGTAAATGAAAGCTACTGGGAGCACATAAAAATTGCTGTCTGGCCGGTGCTGTTATTACATCTTGGCCTCTTTATTGCTGGTGGTTTTCAGTTTTCGTCCTTTATCCCAGCGGCAACAATTTCTCTTTATTCAATTCCTATCTCGATGATTGGGTTGGTTTATCTGTATAAAGCAGTTAGCAAGCGCAACATATTGTGGATTGACATCAGCGTCTTCTTTCTAGTGATTGCCATATCCCAAGTGGTTTTCGCACTTCTTCTTCAAGAACTTGATTCATCATTCGCGACGATCCTGATATCGACTGCATTTTTAGTTGGTCTAGTTGTGGCTTTTCTTAGATTCACAGCGCGGCCTCCGAGAGAACCCGATGTTTTTATTGACCCAACGAACAAAAAATATGGCCTGCGAGCTCACCCAGACATGGACCCAACATCCGGGAGTTGAAGCTGCTCCTGCGATTACATGGTTATTGCTGCGGAGCAACTTAAAGTAAAAACCCGAGAAGTTGTGAAGGCTTCTCGGGTTTAGTGCGCTTGGAGGGACTCGAACCCCCAACCTTCTGATCCGTAGTCAGATGCTCTATCCGTTGAGCTACAAACGCTTGGGTAACGATTCCCAGTTGATCGATTTTTAGTTGTTTTCGGGCTGAAGAGATTTAGTCGATTAGTTCAAACCAGACAATAAGCCTGTCAGCGCTTGAGTTACCCGCAGTACAGGTTTGCAGCGTTAGAAGCGATCCAGACTTTGGCTTTATGGTTAGCCCGGTTGGGTTCGGCGATAGCACGCCCACCACTGAAGGCTTGACGTATTTCTTAGCAAGGTAGCGGTACTTGAATGTACCCTTTTCGGTCTTCACAGTGACGATGTCACCCATTTGGAAGGTGTGAAGGTTCTTGAAGAGTCCACCATTTCCAAGTCTGTGACCGGCGACTGCGAAGTTTCCGGCCTCTCCTGGTAGCTGAGTCATTGAGTAGTGGCCGAGGCCCAGCGGGTTGAGAATATTCTTTACGCTGGTTCCCTCAAAGACCTTGTGTGACCACTTGGCTCCAAGTCGTGGAGCAGTGATGGTTGCGATGTAATCGCCTTCTTTGAGGACCGCAGGAAGCTTAGGAAGCGATACAGAAGTTGTAGCGGTCAACTTGGGTCCAACACCGGTGTAAACCAGAACCGTAGGCAGCGGTGGGGCGGCGATGGTAACTGTGATGGTCGAGGCAGCGCTTTGACCGAACGAGTCAAAAATTACATAGGAAATCCTGGTTGTTCCATGCCAGTTCCAGTTCGGTGTGAAAGTCACGACCCTGGATCCGGATGGGATGCTCCACTTACCCTGTGGCGTCGAAACGACCTGTGTCTGCTGCACTGGCTCAACACCAACGCAACTTCCAGCACAGAGCACGACCGAGGTTGGCGAAAGGCTGAAACTTCCAGGTCTGTCATTGATTGCTGGAGTGAAGTAAGAGTTCTTGTTTAGGGTTCCCGTCTTACTGTCAGCCGTAGCCTTTGGAGGCAGCACAGGCTGTGGCTCAACCGGAATCTCAGGAATCACAACCGGTGGCAACACTGGCGGTGGCGGCGGTGCGACATACAGAGGCAACACTGTCGGCGTGATTCGAGAGTGTGCCACGACACCAGTGGTGTCAGTGACCTGGTAACGAACCCACTGAGCAACACCGGAGAAGGTTGCTCCTGGCTGGAAGTTCACGTGACCTGAGTAAGTGTCAACCGTGTAGACACCATCCGAGACCGTAACTGCCAATGCTGAACAGCTTGGCGGTGCTTCAGCAGGGCTGGTGTTTGGATCACACAGTGTCACGGTGGAGACATCGAAGGTCTGGCCCTGGGTCGCGGCATCGTTGTTCAACGCTCTGATCTGCTGGGCAGCACCATACTGGCCTGTTGAAGTGTCAGGAGAGGCCGTTGCCGGTAGCGGTAGATCAACTGCCGGGGTGTAGGTAGTTGCTGCCTTCTGACCGTAGTTATCTGCGACCGAGTAAGTAATAGGAGACGCGGTTCCGGTAAAGCTTGATAGCGGGGTGAAGCTGATCTGGCCGGTGGTGGTGTTGACGGTGTAGGTTCCTTGACCTGCAACCGTCAATGTGGTGGCGGAGCAACTAGGGGGTGACATCCAACGATGCTGAAGAACCTGCTTGGTCATTGGTCAAAACCGTCTTGGTTTGAACCTGGTTGTATTGCCCGGAAGATGTGTCAGCCGAAAGCGTTGGTGGTGGGACAACAGTTGGGTAGTAGATAGCTGTTGTGCTCTGGTTGGAATTAGCCGAGACAACATAGCTAATCGATGCGGTGCCGGTGAAACCTGCAACCGGTGAGAAATTGACCTGACCGGAGGTTGAGTTGATGGTGAAGGTTCCCTTGCCAGCGATGGTGACCGTTGTCGCGCTGCAGGTTGGTGCTGTTTGACCAGAAGAGCAAAGTAGAACCGAACCTGGAACAAAGCTTGCTCCAAGACCAGCTTGGTCATTAGCTAGAAGGTTCGCGGATTGAGTCGCGCCTTGAATGCCGGTTGTGTAGTCGTTTAGGGCAACCGGTGCTGGGTAAACAGTTGCGGTGTAATCCGCAGTGGTTTGCTGACCGGTGATGTCCTTGACGGTGTAGCTAATGGTGTTGGTTCCAACATAGGAAGGCTCAGGAGTAAAGGTGATTACTCCGTTAGTAACTGTGTAGCTTCCAACTCCAGCAATGGTCAATGAGGTTCCGGTGCAGGGGTTAGCCCCATCCAAACAGATAGCAACTGAGCTGGCAGAGAGCTGCGTTCCGCTGCCGGCAGTGTCATTAGTCAATAGGTTGATTGACTGCGACTGGTTCTGTGGGGCGCTGGTTTGGTCATTGGTTGCAGTTGGTGGTGGCGGTGGTGAAACAAAAGGTGTGTAGGTGGTGCTTGCCTTCTGACCGGTGAGATCAGTAACCGAGTAAGTAATCGCCGATGCGGTTCCAGTGAAAGATGCCAGTGGCGAGAAGCTGATTCGACCAGAAGTTGTGTTGACGGTGAAGGTTCCCTGGCCGGCAACAACCAAGGTGGTTGCCGAACAGCTTGGGGCAGTATCTCCTGCGGCGCAGATACGAATCGATGAGGTAACTAGTGCTGCTTCAAAGTTTGTGTCATTTGCCATCACAGCTTGCGACTGAGTGGAGTTGTAATTGCCGGTTGAAGTATCAGGCGATAGAACCGGCATTGCTGGTGGAGCAACAGTGATGGTGATGGTTGAGTTAGCAACCGCGGAGGTTGAGTCACTGGCCTGGTAGCTAACTGGGTCAGCGGTTCCCGTGAAGGTGTTTAGTGGGACAAAGCTAACAACACCGCTTGTGGTGTTGACGGTGTAGGTTCCCTGGCCTGAAACAACCAATGTGGTCAGCGTGCAATTAGGTGCAGTCTGCATCGGTGCGCAAAGTCGCAAGGTTGATGGCAGAAGTTGGAAGTCGGCTGCTCCCGGGGTGTCATTAGCCAGTGGGCTAACAGTCTGCAAAGTGTTGTATTGACCGGAAGAGATATTCGGTGAGGCGGTTGGTGCCGGTGGCAAACCAACTGCCGGGGTGTAGGTAGTTGCTGCCTTCTGACCGTAGTTATCTGCGACCGAGTAAGTAATAGGAGACGCGGTTCCGGTGAAGCTTGATAGCGGGGTGAAGCTGATCTGGCCGGTGGTGGTGTTGACGGTGTAGGTTCCTTGACCTGCAACCGTCAATGTGGTGGCGGAGCAACTAGGGCCTGAGGAGGTGTCTGGCGACGCTGTTGGCGGTGGAGGGTTCCCCAGGGTGGTGGCAATCTGAGGACAGTTAGCGCCGTCGTTGTTCTCAATGAGAAGGCCATTTCCGCTGGCCACCTTCTTGGCACTAGGAGTCGCAGTTGTGTAGCCCTCAATCTGGTAGACATCACCGTTTCTATTCAACGAGAAGAGCAAATCGCCACTCTGGTTAGTAAAGGCAGCTCCCCATACCGCACGAGTCGAAGCGTCAGAGGAGACTCCGATTCTCAATGGAATGCCGCTAACTGTCTTGGTGGTCACGGTCCAAGTTGAGGTTCCATTGGTCTGAACGGTAATTAATCGGCTGCCATCAGTGGTGAGGTAGTAAAGCTTTCCGGCAATTGCAACCGTGTCTCCGGCACGCTTGAATTCCGCCGTCGTGTCGTCATACCCAGTGAGAGTCTTTGCGGAAACCGCCTTTGTCTCGATATCGATGACGTTCCAGAAACCATCGTTGTGTGCAACAACCATTTTGTTCGGCTCTATGAAGTAACCAACGTTGTATACGCCGCCGGCCCCAGGGTCAGTCAAGGCCAAAGCACCGAGATTGACGACCGTGCCGTCTCCATGAACTCGAAGAAGCTCTCGAGAGGAGTTGATTGCGTACATGTAATTGTCAGCAGGGTTATAAGCCAGGGCGTTGTAGCCAAAGCTCTGAGAAGGTCCAACCTGCGTGTAGGAGCCAGTGGTCCTTTCTAACACCTTGAGGCTTGTCGCGGTCGTGGTTCCCATTGACTGGTAGAGGTCAGCTGTACAAGCGAAAGTCATGCCTGCCACGTCGAGATAGATCATTGCAGTGGTTACTTGGTCCGCATCATCGGAGATTGCGTAGCTCACAGGAGTTGCAGAACCGAAGAAGGTCGACAGTGGGTCAAAGCTAACTACTCCGGTGGTTGGGTTGACCGTGTAGGTTCCCTGGTTTGCCACCGTAAGAGTTAGCAGGGTGCAACTAGCCGGAACATTTAGTTCATCAGAACAAAGTCTTACCGACGTCAAATCCAGAGCGGCATTTGTACTTCTGTAGTCATTATCCGGTATGTCGATGGTCTGCACAACGTCGAAGCTGCCCGTGGAATAGTCGTCAACAGCAAGCGGTACGTTGCCCAAAACCTCGGGGGTGTAAGTGCTGGTGACTGTATTGCCACTGCTGTCCGTTACTTGATAACCAATTGGGTCAGGAGTTCCCGTGTAGTCCTGAGCTGGCGTGAAAGTAACCACACCGGTTGCACTCACTGAGTAGCTACCGACTCCAGAAACTGAGAATGATTGCCCCGGCGCCACGGTGCAGTTTGGGGCTACTTCCAAAGGCTGTGGCTTACACAACCTGATCGAAGATGCAACCAGCGGGTATGAGACTCCGGTTGACGAGGAAACAACTGTGTCGTTAGCCAACAAGTTCTTGGACTGCGCGATGTTGCGAGGACCCTGGCTGGTGTCTGCAAAAGCGGTTGGCTTTGGAACCTGGTTGCAGCCGGCACCATCCGAATCATCATTGTCATAGTCAGTGACCTCGTAGAGGTTTGTGACCCTTGCGCTCAGTGAGTGGGTATCGACATTGGTGGCCGAGTATTGGACACGAGTGCCTGTGGACTTCATGGTGTTATAGATCAAGTCTCCAAAACCATTGACGTAAATTTCACCGCTGTTTCCATTGGCCAGAAGGGCATTAGATACAGCGACCGCAACCCATGAATAGTCTGGGGCGGCATCTTTGGTGACCTTGTACAAAGTAGTGCTGCTCTGGAGGTAGAACTTGCCGCCAAAGTAGGCCATGTCAGCTGCGTTGTTAGCGCTAGCGCCAGTAATCGTGACTGTGGTAGCGACTCTGCTGGACACATCAATCGAGTAGAAAGGTGTTCCACCAGAAGGTTTTACAACTAGGTTTCCAGCCTCGTCAAAGTCTCCACCGACTACAGCAGAGAGGTTGGCAACAGTAACGCCTGTGATTGCACCCTTGTCTTCAATGGAGCCATCGCTCTTAATCTTTGCCAGGTTTCCGGCAGTTAGACCATCTCCGGTTTTAGTGATGACACCGTAGAGGAAGCCATCCAGCGGGTTGCGACCGATGGCATTTACCGTTCCGGCGGATGCAGCGGTTCCAATCGCATATTTGGTAGGTGGATTGTTGGTTGGGTCTTGCCTATAGAGCTGGCGTTGAGCATAGAAGTAGAGGTTTGCATCACACTGGAACGAGCCGGCGGTTAGGTTGGCAACGATCAACTTGGCATCGGTGTTTTTGAATAGTCCAGTGGTGGTTACGTTCTGGCCGTTATTGATGTATTCGCCGGAAGCTGAGGCAATAACACCCACTGAGTATTCACAAGAAGCTAGAGCGGATCCCATACCGAAGTTGGTGACCGAGAACTGGTTCGCAACAGCGGAAACTGTGTATCCGGTTTGTGTCGTGACACAGGTGGTTGTGATGTTAGGCGGATTGGCGAACGTTAAACCGGACGGCAAAGTGTCCTGGAAGCCCAAGTTGGTTTTAGCAGTGGAGTCTGCCTTAGCAACCTTGAAAATAAGCGTAGCCACCTGACCCGGCGCTACTGCCTGCGGCTCAAACTTTTTGGTTAGTTCCGGGGTAGATAAGTAGAGCGCATTTACCACTCCAGCCTTCACCGACCCAGAGAGGGTCAGGACGTTGGATGAGAGTGTTGATGGCAGCCCTGAGTCTGTCGTGGTTCCGCTGCCACCCGTCACAACCGTCGTGGTGTTGACGCTGTAGGCAGCGGTGTCGCCGAACTCAACTCGGAAAGCACCAAATACTAGGTTGGAAAATGTGTAGTAGCCGTTCGCGTCGGTTTGCGTCTTGATCGGGGTTCCTACCAGATTGGCATCGGGCCAACCGGCTGGGTAATTTAGCTGATTCCCGCTGGAATCTTTAAGTGAGACCTGTGTCCCGGCAACGGGGTTTGTTCCAACCAGAGCTCTACCGGTTATCGAACCGCCATCACATTGCGAGAGCAGAGTGGCGCCGATGTTGATGGTTTTTGAATCGGGGTCAAGTGCTGTGGTCGTGTTGTTTTGCGCAAACGCAGTTCCCGATGCCGTGACCGTTGTGGTTCGTGGTCCAAGCATCGAATTGTCATACGTTGGAGCAACACAGGCCAGTGCAGCGGTTGGGGTTAGACAGAGCTGAGGTGATCCTCCAACTGCGGTAACTCTGGCGCTGACTTCACCAAATCCTGCTCGACCAGTAAAAGTGACAACAAAAGATGGGGTTTGACCGGTGTCACTTACGGCAAGAGTTGCAAGGTCGACAACGCCGGCATTGATCGCGACGTTGGCCCAACCCGAGACCGTGCTACCCGAGGAGTTTTTGACCGTAAGGGTTGCTGCCGTGTAGGAGAAGGATGCGGTAAGTGCGAATGTTTTCCAAGCTTGGAGAGCGTCAGTTGCGGAGCAGGCCATTCTTGGCACTGCGGCCCCAGCATCAAACACCGCAGTTGGAGCGGGCAATGCACAGTTACCCTGTTGACCGGTATAGGCGTCGTAGGTCTGGATCACTCCGTCGTGAGAGTTTGACCAGATGCAATAAGGATTGGTTGGGTCGACAGCGATCTGGTAGTTGGTGTCCGCGATTCCCGAAGCGGTCCAGTTCTTACACCAGTTGTCTAGCGCGAAGTCCCAGCAGTAAATCTTTCCCGCGCCACCAACATTCCAGTTTGAGTTGCCCCAATAGAGCCTCGTTCCGACCTGTGGCATGTAAGTGGAGTAAGCATCGAAAGTTGAGGCATAAGTTGCATCGAGCTTGGTCGTGAAGTTAGTGGTCAAGGATGAGGTTACGTTCGTGCCACTTGCATCGAAACATGTCGGCATGGTGTCAAGCGCAACAAAACAAGCCGCAGCGATATTGCCTTGGATGTCGGGAACCTTGAAGAACCGAGTGGCCTTGTTGGTTATTGCTCGGGCGTTTGTCCAACCTGGGCAAGCTTCCTGAGTTGCCGCGACAATACAGACCGCCTTTGCATTGTTACCAGCAGACCCATAGATTCGACCGCCCCATTCACCGACCACTGGTCGCCAACGGTTACCCGAGGAAGCGACATTTGTAATTCCGGCGAAAGCCACGCTTCCGGAAACTGTGGGGTTAGAGCCGTCTGAACATGCGCCACCGGCTCCGGAGTTCAAGCGAATGTCAACGCAGAGCAGGTCACCGGTCGCGGTCTGCCAGGTGTAAAGCTTTCCCCCGACCTGAGCTAGACCGCCGGTGCAGTCGTAGAGGTTCACCGAGGTAGTGCCAGAAACACACGTTGATCCTGCAATGTTTTGTGAGCTGCCCGCCGAGATAAATGCGCTCTCTGCGCTACCGCCGCACCACTTGTTGCTAAGTGTCAGATCTGCCACCCTGATGCAAGCAAAGCCGACTTGGTTTACGCCGTTAGCGGTGTAAACGGTTGGGAACCAAATCTCTTTGTCAACCGAGTCATACCAACCGGTTGACTGCTCGTTGGTGTGCATGGTGAAGACCGGTGTGGTGCTTGAGATTATTCGGTATGGCCAAGTGCCATTGCAACGCTCACCGGTGCGCTTGAAGCAGTCAATACTCTGATTGCTTCCACCTCCGTTGTGATGCCAGATGTTAAAGAGATTGCCGGCGTCGTCAAAGAAGACATCCCAACCATCACCGCTAGAACCTGTCGTACTCGGGAAGGAGCCTGAGGTTGGCTGCGCGGCATTGGCATCGGTAGATGCAATCTGTCGACCCTGAGCGTCGGGGCCTTCGCTGATCAGGTCCCCTCTTGCCTTGACGTGGGTAACTGCTGCCCAACCCGCTGGGGTGGTAGGTGGGTTGTAGGTCCAGTTTGTGCCATCGGTTGAGTAGTAGACAACCCAACCGGCCGGGGCAATGATGTCCGAAACAGAGCTGAGCTTTAGGTCAGAGCCAATCGCCTGCACAATTTCTTGCTCGGTGGTCCCCGGGTCAGAAATAGGGGCGGTGGCGGTGAGGTCAATTTTGCTGCCTGGTGCAACTTCCGTAGCAACAGCAGTCGAACCTGGTGTGTAGTCGACCGCCAAAGTCATTGTTGCGCCGGCGGCAAGCTGAGAGCTTGCGATGACAACGCCGAGAGCTAGGGCTGGGACTCCAAAAAGTCTGAGAATCTTCGAGCGCGCTGAACGCAGTGAATCAACGCTGATCGACATCCCACCCCTCCCATATGACTACATGGTTGGAATAAGTCTGTTAGCCGGGTTTGTCCAGACATTCGTTTGGTGCCCCCCTAGGAACGCAATCGGCAACACCACACCATTAGGGGTGGATAACTGTCGCAGAGTTCCCTTTTGTCCCTATTGGGGGAGAGTTTTTGGGCTAACCCGTTTGCCCGGGAGCCCACTTCTTGGAGACTCCAGTCGAGAGAAGCATTAGGGCGGCTAACAAATAGAAAACTCCGCTAACACTTACGGCTGCAACAGCACCGGCTATAACTGGAACCACTACCTGACCAAAGCGATTTGAGGTCAAGCGAATTGAGATTGCCAAGCCGCGATTATTCGGGCTGGAGATTCTAGATACCCAAGCCATTGTGGCCGGCTGCCCGATGCCCATGGCAAATCCAGTAACTGCCAAAAGTGCTGCAATTAGGTAGAACTCCGTGCTGAGGGCGATACCTATCGAACCTGCCATGGTCACGGCCGACCCAACCACTAGCAGCGTCTTGAGCCCGAATCGATCTCGCAGAGGACCTAGGACAAAACGAACCGCCATGGAGAACAGCGCTCTTATTGCTAGCAAAATTCCAACTTCTGCGACGCTGAAGCCAAGGGCTAAACCAACTAGCGGGAGGTAAATCAGTGTGACGTCTACGACAGCAGTGGTAGCCCCAGCGACGAATATGGCTGGCTTGTAGCCAGGCACTGCAAAGACGTCAGCGATTGATCCTCTTGGAGTTCCATCATTTGTTGTTGCCAGTTTCGCGAACAAGGAGACAGTCACCAGAGCACCCAAAACAAACAGCAACGCAGCAAACCAAAGCGCTGGGGCAACTTCAATTTTCGGCCCATCGGAATCCGCTAGGTAACCGCCGACCAACGGGCCGATTGCGTGACCGAGTGAGGCATAGAAAGTAAGGAGGCCAAAGTTTGTCTCATACTTTTTATCCTGGGAGAACTGAGCAATAAGTGTCTGTCCACCGACCATTGCCAACAGGTGCCCGGTTCCCAATAGCGGCATCCAGATCATTAGTAGCCAGAGCTGATCTGCGAACACCAAGCCGACGGTTGAGATAAGCGTGATGATCGGGCCTAGAAATGTAGCCCTACCTGCAAAGCCAAAGTCAACCCACTTGCCAACTTGAATTGCCAGAAGAAGTGGAGCTAGGGCAAAAGTTGCACCAATAATTCCGACCAGCGTGGCGTCAGCACCGAGGTTGACCGCTTGATAGGTTGCCATCGGCCGAACGACATACACTCCAGCCTGAATTAGACCGGAGTGTATGAGGACAAGAACCAGCCACCCACTAGGTATTGGTCTTGAGGTTCGCAATTATGCCTGCTGTTTGGATCTAACGAACTTTAGAACCTGCGGCACGATCAGCACTAGCGCCAGGAGAGCGTAGATGGTGACTGTGAATGGGGTGCTCACTAGCACGCCCCAATCTCCGGCAGCACTCTGGAGCGCCCGTCGGAACTCTTGCTCAGCCATTGGCCCAAGAATCACTCCGAGGATCAAAGGCGTGACCGGGTAGCCGAACTTTCTAAACAGCAAGCCGAGGATTCCAATTACGACCGCCGCCCAGAGATCGAATGAGCTGTTATTCAGCACATACGCTCCCACCATTGCAAAGGTGACAATGCCTCCATAAAGGTAAGGAGATGGGATATCTAGTAGCTTGGCCCAAAGTCCAACTAGCGGAAGGTTGATCACCAATAGCAGCGCATTTCCAATGAAAAGCGATGCAATAAGTGTCCAAACCAATACCGGCTGGTCGGTGAACAGTAGTGGTCCAGGACGAATGTCAAACTGCTGGAATGCGACCAACATAACCGCTGCGGTTGCAGAGGTTGGGAGACCTAAGGCCAAAAGTGGAACCATCGCTCCGGCAGCGTTTGCGTTGTTCGCAGCCTCTGGTCCAGCCACACCTTCGATGGCTCCGTTACCGAACTCGTTGTGCTTCTTGCGTGCCAAGCGCTTTTCCAGCGAGTAGCTCAAGAAGGTTGGAAGCTCAGAACCACCGGCAGGGATAACGCCGGTTGGGAAACCAATAGCGGTTCCACGAATCCAGGGCCAGAATGAGCGCTTGAAATCTGACTTAGACATCCAAGCCAAGCCCTTGAACTTGTTCTTCTGAACCCCGCCCAACTTGCCATAGAGCGAGACATAGAGCGCCTCACCCAGAGCAAACAGCGATACGACCAAGACAACGGTCTCAATGCCGTCAAATGCCTCTGGGATTCCAAAGGTCAAACGAGAAGAACCGGTTTGCAGATCTAGACCAATAAGACCAATTGAAAGTCCGAAGGTCAGAGCGATCAAGCCACGACGCATGGACTGCCCTAGCACGGCACCCACGGTTCCAAACGCCAACACCATCAGCGCAAAGAAATCCGACGGAGTCATTCGAATGCCGATCCAGGCAATCGTTGGCGATGCGACAGCGACGATTCCGGTTGCAATTGCACCAGCGACAAACGAACCAATGGCCGCGGTAGCCAAAGCTGCGCTTGCCCTACCGTTTCGGGCCATCTTGTTACCCTCGATGGTGGTCATGACAGAGCCAGATTCACCAGGAGCATTTAGCAAGATCGAGGTTGTAGATCCACCAAACATGGCACCGTAATAGATTGCGCCAAACATGATTAGAGCGGCGGTTGGGTCTACCGCTAGTGCAACTGGAAGCAGCAGCGAAATCGCAAGTGCAGGTCCGATACCCGGCAATACACCAACGAGTGTTCCAAGGATCGTTCCCAACAGGGCAAAGCCCAGGTTGACCAAAGTAAGTGAGTTAGCAAATCCAGCTAAGAAGGAGGAGAAATCCATTACCAGCCTCCATCTTCATCAACAACTACGCCGTTCTCGTCGACGTTTCCGTCCGTTGGGGCATTCTCATCTACCGGGTTCAAAATGTTCTCTACCGTGTCAAGTCCAGAAGGTAGCTGGAGCTGAAGTCCCTCATTGAAGGCAAAGAAAATTGCTATGGATAGCAAGATCGCTATGACTGCGGTCCGAAGGTTGTGCTTTGCACCGATGGCTTTAGCCACCATGAAGTAGAGCACCGCTCCCATAATCGGGAAGCCAAGAATTGGCATGAGCAGGCTGTAAAGAACCAAGGCAGCGGCCAAAAGCCCAAAG
>JBEGUQ010000023.1:0-12018 GCA_041178805.1 Actinomycetota bacterium
CCGTTCTCCTGCTCAGACTCGCTGAATGCCTTCTTACGTAGGTTGGTAGCAAGAGCTAGACCTAGTGGAGGAGTCATACCAGCAGCCATAACGATTGCCATGATCTGGAACTCGGTAGCAGAAGCTGCAGCACCTGCAGTTGCCAAACCGGTAACAGCGAAGGTGTAAGCAACCTTGTTAACTGGGCCACCCATGTCGAATGCCATCATTAGACCAAGGATTAGACCTAGAACTGCCAATGCGCCACCCGATAGGCCGTTTAGCCAAGAGGTTAGACCGGTGATTAGACCGGAAACTGGAGCCTTTAGAACTAGAACCATTGCGAAACCAGTGATTAGTGATGCAAGTAGTGGGATAACCACAACTGGCATAACTGGCTTGATCCAGTTTGGTACTGACCAGCGGGAGATCCATAGAGCTACACCACCAGCGATGAAACCACCAAGGATTGCTCCTAGGAAGCCGGTGCCGGTGCCCAGTGGGTTGCCGTCTAGACCAGTTGCCAATGCACCAGCTACGAATCCAGGAACGAGCCCTGGGCGGTCTGCGATTGCGTAAGCGATGTAGGCAGCTAGAACTGGAACGAAGAATGCGAATGCAGCCTTACCGAACCAGAAGATAACGAATGCCCAGTAACCGATGTTCAAGAAATCGTAGTCACCAGCAATCTGCATCTTTTCTGCGTCGTATGCGTGGATACCGTCAGTTCCGAACCCGATTGAACCGAGTAGGAATCCGATGGCGATAAGAATTCCACCTGCTGCAACAAATGGAATCATGTATGAAACACCAGTCATCAGCCATTGACGAATCTTGGTGCCAGTGCTTGCGTTACTCACTATGGGCCTCCTATAGCTCCATTGCTTTCCCAGACCGCAGGTGCGATCTAGGCGTTGTTACTTTTTGCCAAATAGGCCTCCGAAGAAGCCACCCTTCTTTTCTTTTGGTTCAGAAGGAGTCTTTGCCTCCGCCGCCTTTGCTGGAGCAGCTTCTCCAACTTTGGCTGCGGTACCGTCGGCAGCTGCCTGAAGCACCTGCTCGACGAGTTCTACTGCGCTCTTCATGGCCTTTGCCACACCCACCTGGATGTATGGCTTGCCATTGAAGCGGCTGCGGTCTTTGACCTCTAGGTCAACTGCGAAGATTACGGCGTCTGCCGAGTCAATTACGTCCTGCTTTAGTGGGTTTGAACCTGCAGAACCCTGGGTCTCCACGATTACCTCGTGGCCCAGCTTCTTGCCAGCCTGCTCTAGCGCCTCGGCTGCCATGTAGGTGTGGGCGATTCCTGTGATGCAAGAAGTTACGCAAACTACTTTTGCCATTATTTCTGGACCTCCTTGGTCACGATCTCTGCGATTTGTGCTGGGTTGGTCTCAGCGCGCAGACGGTCACGGAATTCCTCGTGCATGATCTTGCGAGCCAGCGAGCCCAAAATCTCTAGGTGGGTGTTTTCGCCTGATGCAGGGGCTGCGATCAGGAAGATTAGGTGAGAAGCGCCGTCATCTGCACCAAAGTCAATGCCCTTGGTTGTGGTTGCCACGGCAACAGAAGGAACGGTTACTAGATCTGACTGGGCGTGAGGAATCGCAACGCCACCCTCGATACCGGTTGGGAAGTGCTCTTCGCGAGCTGCAACGGCTGCCAGGTACTCGTCAAGGCCAGTTAGGCGACCAGCGGCCATAAGGCGCTCGGCAAGCTCGCGGACTGCCTGCTCCTTGGTTGTGGCGTCGATCTCAACGATGACGATTTCTTCAGTGGTGATTGGGTGCGACATTAGATTCCTTGCACTTTGATGACGTAAGACATCGCCTCGCGGGTGAAGTCTTGCGCACCGATGCGCAGACCCCCTCTCTTCACTGAAAGCGGTTACGTACTTTGGAAACAATTTATACAGGTTGTTCCCAGTTGACGTGGTCATTTGGACACTATTTGACTAAATTTACCGCTCACAAATTGTAGACACCCTACAAAAAGCCCTAAACATAAGGTTGAAGGTTGAGAAATTTTTTCGGAGAAATAGCTACCGTGTCGCTTTATCTGTGACCGGAGCCTTCCATGCCCACCATAGAAGCGGCAATTGAAGCGGCAGTCTCAACCAGGCAATAAGCGCAATTTCTGGGTTGCTGGTAAGGCTGTCGATGGCAAACCACCAGTTTGCAGGCCAGACAGCTAACAGCGTCAGCACTGTCAGTAGTGGTGCCCAGCGCTGCTTGAGGATCAAACCAATAGCCGCAGCCAGCTCCATCACACCGGAAATCACAATAAGTTGGGTTTGAAATGGCAACCAAGGAGGCATTAGCCACACGAATGCGGCCGGGTTTACCAGGTGCAGCACGCCGGAGGCTAGAAATAGGGCGGCGACAATAAGAGCGCCGATCCTTGCACCTAGCGCTTTGCGAGCCACAGCACGAACCCGTCTAGCCAGCTTCTAGGCATTACATAGAAGACCAACTTCAGGGCACGGACATCGAAAGAAACTGGGTAGTGGGCCCTTGGTCTGCGAGCGGTGGCAGCCTTGAGCATCTTCTTAATGGTTTTCTCTGGCCCCGGTGAGATCCGGTATAGACCGCCGAGCCATTTATTGAGCCCTGCCATCACCCGGTCATAATCGCCAACTGCGCGACCGGATTCCAAAAGGCCAAATGCAACCGCACCAAAGTTGGTCTTCGAGGTTCCCGGTTCCACCGTGCTGACGCGTATGCCAAGCCAGCGGGTTTCCTGGCGAAGTGCATTGGCAACCGCCTTGACGGCGTGCTTAGTTGCGGCATACCAGCCCAATCCAGCTAGCGAAACATGTCCCACTACCGAGGTGGTCATAATGATTCGGCCGGATTTCTGCTTGCGCATTTGAGGCAGCACCGCGCGTATTGAGTTCTCAACGCCAAAGACGTTTACCTCAAAGATTCTTCTTACTTCCTCGGGAGTGGTCTCTTCGACCGAGGAGAAGTTACCGTAGCCAGCATTTGCGACCATCAGGTCGATGCGACCGTGATCGGCAATTGCTTCTTTGACAACAGCATCAATGTCGGCGCGGTTTGTGACGTCCATGCGCCTCGCGACTGCCCCAAACTCTTTGGCCTTTTCTAGGGCTACGGAATCTCGGTCGGTGGCGTAGACAATCCAACCCCTGTGGGTTAGCTCTTTTGCGAGACCTAGGCCAAAGCCTGAACCGGCTCCGGTGATGATGGCGACATTGCTCATAGTTTCCAACTTAGCTGGTTATGCGCGCCTCGCATGGCAGAATTGTCCAATGACTTCTCACACTTCAGTAGCAACTCTGCACACCAACCACGGCGACATCAAGGTAAACCTATTCGGTCTACACGCCCCAAAGACCGTGACGAACTTCGAAGGCCTAGCCACCGGCGCAATTGAGTGGAAAGACCCACGCACCGGCGAGACCCACACCGGAAAGCCGCTATACGATGGCGTAATCTTCCACAGAGTCATCGAGGGCTTCATGCTTCAAGGTGGCGACCCAACCGGCACCGGTATGGGCGGACCTGGCTACCAGTTCGGCGATGAGATTCACCCAGAACTTACTTTCCAGGAGCCATACAAGCTAGCAATGGCAAACGCAGGTCCTGGCACCAACGGCTCACAATTCTTTATCACCGTTGCCCCAACCACCTGGTTGCACGGCAAGCACACCGTTTTCGGTGACGTGGTAGACGAGGACAGCCGCAAGGTAGTCGACAAGATCGGTGTAGTTGCCACCGACGGCCGTGACCGCCCGCTGGATGACGTGGTTATCAACTCCATCACCATCGAAAAGGCCTAATTGGCCTTTCGGCTTTCGGCTAGAAAAGCTCCGATAACCAGCCTGTTGCTGGTTATCAATGTCTTGATTTGGCTTGGACAGATATCCCCACTCGGCTATCTGTTCACCAATCAGTTCTTCTATGCCCCTTTGTTCACGCCTTGGGAACCATGGCGAATGATCACCGCGGGGTTTGTCCACGACTGGAATAGCCCCTGGCACATCCTGCTGAACTCCTATGCCATTTGGATATTTGGTCAGCAGCTTGAGCCGATGCTTGGGAAGCTGCGCTTTTTAGCGCTGTATTTGATCTCGATTTTTGGTGGTTCGGTCGCGGTCTTGCTGCTCTCTGATCCACAAACCCCGGTGGTTGGCGCTTCGGGAGCATTGTTTGGCTTGATGGGTGCGTTCTTTGTGGTGATCCGCTCAATCGGCGGTAATCCAACCCAGATCTTCTTGCTTATCGCAATCAACTTCTCGATGGGCTTCTTTGTCTCGGGAATCTCCTGGGAAGGTCACCTGGGAGGACTTGTCACTGGATTTGCAATTGCCTCGGTTTATGCCGCCACCAGGCGCGGGAATCAGAAGCTAGCCCAAATACTGGGAGTGGTTTTGATAATCGCAGCGCTAGTGATGCTAACGCTGTGGCGAATTCAAGAGTGGATCTAGTTACTTCCACTTGGTGGTCATAACAAAGCCAACCATGGCGATGCCGAAACCGATCAAGATGTTCCAGTTGCTTAGATCAACAAATGCTGCGCTACCAAGTGGGTACTGCGCGCTGGAGATGTAGAAAGTAAGAATCCAGAGCAAACCAACGACCATAAGGCCGAACATGGTCACCTTGTACCAGGTTGGGTTTTCTTCCTGCTCATCGCTGACAATGGCTGGACGAACAGCTTCCTTCTTCGGAGCTGACTTACGACGTGAAGTTGATTCAGGCATGCCAGAAGTTTATAACCTCGAAACGCATCTCGCTGACTCAAGTTAGGCTATTGGGACTATGGTCCGGATTTTGGTGCTCGACAATTACGACAGTTTTGTCTACACGCTCAATGGCTATTTGCAGCAGCTTGGAGCGCAGACCGAGGTCGTCCGAAACGATGCCGTCACCGAAGCCGAGCTTCCAGAGCTTCTAGCTAAGTTCGATGCGGTTCTAATCTCTCCGGGACCGGGAACTCCTGCCGATGCTGGGCTTTCTATCCCGACCGTGAAGTTCGCGCTTGAAACCAACTACCCGGTGTTTGGCGTTTGCCTAGGCCACCAGGCAATTGCCGAGGCTATGGGGGCAACGGTAAAAAGCGCACCGGAACTGATGCACGGCAAGATCTCCAAGATCAATCACCAGGACAGCACCATTTTTCAGGGTCTTCCGCAGGGATTCAATGCCACCCGCTACCACTCGCTGGCTGTGGTCTCAGACACTGTTCCAGCGGATCTAAAGATCACCGGTCACACCGATTCCGGTGTGATTATGAGTTTGCAGCATGTTTCTAAGCCAATTTACGGCGTCCAGTTCCACCCAGAATCAGTTATGACTGAGGGTGGCTATCAGATGCTTGCGAATTGGCTAGCGACCTTAGGCGAAACCGGTGCAATCGAGAAGGCTAAATCACTTAGCCCAAGGATCGAAACTAACTAGTTTCCAGTTCCTGTATCGACCACTGGGTCGGCAATGCACTCCACATACAAGATGATGCTCTGCATTTGTGGCGCTTGACCGGCAGGAACCGACTGGTCTAGAACGATGTTTCCTATCTGACCGGCACAGGTTGGACCATCCAAAGTTTCAATCGAAACCGTGTAGCCAATGGTTGGGGCGGTGAGGATGTTCCTCGCCTCGACCACATCTAGGTTTCTAACATCTGGAATCTGCACGGTTCCATCCGATAGCACCAGGTTCACAACCGAACCGAGTGGCAACTTGGCGTTGGCGACCGGGTCAGAGGCAATAACGGTGCCCTCTGGGACGTTGGCGCTAGAAACCACGGTTATCGTGCCAACCGCAAATCCTTGGGCCTCAATCATGGCCACCGCCGATGCTTCGGTTTGGCCAACCAAACTCGGGACCATCACCTCGGTAGCGCCACTTGAGACGTAGAGAGTGACTGGGGTGTTAGCAGAAACTTGAGTTCCAGCGGCAGGTTCCTGGCGAATCACAACGCCCTCTGGAATTGTGTCGCTCTTCTCGTAAACCCTCAGAACTAGCAAATCCTGAGCCGCCAAGGTCGCCGCGGCGTCATCGTAGAGCGAACCCTCAACGCTAGAAACTGTGATGCCAGAGCTTGGGTTGATTGGGGATCCAGTTCCACCTAGGTTCATGACCCAGAACAAAAGCCCGACCAAGATAACCAGCACACCGGTTCCAAGGCCCCAGAGCACACCAGCGTTGATCTTGGTTGTGGTAACGGTCTGGACGGTCTGACTTGGCACGGTTTCGAAACCGTCGATTAGGTCAAGACCATCGGTGCTTGGGGAAAGCACGGTGGTTGGTGCCACCAAAAGCTCGGTCTCTGGCGCTGGCACAACCGCAGGAGCGACTGGGTTTGGCACGGTGTGACCGTTTGCGGCAGCCAAAAGGTGCTCGCGAAATTCTTCTGCACTCTGGAAACGGTCCGCACGATCTTTTGCCATCGCGCGCAATACAACCTGGTCAAGCTCTTCGCTAACTCGAGGGTTGAATTGGCTAGGTGGGGTAACAGCCTCAGAAACGTGCTGGTAGGCAACCGAAACGGCACTCTCGCCCTTGAACGGTGGGCGACCGGCAAGCAGCTCGTAAAGGATTACACCGGTTGAGTAAAGGTCGGTGCGACCATCAACTGCTTCGCCACGTGCCTGCTCTGGCGAGAAATACTGGGCGGTGCCAATGATTCCTGCGGTAGCGGCCTGAGTTGCGGAGTTATCGGATACCGCTCTGGCGATACCGAAGTCCATTACCTTCACCGAGTCGCCATCGCCAATCATGACATTCGCTGGCTTGATGTCGCGGTGGACAACACCCGCGCGGTGGGAAACTTCTAGAGCGGTCAAAATACCGCCGATGTAGCGAACTGCTTGCTCTGGAGCTACGCCACCCTCGTGAACCAGTTCCCTAAGTAGGCGACCGCGCACCAATTCCATGATGATGTATGGGGTTTTGCGAGGATTGCCGTTTTCGTCGGTGGTCTCTTCTTCGCCGGCGTCGTAAACCCTAACGATGGTCGGGTGTGCCATACGAGCAGAGGCCTGAGCCTCCTGGCGGAACTTAGATTCAAAGCTGGCGTCATTGGCTAGGTCTGACTTGAGTAGCTTGATCGCGACAGTGCGTCCGAGGCGAGTGTCATAACCCTCGTATACCTCGGCCATGCCACCGCGGCCCACTAACTGACCCATCCGGTATCTACCGGCAATCAGTCTTTCGTTCTCAGTCAAAATAGCTCTTTCTACCCCGCCATAGTTTAGTTTTCGTATGCCCAAAGTCCTTGGCAGGACTCGGACACAGTTGTTACCCCTGCGAACCCTCTTCGGTGGACCCAGCTGGATCCGAGATCGTTGAAGACTCTGTACTTCCTGGATCTGGAATCACAACCGGTGACTCCTCCACCTTCTCCACGTAATAGGTAACGTCGATAACACTGCCGATCGTTATGTTTCCGGTTGGAGAAACTGCATAGACGGTTCTTGCCTGTGGGCTACCGGCCTCAACCTCCATGCCTGGGATTGCGTTTACTCGCATGCCCAGTTCAGCCAAGCGAGCGGTAACGATGCTGAGGTTCTCGCCGATGATCTCGGAGCGAAGAATCAATTCGCTGGTTACCTCTGGCGACTCGGTTACAACCTCACTCTGGGTTGCTCCCTCAGTCGGAGTGGTTTGCTCGGTGCTGGTAGGAGTCTGGGTTGGCAGGTTCTCGGTGTTTGGATCAGAGAGGATCGCGACGATAACCACGATTGCAGTAATACCCAACAGCCCAACGGTTGCCAGCCATGGCCAGACAATCGGCGCTCGCGGTAGTGGAGCGGTGTCGGTTGGAATTACCTCGGTGATGCTCTGCTCGATGTAGCTGGTATCGGTCGAGGTGCTAACCCTGAATCCTGGCTTGCGCTTCTCACGCAGCAGTGCCTCGGCACGAATTGCCAAAGAGGTTGCCGACTCTGGACGCTGGGAAGGCTTCTTCGCTAGGCAGCTCAAAACCAGGTTCTGGACTCTTGGATCAATGGTCTCCGGAAGGGCCGGAGGCATCTCATTGATGTGGGCCATTGCGATGGCCATCTGGTTTTCGCCGGTAAACGGACGCTTTCCAGACAGCGCTTCATACGCAACCACACCAAGCGAGTAGAGGTCGGTAGCTGGTGTAGAAGTCTTACCGGTTGCCTGCTCGGGAGCCAGGTACTGCACAGTTCCCATGACCTGACCGGTCTTGGTGAGCGGAACCTGGTCACCAACGCGAGCAATACCGAAGTCGGTGATCTTTACCTTGCCATCCGGGGTGATCAATAGGTTGCCAGGTTTGATGTCTCGGTGAACTAGGCCGCGGGAGTGAGCAGCGCCAAGGGCTCTCGAGGTTTGGGCAATGATGTCCAAAACCTTTTCCTCGGAGAGCTTCTTCTCGCGCTCCAAAAGTCTCGAAAGTGATTCACCTGGAACCAGCTCCATAACCAGGTAAGCACTGCCCGAGTCCTCGCCGTAGTCAAAGATGTTTGCAATGCCCTCGTGTTCAACCAGTGCAGCACTCTTAGCTTCGGTGCGGAAGCGCTCTAGGAATAGCGGGTCGCCGAGGTACTCCTCTTTGAGGATCTTGATGGCGACCTGACGCAAAATCAATTCGTCCTCTGCCTGCCAAACCTCACCCATGCCACCGATGGCGATGCGTAGCTGAAGGCGGTAACGGTCACCGTATAGCTGTCCTACCGAAGGTTTCATTTCTTTAGCACCGCCTCAATAACTAAACGAGCAATCGGAGCAGCCAGCTGGTTGCCGGTGCCGTTTTGTCCGGCGCCACCGCCGTCCTCAAGCACTACTGCAACCGCAACTCGCGGTGCTTCTGCAGGGGCAAACCCGGTGAACCAAAGGGTGTACGGGTCGTTGATGCCGTTCTCCGCGGTTCCAGTCTTGCCAGCAACCGCAACTCCCTCGATCTGAGCGCGGGTAGCAGCACCACCGTTTACCGAGTCAACCATCATGCGAGTGAGGAACCCGGCGGTGAGCTTCGACATCGGGGAGGAGAGGACCTCTGGCTCTGGCTGGCTCAGCACGTTTAGGTTTGAGGCAACCACCAAATCAATTAGCTGCGGGCGCATCAGAACACCCTGGTTGGCGATCGATGCGGAAACCATTGCCATCTGCAGCGGGGTAACTCGAACATCGAACTGTCCAAAACCAGTTAGCGCCACCTGGGCGTCCTCAAGGTTCTCCGGGTAGATGCTTGGAGTCACTGAAAGTGGAATCTCTAGCTCACTACCAAAGCCCATAAGTTCTGCCTGAGCGCGAATGCGCTGCTCGCCAAGGGCAACCGCCAACATCGCAAATGGCACGTTGCAGGACTTGATAAGTGCGGTTTCTAAGGTGACGGTCTCGCCCTTGCCGCAGGTGGAGCCGGAGCTGTTCTCAACAAAGCTGAAGGTTCTTGGTAGGCGGTAGCGCTGAAGATTCTCAAACTCACTGGTGGCGGTGTATTGGCCAGATTCCAGGGCAGCTGCTGCGACCACCAACTTGAAGGTCGAGCCCGGGTGGTAGAGATCGCCAGCGATGGCTCGGTTGATTAGCGGCTTATCTTCGTCTTCGCTGTAGGTCGTGTAGGCATCGGTTACCGGACCATATAGGTGGGCAGCCAGCATGTTGGCATCAAAGGTGGGCTTTGAAACCATGGCCAAAATGCGACCGGTGGCAGGCTCAATGGCAACCACCGCACCCTTACGGTTGCCCAACGCATCCCAGGCAGCGCGCTGAACGTCCGGGTCAATGGTGAGCTCAACGGCGGCACCGGTTACTGGCTTGCCATCCAATAGGGCGTTGATTTGCTCAAAGAACTGAGCCGAGGACTGACCCGAGAGGTAGCTGTTCATTTGGCGTTCGATGCCATCGGCACCTGAGAACAGTGAGAAGTAACCAATTACCGGGCTGTAGAGCACAGAGGCATATTCACGGTTGAAGCGATAGGCATCGTTCACCGGAATGCTCTCAACTACCGGCACTCCGTCAACCAAAATGGCACCGCGCTGAGTCTTGTAGGTCTCATAGGAAGCACGAACGTTGCGGCTGTCCTTGTAGAGATCGCCGCTTCTAAGCACCTGGATCGAGCTCGCCATTGCAAATAGCGCTAGGAACATTGCGGTTAGCGCAAGACCTACTCTTCTTACCTGCTTGTTCATGCCTCCACCCGCTTCAATGACGAGTCAGAGATTCGAAGTAGCAGCGCAATGATTACCCAGTTTGCAACCAATGAGGAACCACCGGCAGCCATAAATGGCGTGGTGAGACCGGTCATTGGCAAAAGCCCCATCACACCGGATGCCACCACAAAAAGCTGCAGGCCAATCACAAAGCTCAGGCCAATCGCCAACAGCCTCGAGAAGTCATCCGGGTGGCTATTGGCAATTCGCAGACCTCTATAAACCAAAAGCAAATACACCGCGAGGATCGCAAACAGACCTGCCAGCCCAAGCTCTTCTCCCATTGCGGCGAGGATGAAGTCAGATTCTGCAAGTGGAATCAGCTGTGGGAAGCCACCACCCAAACCAGTTCCAATGACATCGCCATTCGCCATGCCAAAAAGTGCCTGGACCAACTGGTAGCTACCGCCGGCCGCGTTGTAGTTCTCTGCCGCAAATGGATCTAGCCAGGCATCAAATCTTCTACCGACATAGTCAAAGACTCTTGATGCAACAAGTGCGCCGGTAACCATCATGGTTAGTCCTGCACCAACGTAGAACGCCCTGCCGGTTGCGGTGTAGATCATCACCAAGAACAAACCGAAGTACAAAATCGAGGTTCCAAGATCGCGCTGCAAGACCAGCACGCCAAGCGATGCTGCCCAGAACAACAGGATTGGCCCTAGGTCTTTAGCCCTTGGGACCTTCATAAACAAAAGGCGCGAGCCAATTTCGCTGAGGGTGTCCTTTTTAGAAACCAAATAGCCGGCAAAGAAGATCGCCAGCAAAATCTTTGCCACTTCACCCGGCTGGAATGAGAGCTCTCCAACGCCAACCCAAAGTGTTGCACCATTGATGGTCTTGCCAATTACCGGTGCTGCAGGAAGCATCAAAAGAAATACCGCCATAGCTCCGGCAAGGTATGGATACCTTCTGAGCACCAGGTGGTTTGGAACCAGTCTCACCACAACGGCAGCCACGATCATCGCAAAGCAGATGGCGATGCCCAAACCATTGAGCAGGTAAGCCAACGGAAGCATTAGACCATCGGCACCAACCGCGTGCTTACGCAGGATGTAGTGGACAAGACCCGCTGCAATTGCAGGCGGAGCCCAATAGAAAAGCATGTCCCAGCTCATTTTCTGCAAAACCGCGAGCTGAACCTGAGCTAGAGCAAAGGCATGAATACCTGCCACCCAGAACAGCAAAACCGCCTCAAAGTTTCTTGATCTTGGCACTGCCTTTAGCAGCATCGGAATTGCGGTGGTCAGGGAGACGTTACTCATCGATTACCCTCCCGCAGCTGCTCGATGATGCGCTGGGCATCCTCAAGAGATTCAGCAGAGATTGAGCGTTCGATCAGGGTTTGCTGGAATAGAGAAAGGTCATCAAGCTGAATCTCGCTCACCAAATAAGGCTTTGAGAATTTCCACGGACCCAGGGATTCGCGGATGCCCTGGAAGATCGTGACCTGTCCCTGGTAAACGTCGACGTAGTAGCGAGTTTGGGTGTACTGGTAGGCAACAGCGCCCATGCCGGCAAGCAATCCAGCTACCAGTAGCCAGCTGGCAACAATGCGGAATGAGCGCCAGCGAATCTTGCGCCTGGTCTCCGAGAGGATCTTGTTCAATAGCTCTTCAGACTCAGGTGCATACTGCGTTGGGTCTTCTGGGGTCTGGAGCAGATCGAGCAGGCTGCGAGGCGAGAACAAACGCAGGATCTTGCCGCCCTTGCGCTCCTCGATAACTACCTCATTGGCTGCAGACCCGACAAAGTGAGCGCCTGGCTCAAACTCCAAGTTGGTGGCAGGGCGCACCAAATCAACAATCACGACGGTGACGTTGTCTGGAGCGCCAAACTCCAAGGCCTCTCCAACCAAAAGCTCCGCAACTTCTTCGGTTGGGATTCTT
>JBEGUQ010000024.1:0-11447 GCA_041178805.1 Actinomycetota bacterium
ACTTGCAGCAAAGCGCAATGCCGATGAGATTTCCCTAGAGGTTGCTGCAGCCAACGAAAACTGGGTTGATGCGCTCATTGAGTCTGGATTGCGCGCAGCGCTTGATCAGCCTGAGGGTAAGTAATGCCTGAAACTCCCGTCACCCAAGACGACATCGTTGAGGTAACCAGGCAGCTGGGCAGGCCCGCCAGGGATATCTTGGCAATTGCCTCCAGATGCGTTTGTGGTCGACCACTGGTTGTGAAGACTAAGCCTCGATTAGAAAATGGAACGCCATTTCCAACGCTTTACTACTTGACTCAGCCGGCAGCTACCGCTGCGGTTTCAACTTTGGAAGCCTCTGGCTACATGGTCGAACTCCAAGACCTTTTGCAAACTGACAGTGAGATTTCCGCTGCCTATCTCGCAGCTCATACTCAGTACCTAGTTGAGCGGGAAGTCATCGAAGTTGTCGAGGAAATTGCAGACTTCTCGGCCGGTGGAATGCCAACCCGAGTGAAGTGCCTGCACGCACTTATTGGTCATTCGCTAGCCAAAGGCGAGGGCGTAAATCCAATTGGTGACCTTGCGCTCAAAGCCTTGGAATGGTCTCCTGAGGTTTGCCGGTGCGTATAGCACTTCTGGTTTTAGGCCTTCTGCTCGATACCGGAATCGATTCTTCTCACCCCGATTTGCAAGGCACAGTGATTGATGGTGTTGATTTCTCAACCGTCGGTGTTCCAAATGGCACCTCAGGGGTTGGCACCTCAGCTTTTCACGGCACCATGGTTGCATCGCTGATAGCGGGTCAAGGCAGTGGCGAATCTGGAGTAATAGGTATTGCACCGAAAGCAAACTTGCTCGCTATTTCAATTGGCCTAGGTGTTCCGGGGTCAAACACCGACGAGCAAATTGCCCAGGCGGTTAGGTGGGCGGTTGATCACGATGCTGACATCATCAACCTTTCCCTCACAAGAAATTCGCAGACCTGGCCACGCAGCTGGGATGAGGCATTTACTTACGCCTTTGAAAATGATGTTTTGGTTGTGGCAGCTGCCGGAAACCGCACGGACCAATCCTCAAGGCCTTCTGCTCCAGCAACAATTCCAGGGGTGGTTTCAGTTGGTGGAGTAACCAAGACTCAAGAGCCAGCCGAGGCTTCAACCACAGGGCTTGGAGTTGCCATCTCAGCCCCTGCGGAAGATTTACTAGGCGCATATCCTGACGAAGGTTATCGAGTCTGGGATGGTTCGTCAGCCGCAGCGCCACTGGTTTCAGGGCTGCTCGCGCTGATGAAGCAGGCGGATCCAAAAGCCAGCGCAAATGACCTAATCGAAAGACTTCTGTCTTCGGCCACCGACCTGGGAGAATCGGGTTATGACGCGAACTACGGTCACGGAGTTATCAACCCGGTCGCGGCTCTTTTATCCAATGCGACCTCAGAAGAAAACCCGCTTGGGTCGTTGCAGAACTGGATTACTCAGTACCGCTCCGCAGCCGATGAGGAGCAGTCCGAGCTGGTAGCTCCAAGTGAGCCGGCTCCGATAGCGGTTGATGAAAGCACCACCAGCCAAGAAAACACTGAGCCAGTTGGCCAATCTCTCTCGGAACCGTGGCTGAATCCGATAACCTATTGGCTGTTAGCACCCCTTGCACCGTTGCTCTGGATTGTTCTGCGTCGCAAGCGTACGGGTAAGTCTGGGGCCTTGAAGAAAACTAAAGGTAAGCCGCAACATGACAGCAGCGACAACTAAGTCCGTTACTCCACCACAGGTGGCTCAGGAAATCTTGAACCCAAAGCCAACTCAGAAGATTCTGATTATCGGTGGTGGCTACGCAGGTTTCTACACCGCATGGAAGCTGGAGAAGCTTCTAAAGCGCGGTGAGGCCGAAGTTACCTTGGTTGACCCACTTCCATACATGACCTACCAGCCTTTCCTTCCAGAGGTTGCAGCCGGTTCCATCGAGGCCCGCCACGTTGTGGTCTCTCACCGTCAGCACCTAAAGAAGACCAACTTGGTTTCCGGCAAGCTCACCAAGGTAAACCACAAGACTCGTAAGGCAACCATTGCCATCGAGGGTGGCAAGCCAGTGAACCTGGACTACGACCAGATCATCATGACCGCCGGTGCGGTGACCAGAACTTTCCCAATCAAGGGCATCGCCGAGAACGCAATCGGCATGAAGACCATTGAAGAAGCAGTTGAAGTTCGCAACCGCCTAGTTGGAAACTTCGAGCGCGCAGCAGCTTTGCCAAAGAGCTCCAAGTTGCGCCAGCGCCTTCTAACCACAGTTGTGGTCGGCGGTGGCTTCGCAGGTATTGAGACTTTTGCAGAGCTTCGCAGCGCAGCCACCTACTTGCTTCGCTACTACCCGCAGATCGATTTCGATGAGATTCAGTTCCACCTAATCGAAGCAATGGGTCGCATCATGCCTGAGGTTTCGCTAATCACCAGCGAGTGGGTAATTGACAACCTTGCAAAGCGTTCGGCGAAGATTCACCTCAACACTCAGCTTGAGTCTGCCGAGGGTGGCGTAATCAAGCTGTCTACCGGTGAGAGCTTTGAGTCAGACCTTGTTATCTGGACTGCCGGTGTCGCAGCTGCTCCGGTAGCTAAGAACACCACCTTCCCACTTGATGCTCGCCTGCGCATCACCGCAAATGCCAAGCTGCAGATTGTTGATGGCGACAAGCCAGTCGGTAACGCATGGACTGCTGGTGACGTTTCTGCGGTCCCAGATCTTTCTGGCGGCGGCGTTGGCGGTTACTGTGTGCCAAACGCTCAGCACGCTGTTCGTCAGGCGAAATTGCTGGCCAAGAACGTTGTTGCAACCATCCGCGGTGAAGAGCCTCGTGAATACCTTCACAAGAACCTTGGTGCAGTTGCAGGTTTGGGCATCGGTGTCGGCGCATTCCAATCCGGAAAGCTTGGGCTTACCGGTTTTGTTGCCTGGATCATGCACCGCGGTTACCACGGATTGGCCATGCCTACCTGGGAGCGCAAGATTCGCGTCGTCTCCGGCTGGGTTTGGAATGTCATCCTGGGTCGCGACCTAGTTTCGCTGGAGCAAGTCCGCTCTCCGCGATTATTCTTCTCAACCTGGGCAGCCCGTCCAGGTAAGTAGCTACTTACCTAACTAAAGGCCCAGGAAACTGGGCCTTTAGTTTTGCCCCGATAGCCCAATGGCAGAGGCAGACGACTTAAAATCGTCACAGTGTGGGTTCGAGTCCCACTCGGGGCACTTGACAGCAAATTTCCAGAAATCTCGCTTACTCTAGAGAAGTCTCAATCAAGGAGTATTCGTGGACATTGCAATTTGGATCATTCTCGGTCTTGTCGTCGTCTTAGGTCTATGGCTATGGGCAACCTACAACGGCCTAGTAACCCTCAAGGTTCGAGTCGACGAAGCCTGGAGCGATATCACCATCCAGCTAAAGCGTCGCGCTGACCTGATTCCAAATCTGATCGAGACTGTTCGCGGTTACGCAACTCACGAGCGTGAAGTCTTTGATGCCGTTACCCGTGCTCGCGCGGCTACCGTATCGCCAGAAGCACTATCTCACCCAGCGCAGGCCGCAAAGGCCGAGGGCGAGCTGCAGGGAGCTCTAAAGAGCTTGTTCGCAGTCTCAGAGGCTTACCCACAGCTAGTTGCATCGGTTAACTTCCTAGAGCTTCAGCGCGAACTAACCGATACCGAAGACAAGATTATGGCTGCCCGCCGCTTCTTCAACGGTGGAGTGCGCGAGCTAAACACCAAGATTCAGCAGTTCCCAACCAACGTCTTTGCCCGCTCCCTTGGCTTTACCTCTCGTGAATTCTTTGAGGTTGAGAATCCTGCTGCGATTCAAGAGCCTCCTACGGTCAAGTTCTAAGAGGCCACTTTGTATTCGGCAATTGCCGCGAATAAGCGCAATACATTCCTAATCGTCGGTGGCTTTGTGCTACTGCTCGGAGGTCTCGCGTATTGGTGGGGAACCGCCAGCGGTAATGGATCAAGCGCGCTTTGGATTATTGCCTTTGTGTTTGGATATGCGCTATTTCAGTACTTTGCAGCAAGCTCACTAGCTATTGCGATGAGCGGTGCTCACCAGATTCAGAAAGCTGATAACCCAAGGCTTTGGCGAGTCGTCGAGAATCTATCTATCTCGCAGGGCATGCCTATGCCGAAGGTCTACATCATCAACGACTCCGCCCCGAACGCATTTGCTACCGGGCGCGATCCAAAGAATGCGGTTGTTGCCGCAACCACCGGGTTGATGGACATCATGAACGACCGCGAACTCGAAGGCGTAATGGCCCACGAACTTGGGCACGTCAAAAACTATGACATTAGAGTCTCCACGATTGTCTTTGGGTTGGTCTCCGCGGTCGGCATCTTGGCCGACTTCGCAATCCGCATGGCCTGGTTCTCCGGTTCAAGCAGAAACCGTGATGCGGGGCAGCTGCAGATTGTTTTGATCTTGATTGGTGTTGTCGGTTGGATTATTGCCGCGCTGATTGGGCCGCTGGTTTCTGCAGCCGTTTCTAGACAGCGCGAGTATCTTGCCGATGCCACCGGTGCTCAGATCACTCGCTTCCCGGAGGGACTGGCATCTGCTCTTCAAAAGCTTGGGGAGTATGGTCGACCAATGCGCCGAGCATCTAGCTCGATGGCTCACATGTACATCAACGACCCAATCAAGCCTGGCTTGGTTGAGCGCGCCTTCTCCACTCACCCGCCAATTCCAAAACGTATTGAGCGACTTAGCAAGATTGGCACCTCGTTCTAATCGCTAGACTTTGAAACACCTTTAGATTGCAGGTGGACCAATGGCTAGCAACAAAGCTCCGACGTTGAATGAGTTTTACGACGCCCTGGAGAATGTCCGCGCCATTGCGGTAAAGACTCCGGTTTTGGAAAGTCACTGGCTCTCAGAGTTCACTGGCACTCCTGTCTGGTTCAAGTGTGAAAACTTGCAGCGCACTGGCGCATACAAACTTCGCGGTGCATACAACCTCATGAGCCAGCTCTCGGACGAAGAGAAAGCTAGGGGAGTCGTCGCAGCATCTGCCGGCAACCACGCGCAGGGCGTAGCCCTGGCAGCCAAGATGCTTGGCATGAAAGCCACCATCTTTATGCCGGTCGGCGCATCGCTTCCAAAGTACGAGGCGACTCTGGGTTACGGCGCTAACGTCGTTCTAACCGGAGCAATCTTTGATGAGACCCTAACGGCGGCAAAAGAATTCACCACAAAAACCGGTGCAGTGTTTATCCCACCTTTTGACCACATGGACATCATTCGCGGTCAGGGAACTGTCGCGCTGGAAATCATGGAGCAGCTACCTGAGGTGGACAACATCTTGGTGTGCCTCGGTGGCGGTGGGCTGACCGCGGGAGTTGCGACCGCAGCAAAGCTCAAGGCTCAGGCCCTCGGACGCAAGATTAAGGTCTATGCAGTTCAAGCTGAGGCGGCAGCCAGCTGGCCTGGGTCGCTTAAGGCGGGTAAGCCGACTGAAATCAAGATCCAGCCAACAATTGCCGATGGAATTGCCGTGGCAAAGCCAGGCAAGATTCCATTCGATTTGGTCGCTGAGCACGTCGACAAAGTTGTGACTGTGACTGAGGACGAGATTGCCAAGGCGATGTTGGCCGTTTTGGAGCGTTCAAAGTTGCTTGTCGAAGCTGGCGGCGTGGTCGGTGTTGCAGCGGTCTTAGCTGGAAAGCTAAAGCTCAAGGGCACCACCGCAATCGTTTTGTCCGGTGGAAATATTGACCCACTGTTACTGCAGCGAGTGATTCGCCATGGCCTTGCCGCTTCCGAGCGCTACACAAACATCTCTGTGATGCTTCCAGACCGCCCTGGCCAGCTCGTTCGCACCGCTGAGGCAGTGGCTGCGGCGCAGGCCAACGTGGTTGAGGTACTCCACACCAGGCACGGCAATGGACTTCAGATTTCTGAGGTTGAGTTGAACCTAAGTGTTGAGACCAGGGGCAAGCAGCACCGCAAAGACCTGATGAAGTCGCTCAAGGCAGCCGGGCTAAACCCGAAGCTGCACGAAGACTAAAACTCGAAGTTCTCCACGGCAACAATTTCAACGGTGATCTCTTTACCGTTTGGAGCTGAGTAGCTCACCTGGTCGCCGACCTTCTTGCCCAAAACCTGCTGACCAATTGGGGAATCTGGGCTATACACATCCAAATCACCCTCTTCGATCTGAACTTCGAATTCGGTACCTTCAAAAACCTCGTGTGATCCAAGGTAGAACTCTGCTGGACGGCCATTTAGCTTGCACTTGATCATCAAGCCCTGCTTCACAATGCCATCAGCTGCATCTGCAGAGCCGATTTCTGCGGTGGCAAGAATCTCCTCTAGGCGGTTGATGCGCGCCTCGATCTTGCCCTGCTCCTCTTTGGCCGCGTGGTAACCACCGTTTTCCTTGAGGTCTCCCTCTTCACGAGCGTCCTGGATGCGCTTTGCGATGTCGTGACGGCCAACGGTAATCAACCGGGTGAGCTCGTCCTTTAGACGGTCGTAGGCGGCCTGGTTAAGCAGCATTGAATCAGTCATAGTTCACTTCTTGGGGGTTTCGGAGTTTGCCCAATTCTGGGCGATTGCAAAATACTACTTGAGACGGCACTCATCCACCAAGGCAGTAGTTGCCAATTCGGTGGTGTTTATGCTCACGCTAAGCCTCACGGTATCGGTCGGCTGCGGTCCAATTTCAATTTCCTTGTAACCAACTTGACCAAACTGCTCGTTGAGTGATTCGAGGGTGCAAATCACGACAGCGTCCTTTGGCTTTGAAATTTCAAAGTCCAAAACAACCTGGGTTGGACCCTTGACGGAAAAACCGATGTCTTTACTTTGAACCGGGTTGAAGTTCGCCATTGCCGCAACAAGTGCTCCAAGGGCTAAAAAGGTCACGCCGGCAGCAGAAATCCAAAGCCAACGCTTGCGTGAAAGCTTAGGTTTTTGACCGTAGCGGTTGGCCATCAGGTCATTTTCTTGTGTTGCCATGCCTCTAGGTTATGCCAGGTGAGGGATACTTGAGATATGGACTTCTTGCTGAGTGCGCTTCTAGCTGTAACTACAAACCCAACTCCAGTTCCTGACGACACCTACAACTCCCCAGGAACCATCGGTTTCATCGCCACATTTGGTGTTGCTCTGATTGCAGTTGGCTTGTTTTTTGACATGAACCGTAGGGTTCGACGCACACGTTACCGCTCCGAGATTCGTCAGAAGCTAGCCGCAGAAGAACTTCTGAACATGGAAGTTGCAAAGCCTGAGCGCCCAGCTCCTCCGGCTAAACCGAACCGAGCGAACCAGGAATCGGACTAAGCCCTGCCAGCAGCGCTGCCACCCAGTGGCAGAAGAACGCGGCCACGGTCAATGCGTGGAAAATCTCATGGAACCCAAAGTGCTTTGGAATCGGGTTTGGCCGCTTTAGACCGTAAACGACTGCTCCCACCGAATACATTAAGCCACCGGCTATAACCAGCACCATAACCACCCAATTGGCTTCAAAGAAGTCGCCGATGTAGAACACCGCTGCCCAGCCAAGCGCAAGGTAGATAGGGACATAGAGCCAACGCGGGGCATTGATCCAAAAGACGCGGAATCCAACACCAAATACAGCAATGATCCAAACCGCGGCCAATAGCAGGCTGCCATCCTCAGCGCTGAGCGCAGAGACGCTCAGTGGCGTGTAGGTGCCGGCGATGAGCAAAAAGATGTTGGCATGATCGATTCGCTTGAGAAGCTTCTTGATGCCGGGTCGCCAATTGAAGCGGTGGTAAAGGGCTGAGTTTCCAAACAACAAAATTGAGCTTGCGAAATAAATAGCTGCAGCTGTCTTTGCAACCCAGCCTTCGGAGAAAACAATGAGGAGTACTCCGGCTGCGACGACCAGTGGTAGCACACCGGTGTGAATCCAGCCTCGCCAGCTTGGCTTTAGCTCGGTTTCGTGAACGGCTCCCTTTAGCTCAGAAAGTGGAACGTGAAGCGGGTCTGGCTCGAAACTCATATTGCTACCCTAAGCCACGAATTCACCATTGAAGTTGCAATAACCTTTAGGCGTGCAGAAACTCCTTTACCGCTTTTATGAAAAGCAAATCGAGAGCAAACTGCGCCCAGCGGATATGCCTAGACACATCGGCGTAATGGTCGATGGTAACCGACGTTGGGCTTCGCTACAGGGCTTTGAAAAGGCTGGCCAGGGCCACCAAGCCGGCGCTAAGAAAATCATTGACTTCTTGGGTTGGTGCTCGGACATCGGCATCGATCACGTGACTCTCTACCTGCTGTCAACTGACAACCTAAAAGGCAGGCACTCTGAGGAGCTTGAGGACCTGATCGAGATCATCGTCTCGCTTGCAGAGGAACTCGCCATCAAGGGGCGTTGGAAACTTCAGGTAGTGGGAGATGTCGCAAGCCTGCCAGAATCTGCGGCCCAAAGATTAGCCCAGGTCGAGAGCAAGACTTCCAAGAATTCTGGCACCCATGTAAATCTTGCCGTTGCCTACGGTGGGCGAAAAGAGATTGCTGACGCCATGCGCTCGATCTTGAAAAAGCATGCCGATCAGGGAACCACAATTGATGAACTCGCAGAGTTTCTGACCCCAGAACTTATTACCGAACACCTTTACACCGGCGGGCAGCCAGATCCTGATTTGTTGATCCGCACCTCCGGCGAACAGCGCTTGAGTGGCTTCTTGCTTTGGCAGAGCGCTAACAGTGAGTTCTACTTTGCAGAGGCTCTGTGGCCTGATTTTAGGAGGGTCGATTTCCTTCGAGCACTTAGAGATTTCCAGCGTCGACACCGCCGTTTTGGTAGCTAAGTAAACAGCTTGATAACGCTCAAAGATATGGGCGTGTCACGAATGGTTTTGTCTAAATCCCAGGCGTAGATTCGCATCAGGTCGCCATAGAAGGAGAGCCGGTGCCAGCTAACTCAAGCTCCAGGTCAAAGTCAGCAAGTTCCAAGACAATTTCCCCTGAGGCGGTGAGCGGCAAGGCAAAATCCACGAGCAAATCAACGGCAATTAGAACGTTTGTAATTGACACATCGGTTCTACTCTCTGACCCGAAAGCAATGTTTAGGTTCGCCGAGCACGAAGTTGTTTTGCCGATTGTGGTTATCAACGAGCTTGAGAAAAAGCGCAACGATCTTGAGATCGGATACTTCGCTAGAAAAGCACTGCGCTTTCTAGACGACCTTCGCAAAAAGCACGAGCGTCTAGATTTTCCTGTCGAGGTTGGAGATGGTGGAACCCTAAGGGTTGAACTGAACCACATCGATCAGTCGATCCTCCCGACCGGGTTCCAGCTCGGAGACAATGACTCCAGAATTTTGGCGGTGGCCGCCAACCTAAAGAGTGAAGGTTTTGACGTCACGGTGGTTTCCAAAGACTTGCCAATGCGCGTCAAGGCTTCGGCAATTGGCATGCGAGCCGAAGAGTATCTCCACGAACTTGCCAGCGAAGAGTGGGACGGCTTGGCTGACCTAAATCTTTCTGGCGATGAGATGGCTGATCTCTACGACACCGAAGAAATCAAACACAAGGACGTCAAAGAACTCCCGGTAAACACAGGCCTAGTAATCCACTCCGAGCGCGGCAGTGCCCTGGGCCGTGTGACGGCATCCAAGACCGTGAAGCTGATTCGCGGAGACCGAGACATCTTTGGGCTTCATGGTCGTTCGGCCGAACAGCGCTTGGCCATTGACGCCCTGCTAGATCCTGAAATTGGAATTGTTTCACTAGGTGGTCGCGCCGGAACCGGTAAGAGTGCCTTGGCGCTTTGTGCAGGTCTTGAATCGGTGCTCGAGCGTCGCCAGCACAAGAAGATCATGGTTTTCCGACCACTTTATGCAGTGGGTGGTCAGGAACTTGGTTTCTTGCCTGGTAGCGAGGCCGAGAAGATGAACCCCTGGGCGCAGGCGGTGTTTGACACCTTGGGCGCTTTGGTTTCTAAGGAGGTCATCGACGAGGTCATGAACCGTGGAATCCTCGAGGTCCTCCCACTTACTCACATCCGAGGTCGCTCATTGCATGACACCTTCGTGATTGTGGATGAGGCCCAGTCGCTAGAACGCAATGTGCTTCTCACAATGCTTTCGAGAATTGGACAAAAGTCTCGAGTAGTTCTAACTCACGACGTTGCCCAGCGCGACAACCTCAGGGTTGGTCGTCACGACGGTATTGCCTCGGTCGTTGAAACCCTCAAGGGACAAGAGCTTTTCAGCCACATCACTCTGACTCGCTCCGAGCGAAGTGAGATTGCTGCGCTGGTCACCAACTTGCTCGATTAGCCTGTGGAGAGCCCGCTGCAAGAAGCCGGGCAAGTCACTAGCTTTTTGGGATGGCTGAGCTAGTCCTTCTTATCCCAATTGCGTTTGTTGTGGCTTTTGCTATTCCGCTGTCTTTGACCGACTTCAGAGAACATCGCCTCCCCAATAAATACACGCTCTCACTAATTGCCGTCACCGGACTTTCCCTTGCTGGATACGCCCTGGCTACCAGCCAATACGAGAAACTTGCCGCAAGTTTTTTGGCTATGGCGATGACCTTCCTGGTTGGGTGGCTGCTAGCTCGATTTGCCGATTTAGGGATGGGCGATGTGAAGCTAATGACTTCCCTTAATGGTTGGCTCGCCTGGCACGATGGCTGGTTGATTTTGATCGCATTGGCAATTGGGCTTTTGGCCGCAAACGTATTTGCCATTGGTGTTTGGATCAAGAAAAAAGACCCCAAAGAGCACGTAGCTCTGGGGCCTTTTTTACTTCTTGGCTTTTGCCTCGCAGCAATCTCACCAAGCTGGCAAATCCTTACTGCGGTGGGCGAGTCATTGGCATGACGTCTAGCGCCTTGTCCAACTGCTCCATGGTCAGCTTCTCACCGTCGACGTAGCCAAGTTCGATTGTTGCCTCACGAACGGTTAGCCCCTTAGCAACCGAGTGCTTAGCAATCTTGGCAGCAGCCTCGTAACCAATGAACTTGTTTAGCGGAGTCACGATCGACGGGCTGGATTCAGCAAGAGCCTTGGAACGCTCAACGTTTACCTCAAGACCGGCAACGGTCTTGTCGGCTAGCACGCGCATCGAGTTTGCGAGCAAGCGGATGGACTCCAAAAGCGCATTGCCCATCACTGGAATCGCAACGTTTAGCTCGAAGTTTCCAGATGCTCCAGCCCAGGTGACGGTCGCATCGTTTCCGATTACTCGAGCACAAACCATAAGCACAGCCTCTGGGATAACCGGGTTCACCTTGCCAGGCATGATTGAGCTTCCAGGCTGCAGGTCAGGAATGTTCAGTTCAGCAAGTCCCGTGTTAGGACCAGAACCCATCCAGCGCAAATCGTTGTTGATCTTGGTCAAGCTCACCGCGATGACCTTTAGTGCACCAGAAGCCTCGACCAGTGAATCGCGCGCTCCTTGAGCTTCAAAGTGGTCTCTAGCTTCAGTGATTGGCAAGCCAGTGTCTTT
>JBEGUQ010000025.1:0-13971 GCA_041178805.1 Actinomycetota bacterium
TCTTCATTTCGTGCCTTTCCAAAAGTTAGGCACGGGTTTGAGGTGTCTCCCTGCGCTGGCATTACCCATATCAGGTTCGACGGTCGAAGACTAGCTAGTCTTCCTCTCAGTCCGGTTTACCGAACTCCCGTGTAGAAAAAGTATAGGTCTTAGTGTCCCGCAGCGGCAGCCTCAGCTGCCTCCTGTGCGGCACTCTTTTGACGAAGTGGGATCTCCTTGATGAACCAGCTGATGATGAAGGCAATTGCGATAAACACAGCGGCCAACATAAACACTGTCAACGAGCTGTCAACGAATCCCATTCGGAATGGCAAGGTCAAGCGATCGTCTGCACCAATGAGGAACGAGCTGTCATTAGTAATTCCCTCGGCACCAGAAGGACCAGACTTTAGAACCTCCAGGATTCCAGCATTGGCCTGGTTGGCCATGACATCTGGATCCTGAAGTGCTTCTGCAAAACCGTTCTTCACCTCGGTGGTTTCGAACGCTGCCTGAATCTTGCCCACTACCTGCGAGAACAGAATCGACATAAAGATTGCAACACCGAAGGTGCCACCCATTTGTCTAAAGAAGGTGGCGGAAGAAGTTGCCACTCCAATGTCCTTGGCCTCAACAGCATTTTGGCTCGCGACCATTGTGGTCTGCATCAACTGACCAAGACCTAGACCGATCAAAACCATTCCAATGGCCAATACCCATAGCGGCGTATCTGCCCGCAGCAGGAACACCATGTATAGGTAACCAATGGTTAGGGTTGCGGTTCCGGTGTTGAAGAAGATTCTGTACTTGCCAGTCTTAGAGGTGATGCGACCAGCGGTGATGGTTGCGGTCATCATTCCAAAGACCATCGGCAACATCATGAAACCAACCATGGTTGGAGATACGCCATAGATGATCTGAATGATTAGCGGAAGCACAATCATTCCGCCGAACATTCCAACACCGATAATCACACCGAGAATCTGGGTGCGGGCAAAGGTTTGGTTTTTGAAAAGTGCAAGTGGAATCAGAGCGGACTCGCCCATCCTCTTCTCGATGGTTATAAAGGAAATGATTCCGGCAATACCTACTACATACATTGCAATTGAAAGCGGTGATCCCCAGCCCCACTCGCGACCCTGTTCGGCAACCAATAGCAGTGGCACGGTTGCGAAGATAATCGTGACCGCTCCCCACCAGTCGATGCGCTGCTGCTTAGGGGTGTGAGGAACGTGCAAGAACACGGTCACCATGATCAGCGAAACAATTCCAACCGGAAGGTTGATTAGGAACACCCAGCGCCAACCATCGATCCACAAAATCTGATCAATGCCAGCGAAGGTTCCACCTACAACTGGACCCAGTAGCGAAGAGGAACCAAACACTGCGAGGAACAAGCCTTGGTACTTTGCCCTCTCGCGTGGTGGCACGATGTCCGCAACGATGGTCAATGCCAGCGAGAACAATCCACCAGCACCAATTCCCTGTAGCGCTCTAAAGGCTGCCAATTCATACATGGTGGTGGCGAATCCTGTGGTCACTGAGCCAATGACGAAAATCAAAATTGCGACCAGGAACAGTGGGCGTCTACCAAAGAGGTCGCCTAGCTTTCCGTAGATCGGAGTCGAAACCGTTGAGGTAATCAAGTAGGCGGTGGTAGCCCAAGCCTGAAGTGAAAGACCATCTAGGTCATCGGCGATGGTTCGCATTGCCGCACCAACCACCGACTGGTCCAAGGCCGCCAGGAACATACCCGACATAAGACCAATTAGAACCAGCCAGATCTGTCTAGGAGTCATTTCTCCTGATTGAGCGGCTTGTTTTGCGGCTTCCCGCCGTGATTTAGTAGGCAATTGGACTCCAAGTTTTAGGGTGGTACTCGTGCCCAAGTCTAGACCTCTAGTCAGGAACCCACTCTTTGTGTTTGTTCCTCCTATTGCGCTACTCGTCTTGGGGCTCTCGCTTGTCTTGCAGCCAGGAGCTTTCGCGCCGAACCATGAACTTGTGGAGCAAGCGATTAGTGAGCGCCGAGCTCCAGATGGCCCAAAGGTCCAGCTGTCACTTGCGGCGTATCACCAAACCCGACTTGCAACAAAGTTTGGCGGCTCGGATCTTGTGGTTGTGAACAAGCAGCGCCCGCTACAACCATTGGAATACCAGCCCTTGAACCTAAGGGACATAGAGAGCTCTAAGAATTTGGATAACTCCCGTGGTTTGCAGTTGGCCGATCAGGCAGCTACGGCCCTGGAGGATTTGGCTAAAGCCATGAAGGCGGAAGGTGCGGGAAAGCTTTTCATAAACTCCGCATTCCGCTCATATAAATATCAGGCAGAACTGTTCAGCTCCCAGGCGAGCCAGTATGGACTTGCTGGTGCATTAGCTAGAGCGGCAAAAGCCGGGCACTCCGAGCACCAAACCGGTTTGGCGGCAGACGTATCGGTCCCCGAACAAGGGTGTGCCATCATGCAGTGCTTTGGCGATACCGTCGGTGGAAAATGGTTGGCGGAGAATTCTTGGAAATACGGATTCATAATCCGTTACGAAAGAGACACCACCTCGACCACGGGTTATCAATATGAACCATGGCACCTAAGGTTTGTTGGCGTGCAACTGGCTACTTCGTATTCCAAAACTGGAATGAAAACGCTAGAAGATTTTTGGGGCTTTGCTCCAGCGCAGTTCTACTTAGAAGAAACTGCTTCGTCCACTAGCAACTGAGCCTGCTTCAAGACCTGCTCAAGGTGCTGTTCTCCCTTGAATGACTCACCATAGATTTTGTAGACATCTTCTGTTCCTGAAGGTCGCGCTGCGAACCAAGCAGTGTTGGTTGAAACCTTTATGCCGCCAAGTGCGCCACCGGAACTGGCTGCAGTTTCGATCTTGAGGATTTGCTCCCCTGCTATCTCATCTGCCTTTACATCGTCGGCACTGAGTTTGGCGAGACGGGCCTTTTGCGAAAGGTCAGCTGGAGCATCAACTCTTCTGTAGTGCGGCTCACCAAAGTCGCGAGTAATTTCGGCATACCGCTCTGATGGACTTGAGCCGGTGACTGCTTCGATCTCTGCAGCCAATAGGCACATGATCAATCCATCTTTATCTGTTGACCAAGGCTGACCATTTAGTCGAAGGAATGAAGCACCGGCTGATTCCTCTCCACCAAAACCCAAAGAACCATTTGAAAGACCTGACACAAACCACTTAAAGCCAACTGGCACCTCCAGGAGTTTTCTACCTGCTGCCTCTACGACTCGATCTATCAATGAAGAAGAAACCATAGTTTTCCCAACCGCAGACTCCTCGTCCCAGCCATCCCTAGCTCTAAACAAATAGTCAATCGATGCCACCAAGAAGTGGTTGGGGTTCATTAGGCCCGAGTCCGAAGTCACGATGCCGTGGCGATCAGCATCCGCATCGTTTCCGGTTGAGATGTCAAAACTGGTCTTGTTCTCAATCAGCGACGACATCGCAAACGGAGAGGAGCAGTCCATTCGGATCTTGCCATCCCAGTCCAGGCTCATAAATCCAAATTGGTAATCCACCCTGGGGTTAATGACTTCTAAGTTGAGGCGATAGCGCTCAGCGATAAGCGGCCAATAGTCAACGGATGCTCCACCAAGTGGATCCGCACCAATACGAATTCCAGCATCGCTAATGTGACTGAGCTTTAGAACCTGATCCAGCTGAGAAACGTAGCTCTCTCTGAAATCAAAGTGGTGGGCATTTGGAGCCTTGCGCTTGACCTCAATCAAGCCATTGCGAATTAGTTCGTTAGCTCGATTGGCAATCCAGCCGGTGGCGTCAGAGTCCGCTGGACCACCGTGTGGTGGGTTGTATTTGATGCCACCGTCTTGGGGTGGGTTATGGCTTGGGGTAATCACAATGCCGTCGGCCTGGCGGTCACTGCCTTGAGGTAGCTGCGAGTTGTGGTCGATGATTGCAACCGAGACGGCAGGTGTCGGGGTGTAGCCATTGTGCGAATCAATAAGTGCGAGCACGTCGTTTCCGGCCAGAACCTCAAGAACAGACTGCTGAGCAGGTTCGCTAAGCGCATGGGTGTCTCGACCGACATAGATCGGACCACCAATCCCTTGCGAGCTGCGGTATTCGACGATGGCCTGTGTGATGGCCAGGATGTGCAGCTCGTTGAACGAGGTATTGAATGAGCTACCGCGGTGCCCTGAGGTGCCGAAGGTGACCTTCTGTTCCGGCACTGAAACATCTGGCTTTAGCTCAAAGTAGGCGGCGGTTAACTTGGCTATGTCCACCAGGTCTGAAGCTCTGGCAGGCTGTCCGGCTCGCTCGTGCATGGCATCCTCGATTACGTCTCTAACAAAAAGGTATAGCTATCTTGAGTCGTTGTGTGGGTCTATGGCGAAGTGCCCGCAATCGCTTTACTGTCGCTTACGGCCTATCTGCCCTAATCTTGAGGCATGTCTAACCCACAAAAGATCGCCTACCTAGGCCCTGCCGGAACCTTCACCGAGATGGCTGCCAAGCAGCTAACCGGAGCGGACTCGGCCAGCTTTATTGCAGTGAGTAGCGTGCGCGAGGCACTTGATGCAGTTTTGTCTAACGACGCAGACCGCGCTGTTGTGCCAATTGAGAACTCTCTGGAGGGCGGCGTCTCCGCCACTATGGATGCCTTGGCCAGCACTGCTGGTGTGCAGATCTTCGGCGAGTACCTAGTTCCAGTTACCTTCGATTTGATGGCATCCCCTGGCACCACCTTGGAATCCATCGAGGTTGTGTACACCCACCCGGTTGCCTACGCGCAGTCAAGAAAGTGGCTTCAGGAGAGAATTCCAAATCACTCTCACATCCCAACTTCTTCAACCGCAGCCGCAGCTAAGAACACAGTTTCCGGCAGCACCGCGGATGCGGCAATTGCCGCTCCAGGCGCGGCCGGCATGTATGGGCTAATCACCCTTGCAAGCGATATCGGCGAGAACAAGCATGCTCAAACTCGCTTTATCGAGGTTGGAAGATCCGCTAAGCCAACTGCTCGAACCGGCTTTGACAAGACCAGCGTGATTGTTGAACTACCAGATGACCGTCCAGGTGGCTTGCTGGAGATGCTGGAGCAGTTTGCTGCTCGAGGCGTCAACCTATCTCGAATTGAGTCTCGCCCAGTCGGAGATCGTTTTGGTCGTTACCGTTTCAACATCGATGCGCAGGGTCACATTGATGACCAGGCAATCGCTGAGGCGCTAATGGGATTGCACCGCTTCTCGCCAAATGTCATTTTCTTAGGCTCATACCCAAGAGCGGATAAGAACGAGTCCGTCCACCAGGGCAATAACGCCAACAACGCCTATCAGTCAGCTCAGGACTGGTTGGACTCGCTCAAGGGATAAATTCCAGGCAGCACGGCTTCAAAGTTCACGCCTTGGGAATCTTCTGAGATCGACCAACTCATAGTTAGGTCGGTAAACAGGTCCGAACCTAAACCGTTTACTTCGCCTGTTAATGGAGCACCGTCATTGCTGGCTTTGAGCCAGAGGTCACCATCAGAGTTTTTGCCAATCGAAACAAATAGCTTTTTTGCCTTGCCGTGACGATAGGCGTTGCCCGCAAGCTCCTTGATGATCTCGGAAGTGCATCGAGCGGTGGTTAGGTTCTCCAGCAAGTTTCTGGCTGATTTATCGACGGCCAATTCCAAGCTCAAAACTCCGGCCCAGGTTTCTTGGGTTTCTTTTGCAAGCTTCGAAAAGGGCTGCTCCAGAGACCAATCGCCCTTGAGCGCAACTACTGCCCTGTCCAGTTCTTTTAGGATCTGCTTCACATCAGCTGGGTTGTCTTGGTTTGCAAGCTGGAGCCTGGAAGCTGCAACCGTGAGTGCACCCTGGACGGTGCCGTGCACCAAATAAGCCCACTTCTTTTGCGCCAACCAAATTTGCTGCTCAACGATTGCTGTGCTTCTGGTTAGTTCCAGGTTCAAGCCCGAAAGCTCACCTTCGATTTGATCTCTACTTCGCTCAATTGCGCGCCAGAGAGTGATAGATACCCCCACAAACATGAACACTCCAATGCCAGCGGTGCGGACCTGTGCAAGGTCAGGATGGCTGTCTATGAAGTAAACAGTGGTTAGCTGCAGCGGCATATATGAGAGGACCAAAATCGCATTCATGGCTAGCCAGTTCGAGAGACGAGATCGAAGCGGAGCCAATGAGAAGAGTTTTCGCAAACCCAGGCCAATTGGGAGGATCGCAAGGCTTGCTCCGAATGCGGCCAGGGTCACAATTGGGCTTGATAGGGCATTTATGGTGACCAAAATGTTTGGCATCGCCAAGAGATAGGTTCCGACAACCCGGGTGTCCTCAAACGCATGAACCGTGTTCGGACGACCAAACCGCAGTGGTTTGCGAATGGCTTTTAGCTCTTTGGTGACTGTCAAATCATCGAGGCGATCCCGGAGTTTGTGACTGAGTGGCCGGACCTGGTTTGTGATCAGCTCTCTAATCTGTTCCGCCACCGAGCGAATCTCTTCTTGGCGGCTTGCTTTTGATAGGTGGTCTTTGATTCTGTCCAGCTCGCCAAGCAGAGCGCTTTGCGCTATTTCACGAAGGCTCTTTTCGGTTGAGTTTGCCTTGCTGCTGGTTTCTTTTCGGCTCTCAATCAGGATTGCATTTGCTTGCGTCAACTTTGACATCGCTGAGACATGTCGATTGGTGGAATGCATAAGCTCCGACATCGCAATCAATGTGATTAAGGCGATGGTGACGTCCCCGGGAAGTCGCTGAAGGTAATAATCCCAAGCTTCAGCGGGGGATACCGTGAACACGTTCTCCAAAAGGTAGCCACGGCTGGTGCCCATGATCAGGAGTCCAAGCCCAACCCAGCGCCACCTGGTGCTGGCTGAAGCTTTGTCAACAATCACAATCAAAATCGGATAAATAAGCCAGTAACCGATAAACGAAGCAGCGACTAGGAATCCCGCATTTGAGTTGGCTACTTCTCGGCTACCAAGGTCATAGGCGAAAATCGTAGAAACTTGAATAAAGAAAATAGAGGCCCAGATCCAAGGAGATCGAAGATTCAACCTGCCTAAGTGCTCGGTGAATCCACGAGCAAATCCCAGAACAGTGGGACCTGCGGGACTGCGAACTTCCACCGCGCTCATCTGGAGAAGCCGGTGGCCTTTAGGTATTGAATTGCGGCTTGGACTCGGCGTTCCGGACCACCCTGCTCAGAGATTCCCATAGCTTTAAATGCTCGCACCAAAATCAGGCGGACCGCTCGAATTGTGGTGTTTCTAATCTGGGCAATTTCCTCATTTGATTTGCCCATGGCCAAAAGCTGAACCACCTGAAGCTGAGAGCGACTTAGGTTGTGGAGAGTGTTGCCTGATTCCAGGTTCTCTCTGAACTGCTTGCCGGCTCCGCGCGCAACACCAATGATTGCGGCATTTAGGAAATTGCTATCACCGAGGTTGGACTTCAAAAGGTAGCCGTAACCAGCAGGCAAACTCTTCACAGACTTACCAGCTAGACGTGGCTCGGCAACGTTAGTCAAAAACAGGATTGCAAGGGTTGGGCTGGCATGCCGAAGCGATGTCGCGAGATCAAAACCGTCCGGTCCGCTACCTAGGTCAACATCCAGAATCGCAAGGTCCGGGTCAAAGCCGCTACAGGCCTTTTTTGCCGATGCGGCATCAGTTGCAGTGGTCACCTCATGGCCTTGAGCCCTGAGGGTTTCGCCAAGCAGAGTAAGTACCAGAGGCTCGTCATCAACGGCGAGTATCTTCAATCCAATTGCCATGCAATAACAATGCCAGCTATGGGCAAGGTATACGGATAACCACATTCCCCCAGGGGAACATTAGAGACGAATCTTGAGAACCCTGTGTTTCAAGCTGAAGTCAACTTCCAGCACTTCACCTATGACATCGCCGTCCAGTTGCAGCGGGCTGAGGTGATGAGGCTTTACTCGAATCCTTGCACCACCCAGATTTTCAATTGTCTTGAGATTGGCAGTTTGGTCCATCCACTTTCGCCCAAGTGCCAGGGGTCTTACAACTTTGTTCTGCCAGGTCACGCGAGCGAAGAAGTCCACCCAGTTCCAGATCCTTCTTGGCCCAATTGCTGCAACATCTAACTTGCCGTCATCCAACCTGGCATCCGGCATCATAGAAATCTGCCCGGGTAGCCAGCCGGCATTGCCAATCAGAATCGAATAGCTCTTCAGGGTTCTAGGGGAGAAGTCATCGACCAGCACCTCAAACTTTTCAAACTTCATCGGTAGCGACCTAAGGCCACCCTCGAGGTAGGCAATCCAACCGACTCGTCTTTTGAGTTCCGGGAGAGTGCGCTGCATGATCCGGGCATCCATACCAATACCGGCAATTCCGGTGAAGTAGAACTTGGTTAGTTCGCCATGTTTATTGATTGCTTTCGCAACTCCAAGGTCGATCTCATAGACATCGCCAATCACCGCACGTCGGATGCACTTGTCAAGATTGGTAATTGGCAGCTTTAGGTTTCTGGCCAGGATGTTGCCGGTGCCGATTGGCACTAGCCCTAGGGAGACAGCGGCTTCATCCTCGAAGACCGCCTGCACGCAAGCTCTGACCGTGCCATCACCACCGGCGACGATGATGTGGTTGGCCCCTGCTTCGATTGCCTTTTTGGTTGCCTTCAACCCACCGGTTTTATGATCCGAGGGGAAATAGCTCAGGTTTGTAAAACCCGCTTTTGAGAATGCAGCCTCGATTTTCGCCCTCGTGATTTTTGAAGGGTGGAAGATAACCGCCATGTTCTGCACTCCCCAAGCCTAAGCGTTATAGAAGGTAGGCTTGAGGCCGTGATTGACATCAATCTTTTGAGAGAGCAGCCAGAGGCCATTAAGGCCTCCCAAGTGGCGCGCGGAGCCGATGTGTCGCTAGTCGACCAGGCAGTGAAATTAGACCTCGACAAGCGTGCGGCGCTCGCTGAATTCGAAAGACTACGTGCTGCTCAAAACCAGCACGGCAAGCTAGTTGCTTCCGCTCCTAAGGAGGAGAAGGCAGCACTGGTTGCTCAAGGTCAAGAAATGGCCGTTGCGGTAAAGGCCGCGGACGCAGCCGCGAATGCTGCAGACGAAGAGCTAACCAAGATTCTTTACAAGATTGAGAATGTTGTAAACGAGAACGTTCCAGCCGGTGGCGAAGAGAACTTCGTTCTGGTCAAAGAGGTTGGCACAATCCCAACATTTAGTTTTGAGCCAAAAGACCATGCCGAGCTCGGTGAGCTACTCGATGTCATCGACATCGAGCGTGGAGTAAAGATTTCAGGATCGCGCTTCTACTTCCTAAAGGGTTGGGGAGCAAGGCTTGAGCTTGCCATGATGCAGCTTGCGCTTGAGCAAGCAGCCGAGGCTGGCTTCACTGCCTTGATCACACCTACCCTGGTAAAGCCAGAGGTCATGCAGGGAACTGGCTTCCTGGGCGAGCACGCCGATGAGATTTACTACCTGCCGGCAGACGACCTTTATCTAACCGGCACCAGCGAAGTCGCCCTTGCCGGTTACCACCGCGACGAGATTATCGAGTCTCTTGATCAGCCAATGCGCTACGCCGGTTGGTCAACCTGTTACCGCCGAGAAGCTGGGGCCGCCGGTAAGGACAACCGCGGTATTTTGCGAGTGCACCAGTTCAACAAGCTTGAGATGTTCAGCTACTGCAAGCCAGAGGAGGCAGAGGCCGAGCACGCTCGCCTATTGGCTTGGCAGGAACAGATGCTTCAGAAGTGCGAGCTTCCCTACCGTGTGATTGACGTTGCAGCCGGTGACCTAGGTTCCTCAGCTGCTAGAAAGTACGACGTCGAGGCTTGGGTACCAACCCAGGGCACATACCGTGAGCTAACTTCCACCTCCAACTGCACCACCTTCCAAGCGCGCAGACTAAACACCCGCTACCGCGATGAAAGTGGCAAGCCAAAGACTGCAGCGACTCTAAACGGCACCTTGGCCACCACCAGATGGTTGGTTGCAATTTTGGAGAACCACCAGCAGGAAGACGGTTCGGTGGTAATTCCTAAGGCACTTCGTCCATACCTGGGCGGCATCGAAAAGATTGTGCCTAAGCGCTAACCCATGGCAGCTTTCGAACCCTGGCTGATTGGCATCGATATCGATGGCACTTTGGTGCACGATGACGGTTTCCTTTCAAAGCGGGTTATCGAGCAAGTTTCTCGAGTACGTGCCCTAGGGCACGAGGTTGTTATTGCAACCGGCAGAGCTGCAGCTAATGCCTACCCAGTTATCAAAGACCTCGGGGTGTCCCTAAACCACTCGGTTTGCTCCAACGGTGCAGTGACCATCCGCCTAGAAGAAGATCACCCACGCGGCTATGCGATGCACGACGTGAAGACCTTTGATCCATCTGAGGTTTTGACTGAGCTAATTGAGCATCTTCCAAATGCTCACTTTGCAGTTGAGCACGCCGATGGTAGCTACCGATTCCACAAGCCTTTCCCTTCCTACGCCCTTGGTGATGACAATCGTGAGGCCCCGCTTTCAGAACTCTTAGAGCACCCGGTGTCTCGAGTGGTTGTGCTCTCGCCAGATCACGATGTCGATGAGTTCCTAGGGCTAATGGCAAAGGTTGGCTTGCAATCGGTTTCGTATGCGATTGGCTACACCGCTTGGTTGGATATCGCACCAAAGGGAATCGACAAGGGTCACGCGCTTGAGCAACTGCGTCAGCATTACGAGATCCCTGGTGAGCGCACCTTGGTTATGGGTGATGGCCGCAATGACATTGAGATGTTCCGTTGGGCACGCTCGCTTGGCGGTTACGCCTACGCGATGGGCCAGGCCCCGGAAGAGGTAAAGCTTGAGGCCACTGCGGTAACCGCAGCGGTGGATCAAGACGGCGTAGCTCAGGTGCTAGAGGCACTTGAGGGTCTCAAATTCTTAGATTAACCACTAAACTTTCCCGCGGAGGTCTGTCCGAGCGGCCGATGGAGCTGGTCTTGAAAACCAGTGGACAGCAATGTCTCGTGGGTTCGAATCCCACGGCCTCCGTTCAAGTGACCCAGCCCGAATTCATTTTTCCCGAAGATCAGCGCCGCCCAAGGCGACGCGGTTGGCTCACCAAACTCCTAATTTCTATGGTTGTTGTAGCCGGTTTGGGTGTTGCTGCGGTCGGTGGTGGCTACGTATATCTCGTAAGCCAGCTCAATGCCTCCGGTATTGATGTTTACTCAACTGATGGCGCTACCTTCGCCCCTCCTACCGCTGAGGAGATCAACGGGCCAATCAATGTATTGGTTATCGGTTCTGATACCCGAGTAGGTCAGGGCAAGACTTCCTACGGACCAGCAGGTAACGCCTTGGCTGACGTAATCATTCTTTTGCACGTTTCTGCCGACCGCAAAAATGCGGTTGCGCTTTCTTTCCCAAGAGACCTAATGGTCTCGGTCCCAGAGTGCCCAAACCCTGAAGGTGGCGAGAACTACTCGGCCAAGGACATGGTTCAGATCAATGCCACCATGAACACCGGTGGCCCTGCCTGCACACTGTTGACCGTTCAAAAGCTAACCGGCGTCAAGATTCCATACCTGGCAATGATCGACTTCAAGGGCGTTATCGCGATGAGCGAGGCAGTTGGCGGCGTAACCGTATGTGTTGCCGAACCAATCAAGGACGACTACACCCAGTTGTATCTAGAAGCTGGAGAGCACACCCTGATCGGCGAGCAGGCACTGGCCTTCTTGCGCACTCGTCACGGCGTGGGAGATGGTTCAGACCTATCCCGCATTTCAAACCAGCAGGTTTTCCTAACCTCACTGGTTAGAAAGCTCAAAGACGAGGGTGCACTAACCAACCCATTCACCATGCTCAAGCTCGGCACCGCAGCGCTTGAGAACATGACTCTTTCCAACAGCCTCACCGAAATCGGCGTGATCTTGGGCATGGCTCGCGAAGTGAACGATGTTGACCTAGACAAGATCACCTTCCTAAAGCTTCCGGTCTATAGCCTCAAGGGCGCTTACTCGGGTCGAGTAGCGGTTATTCCAGACCAGGCACAGTTGCTATTTGATCGCATTGCCCAGGATGAGCCGTTGGTCCTAGAGGAAGCCAACCCAGGTTCCGGCGCTGTGGTGGCGGAAGAGTCCGCGCCAGCTGAAGAGCCAACCGCTGAACCTGCGGCAACCACCAGCGAAGAAGCCCTACCTGAGTGGGTGCAGGGCACCAACGCTTCGGTCAAGAGCTGCTCAAACTAGTTTTCCCAAAGCTCAATTTCCTAGTAGGCTAATGCGGCTACTTGGAGACGTCGCATAGCCCGGTCGAGTGCGCCTCACTGCTAATGAGGTAGGGGTTTTAAAAGCCCCTCGGGAAAGCGCTGAGGGAGTATTCCCTACGCATTGGTTTCGTCATCACGGCTAATCACCCGGGACCAGTGGTCACGAAAGTGGCGGAAGAGACTCAGCCTTCGGTCAACAATGGGGTTGGCAAAGGCTGCCCTCCCATTCGTTCTCCGTTGCGGAAGATCCAAGTCGGATCTTCTTGAATAACAGGAGGAAATTTTGAAGAAATTAGCTGTCGCAGCAACGGCGCTCGCGCTTATTGCTACAACCCTTTCAGCAGTTCCAGCAAACGCCGCTGGCACTCCAGCACACCAGGCCAAGTACGGCCTTGAGTGCGCAAAGCTAAAGGACGTTGCCGTCAAGAAGGGTGCCGACGGATCAAACTTGGTTTGCAAGGTTGAGGTTGCCGGTACCTACAAGGGCAAGAAGATCTGGGCTTACCCTACCTACCCAACCATCAAGGAAATGGACCTATACATGGCTGGCGGCGCTGGCGGTGGCTATGACCTATTCGGTCGCGAGCTAATGCGCTCGATGAAGGCTGAAGGCACCTTGATCAACGAGGCTACCTTCCGCAACATCTCTGGTGCCGGTGGTACCACTGGTCTAAGCGCATTCTTGGTGAACGAGAAGAACAAGGCTGGCAAGGCTCTAGTTACTGGTTTCGCAATGGTTGGTGGAGTTGCATCTACCAAAGTTCCATTTGACACCAGCGACGCTGTTGCTACTGCCCGCATGATGGGTGAGTGGGAAGCAGTTGTTGTTGCTGCCGACTCCCCATACAAGACCCTTGCTGACCTAGTTGCAGACATCAAGGCGAAGAAGGCAACCTTGCCTATCGCTGGTGGAAACCTAGGTGGCATTGACCACTACACCGCTGTATTGATCTACGAAGCACTTGGCCTAAGCATCAAGGACTTGAACTACGTTGTTTACTCCGGTGGTGCTCAGGTAACTGCAGCGCTTCTAAACGGCAGCTCAAAGGCTGGTATCTCTGGTTACGGTGAGTTCAAGGACCAGATTGCTGCCGGCACTCTGCGCATCCTTGGTATCTCCTCTGCATCAAAGGTTCCAGGCATCAACGCTGAGACCCTAAAGTCTCAGAAGGTTGACGTAGTTGCTGGTAACTGGCGCGGCCTAATGCTTCCAAAGGGAACTTCGGACGCTAACCGCAACCTAGTTATCCGTGCGCTTGACATCACTCGCCAGGGAACCACCTGGAAGGCAGTTATGAAGAACAACATCTGGGCCAACAACTGGCTAGCTGGTGACGCATACAAGTCCTGGTTGGTAAAGCAAGAGCAGTCAATCCTTGGCATCTACCGAGAGCTTGGTCTGTGATAAATAGCACCAAATCTGCAGCAAAGGGGGAGCTGGTTTTCACCAGCTTCCTCTTTGTTGTTGCAGTCGTAGTTTTAGTTGACACCATGGGCATGACCAAATCCAACGCGGTTGGATTTGTTGGCCCCGAGGTCTTTGCTTACATAGTCGGTGGCCTACTTTTGGTGCTATCCGGCGCGCAAATAATTGCGGTCCTTCGCGGCGAACGCGGTACCCCAGAAGGTGTTGAGGGCGGCGTTGCAGTTTCCGATCCAAACTGGAAAGCCTTTGGGCTTTTGGCCGCTGCCTTGGTTCTTTACAGCCTGCTCATGCCAATTCTTGGCTTCCCGATTATGGGAGCGGTGCTCTACTTCATGGTGGCTAA
>JBEGUQ010000026.1:0-9973 GCA_041178805.1 Actinomycetota bacterium
TTATGTAAGGTTTCTAAGCCACTTATAAAGCGCCAGTGTGCTTGCGCAATCGTCTCGGTTGTATGCAATCACCTGGCGCTTTAGCTTTTCCGCGGCAGTTGCATCCTGGGCCAGAGTCGTTAGGTATTGGTCGTAGAACTCCATAGAACCCATCGCTTCTTTCACATCCGATGAGCGATCAAACTGGTAGAAGTTCTCTAGATTCTTAATGCTGTAGCGCTCCTCGGAGATCACCAGAGTTTTCTCAACCACTCGGTAAAGATCAACAAAGACGCCGTTCTCAATCAGCTGCATAACCTCATACTCAAGTGGTAGATCCGACTCTCTGGATAGCGCTTGCGATTTTGCAGCACGGTCTGCATAAATGCTTCATAGGCCTGCTCTTCACCAAGGCGATCATCTGCCCAGTGGTGGAAGAATTCCCCCTTGGCATCGACCCAGCCCCATAGGTATTCCAAGCCACCGGGTTCGCCAAAGAATGTGAAGCCCTCAAGGTCGAAAAACAGATCGCCTGGGTTTGGTTCTGGAAGCTCTGCCAATAGTTCAGAGTCAGTCACCACCTGGGAACGCTCACCGGTATCAAAGAACTCCTGCTGTAGGCGAGCCTGCAGGGCGAGCTTCCTAATCACTTCAGCCGGGTGCTTGTCAGATCCAGAATCAAGTTCTGCAAGCTGGCGAATGGTGTGAATTCCAAGCTGACGGAGTGCTTCTATTTGAGCCTTTGTGATTCCCGCAACAAGCTGCAGGTGGTTGTTCTCAAACCTCATGTGTCGACATAGTGCTGGGTACTCACACATCTCGCAGTAGCTCGATGCCTCGCAAACCAAAGAGCCCAGGTCCGAAAGGGTCTTTGGATTCTGTTGCATTACAGCCTTCACAGCGTCCTGGTAGGCAGCTCGTTTAGCAACCATCTGTGCGATGACAGCATCCGCTGCGAATCTGGCAAACTCACGATTCCCCAAAATCAGACCGTGTTCAACCGGAGCCTCAAGACCTAGCTCTCTAAGTACGTCTACATACAGCCCAACCTGAATCTGATAGTCGGGTTTCGCAGTGCTAGATAACTTGGCATCCCAAGCGCTGTAGCCACCGGTCCATTCACCGCTCTGAACCGCGGTCAACCCTGCTTCGGAGAATTCGAATCGATAGTCACCGCGAATTAGAAAGTCTGGACGACCAGAGAATTCAAGTTCTCCAGTGCCACCTTTGAGAACGCCCTGGTAAATCACCGGAACACCCTGTTTCATAAGTTCAAGGGTTGCCTCAATAGTTTGCGGCTTAGGAGCTTGAACCAAATCACCTAAGTTCTGTAACAGCTCCTGCTCTAGGGCGGCTTCAAATTTCATGCCGTAGCGAATTGCGAGGCTGTCGGGCTTTACGTAGAACTGCTCTATCAACTCGCGAAGTCCTTTGACTTCAAGTTCGCGCGCAACTGATACTCGAGTGCAGTGGGAGCACTGTGATCGCATTAGGTCTCGAGAGTCAAAACTCAGTCCGGATGAAGTTTTTCGCATGCGTAGAGTTTGCCCCAGGGTTGTGACATTATTCGGTTGATATGTGCGGATACCCGTCCACAGATTATGCTTGCATACGTTTACAAGGGGAGCACCATGCCAAAGCCAGACCCAAAGGCCTACCGCCACGTTCTAGTGGTTGAAAACGAACCGCTCATGCGAGACCTATTGGCAAGAGCTGTTGAGTCAGCCGGCTTTGTTGTAACAACCGCTGCCAATGCGGCAGACGCCAAGCGTGCAATGAAGTCAATCGACCCTGATGCGATTGTTGTTGACATTGAACTCGGCCCTGGTCCAAATGGCTTCGAACTGGTTGAGTCTCTGAACCCAACCACCCCGGCGGTAGGAATCGTTTATCTCACCAATTTGCCAGATCCACGTTTTGGCAAAAAGGATGCATCGATGGTGAAATCCAACCAGGCCTACCTGCGCAAGGGTGCGATTCAGAATGGCCAGGAACTTGTTGATGCCATCGAGGCCGTGCTCAAGGATTCCATCACCAAGGAATACCGTCACGACCTAGCCAGCAACCGCCCTTTCTCAGCGCTATCTCGTCGCCAAGTTGAGACCCTGCAGCTTGTCAGCGAAGGCAAGACCAACGCGCAAATTGCCGAGCTTCGTGGCACCACAGTGAGGGCAGTTGAGGGAATGCTCACTCGAATCTTTGAGCTCATGGCTATCGATCCAAAAGACGGTAACCCAAGAGTTGAAGCTGCCAGCAAGTATCACCAGCTCAAAGAACAGGTCTAATACTTGGCCCAACGCACTGTTTCCCCGTGGAGTGCTCTCGGGGGCAAGCATGCCCTGAACTGGAGGGCTCACGGCTTCTTCGCACTGCCTGCAATCATTACCGGACTGATTAATGACTACGGTCGCCTAGGTGGAGATCCAGTTAGCTGGTTTGTGGTTGTGGTGGCCGGTTTTGCCGCAACCATTTTGTCCATTGAGCTATTGGGCCAGGTTCACACCAGAATCTTTGGCAAGGCAAAAGCTCCAGCGAACCTGGCAATTCTGCTTTTGGCGGGCTTGGTTCGTGGAGTAACTGTTTTCAACGTCGGATTGCTTTTGGGCGTGATTCCAGCGAGCGACATCTGGTTCCGGCTATTCGCAGCTCCGATTTATGTGACCGCGGTCTACATGGTTTTCAATACCTTGGTGGTCTCTTACCTCGCGCAGAAGGAGATAGACCAAGAGCTTCGTCGTGAGCAATACTCCCTGACTCAGTCAAGACTCGAGTTCGCCCAAGAAATCGATCGCTTGCGACTGGCCCAAAGAGCTCGAATTAGCGAGATGGTTACCCCCTCGCTCTGGGAAATCTCTAAGCACCTAAGCGACGCCAGACTCTCGAAAGACGCATCCGCCATAGTCAGGGCCTTGCGTGGGCTCAATGAGGACGTTGTTAGACCGCTAAGCCATGAACTAGCAATGCGTTTTGATCCGCCTACCCTGACCTCAGCCGCACCATTTCTTACCAAGCTGGGTCGTCTAACCCTTCCAAAGCGCACCACACTCGGTAATTCTTTGCCGGTTGGCTGGACTGCTTTGACAGCATTCGTGCTCGGCTTCTCGATGCTTTCGGCATCGAGTAACCCGTTTCAGGGACTTATCACTGCCCTAGTGCTAACTAGCTGGTTTGGATTGATCACTTACGGGGTGAAGGCAATAACCGTGAACCTCGATCACCCAACCTGGCTTGGCTTTTTACTCTCTATCCCCGGTGGTGCATTGATTGGTCTCACAGCCTGGCCATTCACGTCCTGGGACACCCTGTCCCTTCCAGCGGCCTTCTTGGTGCAGTCGTCGGTCTTTTTCTCGATCGCCTACCCGAGCATTTACCTGATGGCGGTAGCTCAGAATCAGTCCGAGATTTCACAGGCCCAGCTAAGAAACATCGTTGAGGAACTCAGACTTCTAAACTCTCAGCTTCGCCAGCAGGTCTGGCTAGACCAAAAGATGCTTGCAACCGAGCTTCACGGCAGCGTCCAGGCCACCTTGCATGCCACAGCGCTCCAACTATCCAAGATTGAACAACCATCCATCTCAGATCTCGAGAAGGTAAGGGATGCGGTTGATAAGGCAATCTCACGCCTTGGCCAAACTGCCTACCTTGAGGGCGAGAGCTTTAGCCAGGTCATCCAAGACATCGCAGATGTTTGGGAGGACACCTGCAAGATCGAGTACCTCATTCAACCGGATGCTCAATCAGCTTTAGATCAGCAGCAAAGCCTGGCTCGAAGCACCGTAGAGGTATTGCGCGAAGCAATTACCAACGCCATCAAGCACGGTAAGGCCAAGAACATCAAGGTGAGCATTACTAAAAATGGGCAACTGATTGATCTAATCGTGGATAACGACGGTTCAGAGTTAGTTTCCGGTCAGCAAGGACTTGGAACCAGCGTTATTGCTGAACTTACCCACAGCCACAAGCTCTATAAAACTAGAGACGGCGTAAGGTTCACCGCAGCTATCGCGCTTGGTCTGCAACTCGAGCAGTAGTCTCCGCAAGGGTCGGAGGCTCACAGCCTTTTCGCTCACAAACAATTCCGGCTGCAACAGCAGCAATCTCGGCAGCAGTTTGCAGGTTTGCGGAATCAAGTCTTGCAAGTCGGGAGATCGGCTCATCACCCAAAGCGCCAACCAAATCAAGCTCAGCCAAAAGGTTTGCCATGAAAGTGTCGCCCGCGCCCACGGTGTCAACCAGATTGATTTTTGGGGCTTTGGCGTGAAGCTTGTTGCCATTCAAATACAGCGTTGCGCCATCGCCACCGCGAGTAATCACAACCAACCTGCCCCCCTGGCTCCAGTCAATTGCAATCTCATCAAGTTCAGCACCAACGGGGAGGTCATACAGCCACTCGATATCAGCATCCGATGCCTTGATGATGTGGCTGTGGGAATTGATTCTTAGCACGCGAGCCAATTCACTCTCGCGCTCAAAACCTAGGGCCGAGCGAATATTTAGATCGTGGCTCAAGGTCGATTGATTTGTTGCATAAAGCTCACTTAGCCACTTCTCCAGCACCAAACCACCGGGCGCGATTGCCATGGCTAGGCAACCAAACTGCACAGCTTTGGTATCAAGTGAAGCTAGCTCGACTGCATTTGGAAGCTCTTGCTCAGTCCAGCCCCAATCGGCGGTGCCATCAACATAGAAGCTGTAGCTGGCCGAACCGCCATCGCCAATAGTTGCAACCGCCAGCGAAGTCTGCTCTTTGGCAGTGATGCTGTAATCCAGGTTTACGCCATTGGAAGCGAGGCGCTCGCGAATCTGCTGTCCAAAGCCATCGGTTGAGATTCGACCCATGAATTTTTGGTCAACTCCGCGCCGAGCCAAAGCCAAAGCGACATTAGCGTTTGCTCCACCAACCACCGCTTGGTAGTGACCTGAGCTATCGGCTGCGCCGATAAGGTCAATCAAAGCCTCACCAATCACCAGAATCATGCGGTAAGTCTAGGCTGTAGGTATGAGTGAATCTAGAACCGCAAAACGAGCAATACAACTTCCGCTTATCGGAGTAGCTTTCCTCTGGGCCATGATGATGCTGGCCCAATACGTAGACCTTCAGCGCGAGTACCCAACCTATGACAAGTTCGGCGCTCAGCTGCCGCTGGAAATCACACTGCAGTGGAGCGTCTACCTAATGCTTTTGGGCATCACCGGAGTTGCCGTTGCATCGCTACTAGGTCAGCGAATTGCTCTTGCGCTGCGCATGGCGAACGATTCACCGCTGGCGCTAAGCGCGCACCGATTCAACAACCTGTTTGTGATCCTTTCGCTGGTTGCTGGAGCGGTATTCGCCATTGGAAACTTCCTGGGCGCATTCAATACTTATGACTCCAGAGATGCTTCGCCTTTGGTGCGCATCTTTGGTGTTTACGTGCCAATCGTTCTCGCGACCGCACTTGTGGTTGTAGTTATTTTGTTTGCCTTCGTATTCCGCAAGGATGCCCCAGACATCGCTCACGAGGAGCGCGATGAAGAGCGAGCAAGATTACAGCGTGCAGTTGGACTGGCATACGCCTCGCCAATTATTGGAACCGCAATTGCAATCATCTTTGGCTTGGTGGTTTATGACACCACCCGCACGACACTCGATGTATGGATCTGGGTAATTATTCAGGCGATTATCGCGACCTCGATCATCATCGGAACTCGCTTTGCATCTGAGGCACGATCATCCAAGCCGATTGAGCCAAAACCAAGACGAACCGGAACCGCAGCAGTGAACCTAAACCTGGTGCTCTCAATTGTTTTTGGAGCAGCGGTAACCATCATGGCCTTTACTTTCGGCTTTGCAGCGATTGAATCACTACGTGAGTGGCCAGAGTGGGTCGAGGATGACCCAGCTTCCTACCAGCCGTTTGTGAATGCCATCTCACTGACCTGGTTCTTAGAGAAGCTCTTGCCAGCACTGGTTTTGCTAGCGCTTGCAACCTTTGGTATCTACCGAACCATGATTTCGAGAAACCGAGAAAAGAGTGCGTAGTTATTACAAGGGACTGCTCTTTGACAACGATGGCGTCCTTGTCGACTCCATGCCGGGTGCAATCAGCGCCTGGCGCCAGTGGGGTGAAAAGTATCACCCAGGCTTTGAACTCACCTCGGAACACCACGGCAAACGTGCTCAGGATTTGGTTTTGCAAATGGTGGGGGAGCAGCGCTTCAAAGAGGCAGATGATTACATCAACAACCTCGAGCAGGACCTTGCTCACCTAACTATCCCGCTTGAGGGATCGGTTGAATTTCTCACCTCAATGAAACCAGGCGTTTGGACAGTGGTTACAAGCGCTAACCCAAACCTTGCAAGAGCGAGACTTAGCGCTGCCGGTATCCCAATCCCAAGCGAGATTGTCACAGCCTGGGATGTTGAAAACGGCAAACCGCACCCGGAGCCTTATCTCAAAGGTGCTGCCAACCTAGGTTTTGATATATCCGACTGTGTGGTGTTTGAGGATGCCGCCTCCGGAATACTCGCTGGTCTGGAAGCAGGAGCAGGCTTGCTAGTTGGTGTCACAGAACATGCACTTGACACTCAGGCAGACATTGTGGTTCGCTCACTCAAAGGAATTAGCTTCGTAGATGGCGAGTTAGTAATTCCAGATTCGATTAGGTTGAGGTAAAAAATGGCAGAGATTGAGTTCTACGGGGCAGACTGGTGCAGCGATTGCAGAAGGTCAAAGTCACTTCTAAACACCTTGGGTGTTGAGTACGAGATGCACGATGTTGAAGCGGATGCATCCGCAGCAGATCGCTCGAAGGAGATCTCCGGCCGCACCAATATTCCGGTGATTCGCTTTGCAGATGGCACCCACTTGGTGGAGCCGAGCGATGCCGTTTTGCACGCTGAGCTAAAGCTCCGCGGCCTCGTTAGCTAATTTGGTTCTATCTTTTTCGGCGCATAGCGCCTAGGCTAGGAATTCGTAGTGCTAGAGGAAACCGTCCTTAGGCACGTCCCTAAGGAATCCTCAAAATGCCAAAAGATTTTTCGGCGCCTTCGCGCGCGTCCAGGCCAGCTAGTTCTGGCAACAAAAGAGCAGTAGCCCCGAAGTGGGAATCCGCTCGCGGTGAAACCCCAGCTAAGCGTGATGGCCGTAAGGGCTATGCGTCTAACAAGGGTGACTACGTTCCAAAGTCAGAGCGTGGAGTTGAAGCTGACCGTAAGCCTCGCACTGCACGCCCTGACTTCGACGCAGATCGCAAGCCTCGCACCGCTCGTCCTGAGTTTGACGGCGACCGTAAGCCACGCACCTCACGTCCAGACTTCGATTCAGACCGCAAGCCTCGTGCATCCCGTGACTTTGACGGCGACCGCAAGCCACGCGCTTCTCGTGACTTCGATGGTGACCGCAAGCCTCGCACCGGTGGTCGTGACTTTGACCCAGCCCGCAAGTCTTTCTCAGAGCGCCCAGACCGCGTAGCCCGCGACAACGACCGCAACAAGACTTTCGAGGGTGCTCGTGCCAAGAGCTCAACCGGCAAGACCTTCTCGCAGGACGTCAAGCTTGAGCGTCTTGAGAGCGCGACCGATGCAGCGACCTTCGCAACCTTCCAGGAGATGGATCTTCCAGAGCGTCTAACCCAGGAGCTTGCCAAGATGGGTGCAGCTGCACCGTTCCCAATCCAGGCAGCAACCATCCCGGTTGCCATGGCTGGACAGGATGTTCTAGGTCGCGGTAAGACCGGTAGCGGTAAGACCATTGCTTTCGGTGTTCCACTGGTAGCGATGCTTGCAGCAGCAGGTAACCAGCCTCGTGAACCACGTAAGCCTCGTGCACTTGTACTTGCTCCAACTCGCGAGTTGGCAGACCAGATCGACCGCACCCTGTCACAGCTTGCAAAGAGCGTTGGCTTTTTCACCACCACCATCTACGGTGGTGTTCCTCAGTTCCGTCAGGAGCAGGCACTAAAGCGTGGTGTTGACATTGCAATTGCAACCCCGGGCCGTCTAGAGGACCTGATGGCCCAGGGCCTAGTTGATCTTTCCGGTGTCGAGCGCATTGTTATCGATGAGGCCGACCACATGTGTGAGCTTGGCTTTGTTGAGCCAGTAACTCGCATCTTGGAGGCAACTGGAGATTCTCAGAAGCTTCTGTTCTCCGCCACCTTGGACAAGCAGGTTGCAAGCCTTGTAAAGCGCTTCATGCCTAACCCATATGTCTATGAGGTGCCGGGTGAGGTTAACGAGACTTCGGATATCGACCACATCGTTTTGACCATGGAGCCTAGAGACCGCTCACAGATCTTCCACCGCCTAGTTCAGGGCGAGGGTAAGTCGATCGTGTTCGTTCGCACCAAGGCAACCGCAGAGGCACTGTCTCAGTCACTAAACGACGCCGGTGTTTCCACCGCACGTCTACACGGTGACCTAAACCAGGCTCAGCGCACCAGAAACCTAGAGCGCTTCACTCACGGAGCAGCTCGCGTGATGATTGCAACCGACGTTGCAGCTCGCGGTATTCACGTTGACGATGTGAAGTTGGTTATCCAGCTTGACCTCCCAGAGGAATACAAGACCTACCTACACCGCGCAGGTCGTACCGGCCGTGCCGGTCGCTCCGGCACCGTGGTTTCGCTTGTACCACTGGGCAGAACCCGCAAGGTTGAGGGACTACTAGAGCGTGCTGACCGTCAGGCCAAGTTCGTACACGTAACCCCAGGCGACAAGGTCATTACCGATCTTGCAGGTCCGATTGCCCCACCACCAGTTGTTGATTCCTTGGACTTCGGTGACTCTCGTTTCGAGACCACCAACAAGTCGGCGGTAAAAAAGAACTTGCGCGAGCGCAGCTCTGGAAATAAGCTATACGCAGCCAAAGACCGCCGGTTTCGTCAAAGGTAATCAAAGAAATTAGTTTCTAGATTCACCTGCGTTGATTAAGGTTCACGAAAGTGAAGGCCAGCGCAGGTGAATGTAAGAAGCTTTTTTGCTCTGAACGTTTACTCTGCGTTCGGAGCTTTTTCTTTTAAGAACTGACCGGCACCAACACAATCAAGGAGTGCCATGGCAGACAAGAAGGCTACGGTCGCCGAGCTAAAGGACAAGTTCTCTAGCTCGAGTGCAGTAATCCTTACTGAATACCGCGGACTCACTGTGACTCAGCTCAAGGAGCTGCGTCGCGCATTGGCTAATGACGCAACATACGTAGTTGCTAAGAACACCCTTCTAACAATCGCAGCAAAGGAAGCAGGAGTTTCTGCTTTCGACGGTCAGCTATTTGGACCATCTGCATTGGCATTCGTTCACGGAGACGCAGTTTCCGTAGCGAAGGCACTGAAGGACTTCGCAAAGGCAAACCCACTGCTAGTGGTTAAGTCCGGTGTCATGGATGGCACTGCACTTTCTGCAGCAGAGGTTAAGAAGCTTGCGGACCTCGAGACTCGCGAAGTACTACTGGCCAAGGCCGCTGGTGCTCTAAAGGCCACGTTGTTCAAGGCTGCCTACACCTTCAACGCGCTTCCTTCGGGAACCGTTCGCGTTGTCGACGCGTTGCGTCAAAAGCAAGAGTCCAAATAACAATCGTTCACAACCCATTAGGAGACACAAATGGCAAAGCTATCTGCCGACCAGCTCATTGAGGCTTTCAAGGAGCTAACCCTTATCGAGCTTTCTGACTTCGTTAAGAAGTTCGAAGAGGTATTCGAAGTTTCTGCTGCTGCACCTGTTGCTGTTGCTGCTGCTGGCGCAGCTGCACCTGCTGAGGCTGCAGAAGAGAAGACCGAGTTCGACGTTGTACTAGAGTCCGCTGGTGACCAGAAGATCCAGGTCATCAAGGAGGTTCGTGCAATCACCAACCTAGGTCTAGGCGAGGCAAAGGCTCTAGTTGATGGTGCACCTGCAACCATCCTTGAGGGCGCCAAGAAGGAGACCGCTGAGGACGCTAAGGCAAAGCTAGAGGCTGCCGGCGGCAAGGTTACCCTAAAGTAATCCCCCCAAAGCAAAGATTGATCCCCCAGGTTT
>JBEGUQ010000027.1:0-10662 GCA_041178805.1 Actinomycetota bacterium
AGAGATCTATCGACTCATACATGCTGAAGACAACTGTGGGCCAGGTTTACTAATTCCGACCAAGCAGGCCAAAATCAGCGTCCTTTTCGATGAAGCGAAAAACCAATACTTTTCGTAGGTTCCCATTGCGGTCCGGCGCTGAGACTATTTCAAAAGGTTCAGTGTCCAATCCAACCTCACCAATGAAGATCCAAGACTTTGCATCTTGACGCGAAAAAAGAAGGAGTTTCTCACCCGAGAGCAAGGCCTTGTTGCCCCGAACTAATTGCTGGTCGCCGGACTGCCCCTCTCCGGTATATCGATAGATGCCCTGCACCACTTCGTCGTTTTGGTCATAACCGAAGCGCGTTCCAGAGGGTGGATCGGAGAAAACCAGCACAACCCCGGACATGGTGGGGCAAATACCCGCTCTTGGGTTTCCTCCAAAAGCGCTGTGAAGATCAAGCTTTAGGTAGCTTTGACCAATTTCTAGATTCAAAGTCTCTCCTCGCACCGGGTAACTTTTTCCACTCGCCGACACCGAGTTCAAACCAATGCAAGCCGCGTAGTCTTCCGATGCAGATTATGCGGGTAAGTTAGCCAGCGAAAAGCATTATCCGAGACCACGCTGTTACACTTCTAATTCGTTAGGGCCTCTAGCTCAGTCGGTAGAGCAACGGACTTTTAATCCGTGGGTCGTCGGTTCGAGCCCGACGGGGCCTACTTCAAATTTGAGTTGGTATTGGCAAACTCAAATCAATGGGCTGGCCAAATAACCAACCTTGAGCGTATTTAGCTCCCACTTTTCGCGCTAGGTCGAGATCTTCCTGAGTCTCTACCTTCTCGACGATAACCTCGGCTCCAACCAGATCAGCAAACTTGACTCCGAGCTCGAGCAATCCAACGCTTAGGTCTGGGCGTTCAACCTCAAGTAGCGAACCGTCGAGTTTTACAAAGTCAGTAGGAAGGCTGCTGATAATACTCAAACTGGTTTTTCCAGTCCCAAAGTCATCAATCGCAATCTTGGCTCCACGCTTTCGCAACCCAATCAACCCGAGGCTTAGATCTATCTGATTTTCAATTACAGAGGTTTCGGTTAGTTCAAAAATGAGCGAGAAGTGGGCTTCTTTTATCTTTGGGAGCAACTGATCCACCGCGGAGAAGAATTCGTGATCATTACCAAGTGTTTGCGCGCTGATGTTGATCGATATTGCCTGTCCACCTCGAAGCAGGAGCTCAGGGTAGGACTCCTCGACTGCCTTTAATGTCCAAAAGTCGATTATCTGAACCAGGTTCAAATCCTCGGCAATTTGAATGAACATCTCAGGACTTACCGAACCAAGGGTGGGGCTGTCCCAGCGACACAGAGCTTCGTAACCGAAAACCTCTCCGGTTGCGACGTAGTTGATGGGCTGGAAAACCCAGTGCATGCCCTCAGGTGGCGGTGAGCCAGGGCCGAGTCTTGAGAGCTCGTGTCTTACTTGCTCAGAGGTTGCTACCTTTGTGTCGGCTACCTCCGGCCTTCCGGTGCGGGTTGATTTCATAAGAGCAAGATTCAACCTTGCATCCCAATCTTTGGATGAAAGATTGGCCTTGTGATCGGTAACGACTGCTCCGATGCTGGTTTCAAGCAAGAACCTGTATCGCTTCGACGAGTTCACATCGTTCACAATCGAGCGAATTTGCCGCATAAATCCAAGTTGATTCGAGGCGTCTTTTGCCCTTATTTCAAATAGAACCTTCGACACTCTGCCCACGAAGGCAATTGAGTTTAGATTTGCGAAACTGACCTCTAATTCTTTGATTGCTTTTGAAGTTTGAGCCGCACCGTATTCGATCTCGATCACTGGGCTGTTGGTAACAAGGAGCTTGACCAGCAAAAGATCTTGTTTTTGACCCAAATCTTCAATTTCTTGCAGAAGCTGTTCGTGAAGGCTTAATTTCTTTGCAGGAAGTTCCCTCTTCATTGATTGCATCCCATCATTTGTTATCGCTTTGCCCGGCTGGCGATTCTGCTACGTTCTCCTCGCGGCTTTTTCCCAACTTTTCAGGGCTTCACTTCTTTGGTTGTCGAAGGAGCTTTCTCAGATCGCAAATCAATGGGCTTGCCAAACAACCAGCCCTGAGCAAACTTTGCCCCGACTTCGCGCGCAAAATCTAACTCAGCCTTGGTCTCAACTTTTTCGACAATTACCTCTGCACCCATTAGCCCCGCGAACTTGACGCCGATTTCAAGAAGACCTCGGCGCAGTTCTGGTTTTATGACTTCGATCAAGGACCCATCCAGTTTCACAAAGTCAGCTGGCAGACTGCTGATGACGCTCAAGCTAGTTTTTCCAGTGCCAAAATCGTCTATTGCGATTCCTGCGCCACGCGCCCTAAGACCTAAAAGCCCCATCGTCAAGTCAATTTGATTTTCAGCTAAGGAGGTCTCCGTCATTTCAATGACTAATGAGAAGTGGGCATCCTTGAGTCTTGGCAGCAAAAGTTCGATGGCCGAGAAAAAGAATTTGTGGTCATTTCCGATAGTTTGAGCGCTGACGTTCATGGAAATTGACTGGCCACCAATTTTGGCCAAAGCAGGGAAGGCCTCCTCGATTGCCTTCAAGGTCCAAAAGTCGATGATTTGAATAAGGTTCAGGTCTTCCGCAATTTGAATGAAAACCTCTGGATTCACCTGTCCGATTGCTGGGCTCTCCCAGCGACAAAGCGCTTCATAACCATAAATCTCACCAGTTGAAACGTGGTTGATTGGCTGGAATACCCAGTACATGCCCTCCGGCGGGGTCGAGCTCGAGTCAAGTCTCGACAGTTCTTGCCGAACGCCTTCTGAGAGTGCAAGCTTGTCGTCAGCCAGCTCTGGGCGACCAGTTCGAGACGACTTCATCAGGGCAAGATTCAAAACTCTTAGCCAGACTTCGGCGTCAAGTTTAGAAGTGTGGTCCGTTACCAAGGCGCCAATGCTTGCTTCGATCAAGAACCTGTAAGAGCCAGAGGCATTGATGCCTGACAGAGCAGCTCTGACTTTGGCAATGAAGTCCTCAGGATTGGTCGCGCTGCTGGCTCGCATGGCAATCAGCACATCTGAGACTCGCTCTATTTCCGCCAAGCCAGTGAGTCTCGAAAGTTCCAACTCCAGACCGTCGAGCGCTTCGGCAACAACAGTCGCACCATATTCGATCTCAAGTACTTCTTTGTTCGTGACTAGAAGCTTGACCAACATTAGGTCCTCTTTTAGAACAAGCTTCTGAACTTCCGCGCGCCATTTGGCTTGAACCGCTGGTAGTTTTCGAACTTTCTTGACCGTCACGAATTGCTCCCCTTGTTGAAACCTGAGTCTAACCCTTTAGCTTGAGAAAGCTTGTCTCGATAGGATTGGCTGACAAGTACAACGCTTGGCCAATTTGGGGGAAGTTAGCTATGGCCTCCTGGCAAAAAAGAGCAGATCGAAAGTACCAAGGTCTAATTGGCCTACTGGTTCTCGGAATCGTTATTTGTGCGTTGGTAGTTGTTGCTTATGCGCTCCAAACCAATGATGTGACTCTTACGCAGCCGGCATCTCGGGTTTTGGTATTTGACTTCCTCTCCCTCACCTACAGCTGGCAAGCACCACCGCTATTTGCAGTGCTTGCTGCCCTTGCGGTTGGGCTAATAGTGGTGGTTACTTTTGTTGGGCTTGAAATTCGAGACGTGAATCTATCTCGCCGTTCGCACGACGCCGTCCACAAGAAGTTGTCTCCTTGGGTGCTAATGAAGTCGACTGAAGGCGTCTTCCACGGTGAGGTAACAATCACCGCTCTAATCCCAGCTCACAATGAAGAAAAGCTCATTGCGGCAACCATCAAATCGCTGATGGAGCAGGACAGAAAACCTGAACGAGTGATTGTCGTGGCAGACAACTGCACCGACGGCACAGTCGCCCTGGCAAAGAGTCTCGGTGTCGAAGTTTTCGAGAGCGTTGGAAACGTTGACAAAAAAGCTGGTGCCCTAAACCAGGCCTTAACAACTCTGCTCCCAAGCCTGGGAGAGAACGACACCGTGATGATCATGGACGCCGACACTGTTCTGCGTCAGGGGTTCCTTAAATCCGCTGTAAAACACTTCACAGAAGACCGAGGCCTAAGCGCTATCGGCGGACTTTTCTTTGGCGAGGACCGCAAGGGTCTGCTTGCTCAGATTCAAAAGAACGAATACACCCGATACTCACGAGAGATAAATCGAAGAAAGGGCCGAGTTTTTGTTCTAACCGGCACTGCTTCAATCTTTAGGGCGAGGTCCCTGAGAACTGTTGCTGAGGAGCGAGGGAACCTCTTGCCCGGCATCAATGGTCAGGTTTACGACACCCACGCCCTTACCGAGGACAACGAGCTGACCCTGGCATTGAAGTCGCTTGGCGCTTTGATGACCTCTCCCCCGGATTGCATGGTTGAAACAGAGCTCATGCCGAGCCTTGGGGCACTTTGGAGACAGCGCCTGAGATGGGAGCGAGGGGCGATGGAGAACATCGCTACCTACGGCATCACCTCCACCACCGCCCGATATTGGTCTCAGCAGCTTGGATTGGCCTATTCGGTTTTCGCGCTCTGGACTTACTTTCTAATGATTGTGCTGCAGTTTGTTAGTTCCGATATTTGGATTTGGTATCCGTTCTGGATTCTGATGGGCTTGATCTTCATCGCAGAGAAGGTTTGGACCGTCCAAGACGCGGACTGGAAGGCGAAACTGCTTGCCGCAACGCTCTTTGTTGAGCTTCTTTATGACACGTTCTTGGGGATCATTTTTGTTAGGGGCAGCATAGATATGGCTCTTAGAAAGCAGGCACATTGGGGAGACGTCCCGGTGCTTACTAAGCGTGCTGCCGCCAAACTAGGCGCGGAGAAACCCGAGGTGGCTTCATGAGCGTGATAACCCTGCTTGAGGGATTCCTGCTACCAGAGAGCTTTCTGCAATCCAGGTTCTTTATTGTCTTGGCAACGGTCGTGGCACTAAACACCGTGATTTATGCCGCACTCTCTGTCGTCCATCTAATTCCAAAGCTGAATAAGCCAAGCTGGCTAAGGGGACACCGCCCGCGAGGAGTAACCAGGAGTATCTACCCGGACGGCCCTAAGTGAGTTCGACTATCGATTCGACTAGGTAGCGATTGCGACCCTCGTTTTTGGCTTGATACATTCCCCGGTCCGCAATGCGGATAATTTCATCTGGGTTGACTGTGCCATCCGTCAGAACACAGCCGGCTGAGCAGGTAATCGAGGTTTCGATCTCCCCACGCCTAAATGGTCGTTGCATTGACGAGAAAATCTCGTCCAAGAGCTCTCGAAGATGTGCTTCACCTCTGAGTCCTTCTAACACGACAGCAAATTCATCGCCAGAAATCCTTGCCACCAAAGCACTCTCAGGAAGCGAGTTTCGAACTCGCTTCACAAAGTTGATCAGCAGGTCGTCTCCGGTCTCGTGACCATAAGTGTCATTGACAGTCTTGAAGTGATCGATATCGATAAAGACAAATCCGGCTAGAAACCCCTCTTTGCGAGCTCTAGGACCGTCTGCTCTAGCGAGACCTGGAGTTTTGAGCGATTGGCAATTCCAGTAAGCGCATCATGCTCTGAAAGCCATAGCAGTCGATTGCGTTCAGTGGCAGATTCACTGACATCTCTGTAGGTTGCGAAGACAAGATCATTACCAAAAGGAACCACCGTGTTTTCGTATGCAATGGGTGCACTACCCGGATACTCAGCGGAAACAGTCTCCTTGACGCTGTGCCCTAGCGTAAGTGCCTTCATGAAGAGCTTGTGCAAACCTTTGGACTCTTCAACTGGAACAATTTCAGTAAGGAGTTTTCCAACGAGTTCTTCTTGAGGATGTCCGGCCGCATCGGCTCCAGTGGAGTTCATGAGAAGAAGTGAAAAGCTCTCTACCAAGCCGCTTTTGTCTTTGGCGGCTTTCCAAATTGCGAAGCCATCTTCGCTGGCATCAAGCGCATCGCTTATGAGATTTAGCGCCTCTAGCCGAGCGGCGGAAATTGCATCTTTTTCAGCCTCTTTTGCTGAACGTCTCATGCGATTTCCTCCCCCGAGTTCACTAACCCCTCCTGCGGAGACTATCCCATAACTCAGCGTCATCTAAATCGGAGCAGGTTTTCAAAAACCGTTGTCCAGCCAAAAACGAGAGCTGGCTAGGGGTAAATTACGCCGACCTGGCGGCGAATTTCTTCACCAATTCGAATTCCTTCGACCACTTCAGCGTGAGTGTGAAGTGGCGACTCGAGTAAGCCCTCGTGAATGTATTTAGCCATGTGGTTTGCTTGGTGACTGAGACCCTCGTGCCCAACCACGCCCGATTCATCATTCCAGCGCGGCCCATGCGAATTGAATAGCGCAGGACGAAGTTCAAGTGATGTCGGGATGAAGAATGGTCCATCCAAAACCAGTACACCTTCATCGCCAGAAATCGATGCCGTGGTGGGAACGTGTGAGTGTCCAGAAACAGTTACCACCGCTCGAGCGCCAGAGTCGTATTCCAGGATCGCAGCCGCCATGGCTTCAACGTTTTCGTTGGCCATTTTTCCAGCGGCAATGATCCGGCTAGGTGAACCCAAAACCATCTGCGCAAAGGAGATTGGATAAATACCCATGTCCATCACTATCGAAGAGTCCTTCAACCACAACCTGGCAATTTCGCGATTGTCCTGACCGAAGTCTGCCTGCAGCAAGGTGATTTTTCCGAGAGTTCCGGAGGCAAGCATCTGGCGAATGATCGACGCCTGCGGAAGGTATCTACTCCACATCGCTTCCATCGCAAATACCCCGGCAGCCTTCGCCTCGGAATACAACGCTTCGGTGTCCTTAGCAGTCAGCGTTGATGGCTTCTCGATTAGAACATGCTTACCGGCGCGAATCGCGAGACGTGCATCTTCTAGGTGGGTATGTGGAAGGGTCGCAATGTAAACAATGTCCACTTCTGGATCATTGGCTAGATCTGCGTAGTTGTCGTAGTGACGTTCAACTCCAAAGCGTTCCGCGAATGCCTTTGCCTTGCCCGGAGTCTTTGACCCAACAGCGACAACGAGTTGGCTGGTGTGCTTGGCAAGTGTCGCAGCCATCACCTCGGCGATGTCTCCTGCACCGATGAAGCCCCAACGATAGCTCGGCACGCTTTTCGGATCGATGATTTCTGGTTGCGGAATGTCGGCAGCGGAAAAGTCACGCGGTGCTTCGGAGAACATGGCCATGGCTCAATACTGCCCTACCAGGAAGCTGAATTAGCTGAAGTTAGTTCACGCCCAACAGGTCAATCACAAACACCAAGGTGCGACCCGAAAGCGAGTGTCCACCACCGGCAGGACCGTATGCCATTTCAGGTGGGCAAATAAGCATTCTGCGACCGCCAACCTTCATGCCAGGAATACCTTCCTGCCAGCCCTTGATAAGTCTCTGCAGTGGGAAGTTGATTGACTCACCGCGGCCCCATGAAGAGTCAAACTCTTCGCCGGTTTCGTAGTCAACACCGAGGTAGTGGACCTCAACGGTTGCACCCGCTGGAGCTTCTGCACCATCGCCTACGACGATGTCTTTTAGGGTCAAATCGCTTGGAGCTGGCTCCATCATTGGTTCTACTTCTGGGCGTTCAAGATTTGTCATAACGAAAAGTATGCCCTCCCAAAGCTGCATAAAAGACGATTATTTGGAAGAATCATCAACTTTTTTAGGTTCGAAAAGACGTGACTGAAACTCGTGCAACTCTTATCGGCATCTATAAGGCCGACGGTGGCGTTATTGGCGAGCTTTCCTATTTCTTCGGGCACCTAATTGGCATAAAAAGTTGCAGCCTGTGTGACATTTCTCACTCACCGGTCAAAAAGAAATCCGCTTTCAAAAAGCTTGAGCAAGAACTGCTGCGTGATCACGGCATTGCCATAAAGATGATTCACCTGAACGAGAGAAATGATCGTGAGCTCAAGGCATCGGCAGGACGCGAACCATGCATGCTTTTGGAATACCCAGATCAGTCGATTTCGATGTTCTTAGATGCCGTGGATCTCAAGGCACTTTCTGGAAGTGTGGCTTCGCTCAGAAAGCTAATTCTCTCGAGACTTGATCTATATCTTTAGCGATCGGCCTTAGCCGCGGCAATCAGAGCTTCAAATAACCTCAGGTCATCAAGAGTTTGCTCTGGGTGCCACTGCACTGCCAATCCAAACGGGTGATCCTCAATCTCAACGGCCTGCACTATTCCATCCGGAGAGTAAGCGACCACCTGTAGTCCCTCACCCGGCTCATCAATCGCCTGGTGGTGATAAAGAGCTGCGTTTTCAACCTGCTCGCCAACAATTGCGCTGAGTCTTGACCCCTCGCGCACCGACATTTGCATGTGGGCAAAGTTTCCACCGCCGGGAAGGTATCTATTGTCTCCAACAAGGTCCGGAAGATGCTGGATTAGCGTTCCACCCCGGTTTACATTCAGCATCTGAGCACCGCGGCAAATGCCTAGGAACGGCAGCTTCATCTGAATAGCCGCTGAAATCAACTCATCTTCAAGCAAATCGCGCAGGCGATCCGGCTTCTCTGCTAGCTCGTGTGACACGTGACCATATCTTGAAGCCTCGACATCGCGGCCACCAGTAACGACTAGTCCATCAAGGCCAGTCAACAGGTTGCGAGCATCCTCGGAGTCGATAGTTTGCGGTGGCAAGATAACTGCGATTCCGCCGGCCTTGGTCACACCTTCAAGGTAGTAGGCGGGGAGCATGGCCATCTCGGTGTCCCAAACGCCGGTCTGACCACGCTGGCGGTAGCTGGTTAGTCCAATTACAGGTTTCATGGAATCAAACTACCCGAAGAGTTCTTCGCCCTCGAGGCTAAGTGATTTCGTTTTGATTGCCTTTTGCTGGTGCAGATACTGCGCCCAGATTGCAAAGGACAGCCACAACACCTGCATAACCGCGATCACGCGCTCAGACAGTCCAACAATCGGCTGACCCGGCTCTAGCCAGGTCAATAGGAACCAAAGGGTGGTCAGCCCCATCACAACCGATGCGCCAATAGCTCCCGCTGGTCTCAGTGCCCAGTGGTATCGCTTATCAAAGCGCATCGCCAAAATTGGCCATGCTGAGAAGAGTAGGAATGCCACGGTTGCGTAAAAACGGTGTTCATCTGAATAACCAATTTGCGAAGGGGTGGCGTAGAAGGTGTAGCCCAAACCCGCAACTCCAGCCATACCCAGGGCGATTCGCCCAGGCATCGCGAATGCTCTCGCACTCCAAGCTCCAACCAGAGTTAACACTGATCCAAAAAGGAAGAAGCTGGATTGAATCCACTTCACCGGCGAATCATCCGCTGCCAGGTCGCTGATGGTCTTTGCGATTGGGTCATACCCGGGCCAGAGCGCGCCGGAGATGCCCCAGCCCAAGACGTTTTGAATTGGCCCGAGGGTTGCGGCAATGACTGCCCAGATTCCGATTAGCTGCATTGCTAAAAGATACCGCTTGGAGGTAACAAACTTCTCCGCGGCTTTGGTTAGCGGGTATTCTTGCTTTATTGCGCAGGCCTGCGAATCCCCTATTTTTTTGGAGTCTTTTTGTATCTTCATGAATTCAAGAAGGTAGCTCTCACCAATGGCGCTCAGAGCCTTATGGATGCGCTGGCAACCAGGGTGGTTATCGCCGACGGCGCTATGGGAACCATGCTGCAGCTGGAAGATTTTTTGGGTCACGAGGGCTGCAATGAAGTCCTAAACTCCACCAGGCCAGATATCGTTTCCTCGGTCCACGATGCCTACTTCGAGGCCGGGGTCGACTGTGTAGAGACCAATACTTTTGGAGCTAACTGGTCAAATCTCTCCGACTACGGCATTGAAGACCAGATTGAAGAACTTGCCAGACTCGGTGCTCAGATTGCTCGCGACAGCGCGGATCGTTTCACCGCAAAAGACGGCAAGCCACGCTGGGTGCTTGGTTCGATGGGCCCGGGGACAAAGCTTCCAACCCTTGGTCACACCACCTACGACAACCTTAAGCAAACCTTTGCCCTGCAGGCTAAGGGCTTGATTGCAGGCGGTGCCGATGCATTCATGGTGGAAACCAGCCAGGACCTTTTACAGACCAAAGCTGCGGTCAACGCCTGCCGGCTGGCCATTGTCGAAAGCGGCGTAAGGCTCCCAATCTTTGTTGAGGTAACTGTAGAAACCACTGGCACCATGTTGCTCGGCAGTGAGATCGGCGCGGCATTGACCGCACTTGAACCACTTGGTATCGATATGGTTGGTTTGAACTGTGCCACCGGTCCAGCCGAAATGAGCGAGCACCTCAGACAGCTCAGCAAGCACTCCCAGATTCCGGTGATGGTTATGCCAAACGCCGGTTTGCCAATCCTCTCCGGAGACGGAGCGCTTTATCCGCTATCGCCAAGCGAGCTTGCCACCGCCCACGAGCAGTTTGTAAAAGAGTTTGGGTTGGCTATGGTCGGCGGTTGCTGCGGAACCACCCCGGCTCACTGGTGAGCGCACCAATGCGAACGGCTCAAAAGCCTTCCGCGATGCAATGTTGGAAGAGCGCTGGGACGACTGCGTTGAAATTGCCAAGAAGCAGGTTCGCGATGGTGCTCACCTTCTAGATGTTTGTATAGATTACGTTGGCCGCGACGGCGTTCGAGACATCACTGAGATCGTCTCCCGATTTACCACCTC
>JBEGUQ010000028.1:0-8975 GCA_041178805.1 Actinomycetota bacterium
TCGCTCGTCGGCAAACTCATCTAGTTCGCGAACCTCTTGACTGAGGGTTGCAATGTTTACGGTTTTACCGCGCTTGATAACGCCCGCAGTTGGATTCAGGGTTCCCTGAATAAGTTTGAGCAATGTGGTCTTGCCCGCGCCGTTTACTCCAACCAGCCCAACTCGATCCCCCGGACCCAGTCGCCAGGTCACGTCGTGCAGCAGTTCACGATCATCGATTTTGTAATTCAGGTTTTCGATATCTAAAACATCTTTACCAAGGCGTTGAGTGGCCAATTTAGATAGTGCTACCCGGTCACGCGGCTCCGGTTCATTGGCGATAAGTTCAGCGGCGGCATCCATTCGGAATTTTGGTTTCGTGGTTCGCGCCGGCGCACCCCTACGCAACCAAGCAAGTTCCTTGCGCATCAGATTTTGACGTCTTGACTCTGAAGCCGCTGCGCTGCGATCTCGTTCGTTTCGCTGCAGGATGTAAGCGGCGTAGCCGCCCTCAAAAGGTTCAATGACTCCGTCGTGAACCTCCCAGGTTAGATTGCAAACTTCATCTAGAAACCATCGGTCGTGTGTCACAACAATGAGGCCGCCGGAATTATTTGCCCAGCGGTTCTTGAGGTGTTGCGCCAACCAAGCAACGCCTTCAATATCTAAGTGGTTTGTCGGCTCATCCAACATCACGATGTCTAGATCTTGAACCAGCAGTTTTGCCAATGCCACTCTTCGGCGCTGGCCACCGGAAAGTTCACCAACCTGCTTATTCCAATCAAGATCATTTAGTAGACCAGAAATCACATCGCGAATCTTTGGATTACCCGCCCAAATATGTTCAGACACTTCGCCAACCACCGATTGGCCGATCGTCAAACCAGGATCAATCACATCGGCCTGATCCAGAAGTCCAAAGCTAAGGCTGCTGCGGTGCGTGATACGCCCGTCATCGGGTTGAATTCGTTTTGCCAAAAGTTTTAGCAGGGTAGATTTTCCATCGCCGTTACGGCCTACGATGCCAATCCTGTCGCCATCATTTACACCGATGGTAATGCCGTCAAAAACTTTCTTCGTTGGGAACTCAAGTGAGATGTTCTCGGCACCCAGTAAGTGCGCCACTAGTTTTTCTCCAGAAGTGTTCCCTTAGCCGGCCCAAAGGTTGGGATTGCAATATAGCCCTCGAAGGCCAGGTGATTTGCGATTGACTCTGCGGCTCCTTCTGATTCGGCGAGCATCGCAATAGTTGGGCCTGAACCAGAAACCATTGCAGCGAGTGCACCAGCTGCAAGACCTGCGTGCATCGTGATTGAAAGCTCTGGCATCAACGCCACAGCGGCGTCCTGTAGATCGTTGTGCAGGTGCTTAGCAACTTCGCGAGCGTCACCGTGCACCAGAGCATCGATGAGTTCGTAAGGAACCTCAGGCACAGGTACAAGAGTTGGGTCCTGACCTTTCGCGGCGCGCATCTCATCCAACTTGGCGTAAACCCTAGGGGTGCTTAGCCCTGCATCCATCGGTACCAAAACCCAATGAAGTTTTTGCACGTCATCGATAGGATCCAGCTTGTCTCCCCTGCCGATTCCAATTGCGGTTCCACCAAGCAGAGCAAATGGAATATCTGCACCAAGCTCAGCTGCCGCCTTCATAAGAGCCTCGCCGTCAACCTGTGTGTCCCACAGTTCATCGACTGCCAACATCGCGGCAGCGGCATCTGCTGAACCGCCGCCCATGCCTCCGGCAACGGGAACATTTTTTGTAATTTCAAAACTCAACTCAGAAACCCTCGTGAGGTTTGCCAACTGGCCGATTGATTTGGCTGCACGCACTACAAGATTGTCTTCACCGGTTGGCACAGCGGCAATCTGTTCTTCAGAAAGAGCGCCTGAAACCGACACCCTCCATCGAGAACTATCAGCGACCTTTACCGTCTCTCGGATGTCGAGCGCTTGATAGACGCTGAGCACATCGTGGTAGCCATCGCTTTTGAGTGCTCCAACTTTGAAGAAGATGTTGATTTTCCCGGGTGCGCTAGCACTTACTTGAATCGTCATTTCTGATCCAATCTCTGGCGCATTTCAGCGAGAACTTCTTTCCAATAAATCTGACGCGAATCTACCTGCGACCCATCTTTGATCAACTCGTGGAGAATTTTTGCAGTTGATCCGTGTTCAACAGTTTCCAGAGTAATGACCGCTCTCGAAAAGTCTTCAAAGGCGAGAGTTACTTTATTGTTTTTTGCCGAAATGAGCCTTGGTCGATCAGCCACCTGCCAAGAACTAACATCGCTCATCACCGATAGAACCTGGCCAGCTCCCGCTGGAAAATTTACTTCGGCCTGAATTGACAGCGCCATTAGTGGACCTGCTCCATTTTTTAGCCCTCGCCGTTCTTAGCGCGCGCTATCGCAACAAATTGGTGAACGTCTAGTTCTTCTCCACGAGCCTGCGGGCTCACGCCGGCCGAAATCAAAATACGCTCTGCATCAGCCGGTGATCCGGCCCAGGTTGCCAGGGCCTGGCGTAGGGTCTTGCGACGTTGCCCAAAGGCAGCATCAGCAACATCGAAGGTTGCGATCCTGAGTTGTTCATCGCCCAGCGGGACTGCTCGCTTCGAGAAATAAACAAGTGCAGAATCCACATTTGGTGCTGGCCAAAAAATATTTCGTCCAACGTTTCCGGCAAGTGCTGAGTCGGCATACCAGGCCAATTTGACGCTTGGAATGCCATAAATTTTTGAACCAGGCTCGGCGGCTAAGCGATGAGCAACCTCAGCTTGCACCAGAACCAAACCGGTTTGGATTGTTGGAAAGTGCTCCAAGAAGTGCAACAGAACCGGAACCGAGATGTTGTAGGGAAGATTGGCAACCAGGGCATCCGGATCAGCTGGCAGTGCAGCCACCCGCAGGGCATCATCTCTGACCAGTGTGAAATCTGTGCCAGGTGCACGTTTGGCAATTGTGCTCTCGAGTTCCGCTGCCATCTTTGGATCAATTTCAACCGCGATAACTTTTTTAGCTACCTCCAGCAGTCCAAGGGTTAGCGAGCCAAGCCCTGGACCAATTTCAACAACTGTTTCGGAACCTGAAAGTTTTGCCGCCGCCACAATGCGACGAATTGTGTTTGGGTCGGTCACAAAGTTTTGACCCAATTTCTTGGTTGGGCGAATATCCAATTTCTCCGCCAGCTGGCGAATCTCACCTGCACCCAGCATTAGCTAAGACCCTCAGACCAAAGCCCGTAAACCCGCTCGGTGTTGGCATTGATTTGCAGTGCGGTCGTGGATTCGTCCCAGCCCAAAAGTGCGGCTATGTAACGCAGGGTATGTGGCACAAGGTAAGGCGCATTAGGCCTGCCGCGCATAGGCTCAGGCGTCAAAAATGGTGCGTCGGTTTCAACTAGCAATAACTCTGGTGAGACCGCCAGAAGCGAATCCCGAAGGTGCTGGTTCTTCTTGAAGGTGACATTCCCGGCGAAAGATAGGTACCAACCGTTTTGCTGGCAAATCTCAGCAAGCTCTAAGTCCCCGGAGTAGCAGTGGAACACGGTGCGCTCAGGTGCTCCCAAACGTTTTAGGGTTTCGACAACCTCGCCGTGAGCTTCACGGTCGTGAATCATCAGCGCAAGATCGTTCTCTTTTGCAATCGCAATGTGCTGCTCGAATGAGTAAGCCTGAGCTTCTAGTTCCGCATCACCCTGGGTCCTAAAAAAATCTAAGCCGGTTTCACCGATTGCTCGTACTCTTGGCAACTTTGCAAGTTCGGCAATGCCGGCAATCGCGTCATCCAGCTCTTTGCGAGTTTGATACAGCGGTGCTTCATTTGGGTGAAGTGCTACAGCTGCCAAAAGCATTGGTTCTGACTTTGCGACCTCCGCAGACCAGATTGAGCTCTCAAGGGTGACGCCAACCTGAACGGCCCCCAGCATATTTACCTGTCGCATCCGCTCCAGGTGCTCGGCGACCGACATTGGGTGCTCGCCGTCGGCAATCTCTAGGTGGGTGTGGTTGTCATAAGTGCCAACCTCAAGTGGTGCCGGTAAATCGGGGTAGTGAACCGGACGGTTATCTAAACCGTCATATGAGTTTCTGGTGCGAATAGGTTCGCTCATTGTTCCTCTACGCGAGGGAACAGAACCTCTAGCTCACCTAGCTTGGTGCCGGCAGGAAGCACGCCCCATTCGGCCTGCTGGATACGCTGCTCTGAGAGCTCGCCAAGTCCGGTGCCAATCGAAGCCCAAAGCTTTTGAGCTGCCTTAGGGACGATTGGATTTAGCAACACAGCAAGCAGGCGCAATCCCTCGGCGGTTGTGTAAAGCACCGTTGCCAAACGCTCGCGGTCAGCTTCGTCCTTCGCCAAAACCCAAGGAGCTTGAACAGTGATGTAGTTATTGAGTTCGTCAACCAAAGTCCAAACCTTGGCAATCGCCTCATGGATGGCAACCTTGTCGATCGATGCATTCGCGCCATCGACCGCCTCCTGGGCAACCTTCTGAATAGCTAGATCCGCAGCTTGGTATTCGCTTGGAGCAGGAACCACTCCATCGAAGTACTTATTGATCATTGCGATTACGCGTGATGCCAGGTTGCCAAAACCATTTGCAAGCTCGGAGTTGTAGCGAGCACTTAGGTCTTCCCAACTAAATGAGCCGTCAGAACCAAAGCCAATTGCCTTCATGAAGTAGTAGCGGAAGGCATCAGAGCCGAAGATGTCGGTGATCTGAGTTGGAGCGATACCGGTGAGCTTGGACTTGGACATCTTCTCGCCACCGACCAAAAGCCATCCGTGACCAAATACCTGCTTGGCAGGTGGTAGACCTGCAGCCATAAGCATTGCCGGCCAGATAACCGCGTGGAAGCGAAGAATGTCTTTTCCAACCACCTGGACATCGGCTGGCCAGAGCGAGTTGAGCTTGTCTTCGTCAGACCCGTATCCAATGGCGGTGATGTAGTTCAAAAGCGCATCAAACCAAACGTAGGTGATGTGCTGGTCGTCCCAAGGAATATCGATTCCCCAGTCAAATCTTTCCTTTGACCTTGAAATTGATAGGTCGCTCAGTCCCGAGCGGACAAATGACACAACCTCATTCTTAGCGCTTTCTGGCTGAATGAAAGTTGGGTTTGCCTCGTAATGGGCCAGCAGGCGATCTTGGAATTCGCTCAGCTTGAAAAAGTAGTTGGTCTCGTTTAGTTGCTCAACCGGCTTGGAGTGAATCGCGCAGACTTTTTGGTCTGCGAAATCTCCTGCGCCATCAATCAAATCTGATTCGTTTTTGTATTCTTCGCAGCCAACGCAGTAATTACCTTGGAAGGATCCCTGGTAGATAAATCCGGTGTCGTAAAGCTTTTGCAGAAACAGCTGCACAGCCTTCTCGTGGCGTGGTTCAGTTGTTCTAATGAAGTCTTGGTTGTCGATGTCGATGGTCTCCAAAAGAGGCAACCAGGATTCGGTGACTAGCTTGTCAGTCCAGCTTTTCGGGTCGGTGTTGTTTCCAAGTGCGGTGCGCAAAACTTTCTCGCCGTGCTCATCGGTTCCGGTGAGTAGGAATGCGTTTTCACCTCTGGAGCGGTGCCATCTGGTCAGCACATCCGAGGCCACCTCGGTATAGGCGTGGCCAATGTGAGGGGCATCGTTCACGTAGAAGATGGGGGTGGTTACATAAAAGGACTTGGACACCCTTGATATCTTAGGGTTTGTGCAAAAGCGCTTCAGCGTAAATTGCGCTCTTTGACGCACCGCTGGCTTCTGCAAGATCCGCACAAGCCTGCTTTAGGCCCATTCCGGAGGCTGCAAGCTCCAAAGCTTTTAGCCCAAGATCTGCAATATCAAAGGTTTTTGGAGCAGCGCCGGCGATGATCAAAACCATTTCACCCTTCGGTGAAGTGGCAGCCCAGGAAATTAGACCGGCAAGAGTTCCTCGTTCGGTATGCTCAAACTTCTTTGTGAGTTCGCGCGAAACTGTGCCTAATCGCTCTTCACCAAACACGGTTGCAGCGTCAACCAGGGATTCGTGAATGCGATGCGGAGCTTCAAAAAACACCATGGTGCGAGCTTCGTCTTTGAGGCTGGTAAACACCCGCACTCGCTCACCCTGTTTTCTAGGGAGAAAGCCTTCAAAACTAAAGCGGTCGGTTGGCAACCCGGAGACAGCGAGCGCCGAGATGACTGCAGAGGGTCCAGGGACTGCGATGATCTCAATGCCTGCTTGAGCGCAATCACGCACCAATTGGTATCCGGGGTCAGAAATCGTTGGCATTCCGGCATCCGAGACCACCAATAGATCGTGGTCACGGGCAACCTCAACCAAGAGGGCAGTTCGCTCCGCGTCACTGTGCTCATGGAGGCTGTAAAGCCTGGCATTTAGCCTTATGCCGAGTCCCGAAGCCAACTGCTTGAGGGTTCTGGTGTCCTCGGCTGCAATGTGTTCGCTCGTTGTCAGCAGGTCCCTAAGACGCTGTGAGGCGTCAGAGAGATTACCAATGGGAGTTGCAGCAAGAATCAACACGCTAAGCAAACTAGCATCTAAGGGTGATTTACGGGCTGCTTACATTGACCAAACGCGCAGCTTCCAGTCGTTTTTTTACACCTATCAGCACTGTGCTGATCACCGCACTGGGGGCTCTGCTTAGATTTGGCAATCTCGCAAACCCGCAGCTACTGGTATTCGACGAGACCTACTACGTCAAAGACGCTTACACCCTTGGACTTTTTGGCCATGAGAAGCAGTGGCCAGACGGCGCTAACCCGGCATTTGAAGCTGGGGATGTGTCTGGCTATCTGCAAGACGGTGCCTATGTCGTTCACCCACCGGTTGGTAAGTGGATCATCTGGCTCGGCATGCAGCTATTTGGAGCGGACTCAAGCTTTGGGTGGAGATTCTCGGTTGCCCTGCTGGGCACCTTGGCGATTCCTTTGATCATTGCCGCAGCCAAGCTGTTGATCGGCAACCGCGTATTTGCAGCCCTCACGGGATTGTTCTTAGCGATAGAGGGCCAGTCGATTGTGATGTCCAGGACTTCTGTCCTCGATGGCATCCTTGCCTTTTTTGTTCTGCTGGCTTTTTACTTCCTACTTCGAGATCGGGCCTTGGTCTCTCAAGCACTAAACCGAGCCGCCCTGCAAAAGCGAGACTTTGTTCTCTCAGCAAGGCCTTGGCTTTGGGCCATGGCTCTAACTCTGGGAATTGCGTCTTCGGTGAAGTGGTCTGGTCTGTATTTCCTTGCTGCATTTGGTCTATACAGCTTTATCGCCGACTGGATTTCAAGACAGCGCCTTGGGCTAAAGCTTTTGCCTGCAGTCCTGCAAGCTGGCCTCAATGCCGTTGTGATGCTGGTTATTGCGCTGAGCACCTATGTGGTGAGCTGGTCCGGTTGGATATTGAGCCAAGGCGGTTGGGGACGTGCGGCAAATGAAAATTGGCTAATCGCGCTATGGGATTACCACACCAATGCCTACAGCTTTCACACCGGGCTGAGTGCCGAGCACCCATACGCAGCCAACGCTCTGCAGTGGCTATTGAACATTCGACCTACCGCCTTCTACTTCGATAGCTTCACCGGAGAAAACTGTGGCCTGCTAGAAAGTTGCAGCATCGCCATCACGCCATTGCCGCACCCGCTGATTTGGCTAAGTGCCGTGTTGGCAATGATTTGGGTCGGCATGCGCTTTTTCAAAAAGGCCGACTTTGCATCGGGTGCAATCTTTATTGCATTCCTGGCGGGCTGGGCTCCTTGGCTGATTTATCTCAGTAGGACCACCTTCCAGTTCTACGCGGTTGTCTTTACTCCGTTCTTGCTTCTGGCGTTGAGCTTTGCCCTGCATAGTTTCTGGCGTAAGGGCGTGGTGCTGAGAAGAGCCGCAGAGCGCGAATGGGCGATAGCACTATTCGTAGTGGTAGCTTTGGTTCTGGCAGCATTCTTCGCATCGCTTTGGATGGGATTGCCGGTCCCCTACTGGTACTGGCGAACACAAATGTGGTTGCCCTCTTGGATTTAGGTGATTAAGTGGCTCTGGGTATTTCCGCGCTAAAAGCGGCTCCTGAGGCAATTGCGGTCTTGATTTCGCAGCTATTTGCACGTTTCCCATTCGGAATGCTGAGCATCGCATTCGTGATCCACATTCAGGCCATCACGGGCTCCTATGCAATTGCGGGTATCGCCTTGGGTGCCGAGACCATCGGTGCCAGCATCTCCGGTCCGATGCTGGCAAGGCTTATGGCGGATTATGGCATTCGCAGAGTTGTCATTATCAGCACGTCAGTATCAGTCCTTGCGCTTATTGGCCTGGCTTTCGTGCCTCCAGAACCGATTTGGCTAGTTGCACTTGCGTGCCTGGTCGGTCTCGCTTCACCGCCCATCCAGCCGGCAGCGAGATCGATTTACCCGCAGGTGACGCCTAAGAAGCTGATGCCTGCGCTCTACTCGCTTGACGCCACCGCCCAGGAGATCATTTGGGTGCTGGGGCCACTGGTTGCGACCTTGGTCGCCGCAAGCTTTGGCAACATCCCGATGCTTATCACCGTGGCCATGATTCAGGTGTTCGGAACCATTTGGTTCCTGATGAATAAGTCCGTTGGTTCGATCAAGATCCCGAAGAACAAAAATGCCCTCGGCAAAGCTCTGCGAAACCCAAAGGTGGCAGCTGCGACAGTTCTGGGATTGCTGTTTGTTGGATCTTTTGCCGGTGTCGAGGTGGGGTCGGTAGCGCTATTTGGAAAGACTCTGGCTGGATTGATGTTTGCGGTCTTTTCGCTCGGTTCAATCTTTGGTGGGCTATTACTTGCCCCAAGGTTCAAAGGCCCAAACGCGCTGTCAATTTTCTTGGTGGTGACCCTGATTGGGTATTCGGCGATTTTGATTGCACCTGAGAATCCAATCTGGGTGGGAATTAGCCTCTTTGTCGCAGGACTGGGCGTCGCACCAACCCTTGGAACGCTTTCGCTAATGATTGCCACCGGCACCTCTGGGAGTGAAACCGTCGAGGCTTACGGATGGAC
>JBEGUQ010000029.1:0-8722 GCA_041178805.1 Actinomycetota bacterium
GGGAGCTGACGTCACTCGTCAGGCTATTACCGGTCTTTTGGTGTTCTTGGTCTTGGTTTCGCTCTTGATGGCTTTCTACTTCCGCTCGTGGAAGATGTCGGTGGCCGCCCTCATCGCCTTGCTACATGACCTTGTAGTCACCGCCGGTGTTTACGCCGCAGTCGGCTTTGAGATCACCCCGGCAGCGGTCATTGGTTTCCTAACAATCTTGAGCTACTCGCTATATGACACCGTGGTGGTTTTCGACAAGGTCCGTGAAAACACCCTGGAGATTGAATACTCGGAGACCAGAACCTTCGCTGAGATGGTAAACCTTGCGGTGAACCAGACCCTGGTCCGTTCGATCAACACCTCGGTAGTTGCGGTATTGCCTGTCGCAGCGATTTTGTTCGTCGGATCAGCACTCTTGGGCGCTGGAACGCTCCGTGACATCGCTCTTGCTCTGTTTGTCGGAACTATCGTTGGCACTTACTCGTCTATCTTCTTGGCACCTCCTGCTTACGTTCACCTACGCGAGAATGAACCAAAGCTGAAGGCTGCTGCTGACAAGGTTGCAGCAAACCGCTAATAGACTTCTCACTACCGAAACTAGGAGTGGGTTTTGACCGACAGCATTGCATCGTCGCTTCGGTCAAGACTGCCGAGAATTTTCACTAGGTCTTCAACCGCCTACTCGTCGGACCTAAGCGAACTAATTCGCATTGTCCGCCTAAATCACGCTAAGACTGACCCTGCGTTCATTGAGAAGGCATATAAAACAGCGGAGCACCACCACACCGGGCAAAAGCGTAAATCCGGTGAGGATTACATTACCCATCCGCTTGCGGTTGCCCGCATCCTTGCTGATCTCGGTTCCGGACCCGCAACAATCGCCGCGGCGCTTCTTCACGACACTGTTGAGGACACCAGCTACTCCATAGAACAACTACAGGCCGACTTTGGAGACGAAGTAGCACTGCTGGTTGACGGTGTCACAAAGCTCGACAAAGTTAAGTTTGGCGACTCTGCGCAATCAGAGACGATGCGCAAAATGGTCGTTGCGATGTCAAAAGACGTTCGAGTCCTGGTTATCAAACTCGCGGATCGACTGCACAACGCTCGTACCTGGGGTTTTGTGAACCCTGAGTCAGCCAAGCGCAAGGCTCAAGAGACACTGGAGATTTACGCTCCGCTTGCCCACCGCTTGGGCATTAGCGCCATCAAAGTGGAGCTTGAGGACATTAGCTTTGCCGTGCTGTACCCAAAGGTTTATGAAGAGATCGTCAGCTTGGTGGGGCAGCGCAATCCATCACGCAGCGAGTACACCGACAAGGTGATCGATGAGATCGCCAGCGAGCTTCGAGACGGCAAGGTCAAGGCAAAACTCTCAGGCCGACCAAAGCAGTACTACAGCATCTATCAGAAGATGGTGTTGCGCGGTCGAGAGTTTGACGACATCTACGACCTAGTTGGAATCCGAGTCATCGTTTCTAGCGTCAAGGATTGCTATGGCGCACTGGGAGCTATCCACGCCAAGTGGTCTCCGTTGCCTGGTCGCTTCAAGGACTACATCGCGATGCCTAAATTCAACCTTTACCAGTCACTGCATACGACCGTGGTTGGACCTGAGGGTCGAGCAGTTGAGATCCAAATCAGAACCCAGGAGATGGATCAACGAGCCGAGTACGGTGTTGCCGCCCACTGGAAGTACAAAGCACAGGCTGGTAAGAGTGGCGATCAAGAGGTCGACTTTGCTTGGCTAAAACAGCTGAGTGACTGGCAGGAAGAGACAGCTGACCCGGGGGAGTTCCTGGACAATCTGCGCTTTGAGATTGGCGCAAAGGAGCTGTACGTATTCACCCCGAAGGGCAAGGTTGTTGGGCTCTCCAGCGGCTCCACGCCTATTGACTTTGCCTACGCAGTTCACACCGAAGTCGGACACCGAACCATTGGTGCAAAAGTCAACGGTCGACTTGTTCCACTAGAAAGCAAGCTTCAGGCTGGCGACGTGGTGGAAATTCTTACATCCAAATCAGAATCTGCCGGGCCTAGCAAAGACTGGCTAAATATCGCCGGTTCTGCAAGCGCAAAAGCCAAGATAAAGCACTGGTTTACTCAAGAGCGCAAAGAGCACGCAACCGAGGACGGTAAGGAAGCACTAGTCAAGGCGTTGCGCCGACAAGGGCTTCCGATTCAGAGTCTTCTCAATTCCGAGACTCTGCTTCAGATCGTGGGGGAGCAGAAGCTATCTGACGTGAACGCTCTATACACCGCTATTGGTCAGGGGCAGATTTCCACCACAAACGTAATAGAGCGCATAAAGCAACTCCGCGGTCTTACGGGCGACCCTGACACGGAGGAGATCACTCTTCCTCAGACCCCGAGAGGCCTAAAGGGTCCTCGGCGTTCAAGCCAGGGCGTCTTGGTGAAAGGTTCTCCAGACGTCCTAACCAAAATGGCTCGCTGCTGCACACCTGTTCCGGGCGATGAGATTATCGGTTTCATTACTCGTGGCGAGGGTGTTTCGGTTCACCGTGGTGACTGCAAGAACGTGAAGAGCCTCAATCCACAACGTGTTGTTGAGGTGTCTTGGGCAGAAGATTCTCGTGGAGTTTTCATGGTGCAGATTCAGATCGAGGCGCTGGATCGCTCTGGATTGCTCTCGGATGTCACCAGAGTCCTTAGTGAGAACCACGTAAACATTCTTAGTGCCGCAGTATCGACAGGGCGAGACCGTGTCGCGTTGAGCCGCTTTGTATTCGAGATGGCGGACCCATCCCACCTTGATCACCTATTGAACCAGGTGCGCAAAATTGAGGCGGTTTACGAAGTGTCTAGAGTGAAAAGCTCTTAGTCAACAGCTTTGATAGCTGCATCAAGCCAAGACTTACGTGCATCAATTGATGCCTGAATGTCCTTCTTCTTTGCAGCAGGAGCGGCCTTGAGCTCAGCTTCAAGGTCAGCAATTGCTGCCTCAAGCTGCGCAACCAAAGAGTTGCTTCGAGCCTTAGCTGCAGGGTCAGAGCGCTTCCAGGCATCAGCCTGAGCTTCGGAGATGGCCTTTTCAGCCTTGCGAAGCTTGTCTTCAACTTCGCGGACTTTGTCCTTTGGAACGTGACCAATCTTTACCCAGCGAGACTGAATGTCGGACATGGCCTTCTTGGCTGCCTCTAGGTTCGACACATCAATCTTGTCGGCTTCCTTCAAAAGCTCAAGCTTGAGCTTTAGGTTGCTGGTGTGCTCGACAGCCTGCTCAGAGTCCTTCTCCTTCTTAGCGGCGAAGATTGCATCTCCGGCGGCTCTGAATCGTGCCCATAGCGCGTCCTCGGCCTTGCCAGCGCGTGGAGCAAGCTTCCAGTCATCCTGAAGCTTGCGGTAGGTTGCTGCTGCGTCTCCACCCTTGGATACAAGTGCTTCGGCCGCCTCTACGAGCTTGGACTTAGCTGATTTTGCTTCCTTGAACTTTGAGTCCAGAGTTGCGAAGTAGGTCCTGCGACCACTTTCAAACTTGGCACGGGCCTGTGAGAAGCGCTTCCAGATCGGGTCAGTCTTTACCTTTGGAAGCTTTGGGCCATCCTTCTGGAGCTTCTGCCAATCATCGAATAATGCAGTCATCTGCTCGGCAGACTTCTTCCAGTTGATGTTGTCCAACTTGGAAACCAGCGCTTCAGCCTTGGCAGCAATTTCTTCCTTGGCAGCTAGAGCTTGAGTCAAAGACTCTTCACGCTCAGCTGAGATCTTTTCGGCGGCGACGCTGATCGAGGCCTCAGTTTTAGCAAGACGCTCACGCAGACCAACCAGGTTGCCTACAGCCTTTGGCTCCTTAAGCTCAGTAACCAGGTGGTCATAGCCAGCCTTCAGGCTCTTGGAGTCCGTGACTCCGGAAGCTAGACGTTGCTCAAGGATTCGAACCTGAGCTTCTAGGTCTTCGTACTTACGGACAAAGTAGGCAAGTGCGTCAGCTTCGCTGACGTTTGGGTACTGGCCAACGTGTCTTTCGACGCCTGCTTCGATTACGAATACGTTGTTTTCGCTGTCGACGCGGCCGAATGCGTTGCTGGTCACGGGGATCTCCTAAGGTGTGAGGTTTTACTCTACCGAAATACCGCTGAGCGAAACGGCATTAATCGGAGCTCCATCGCTAGAACCATCTGCGGTTCCAGCCTCTGCAATTGCCTTCACGGAATCGAGTCCGGAGGTCACCTTGCCGAATACTGTGTAGCCACCGGCAGCATCGCTCAGAATCTGAGAGCTTCCATAAACGATGAAGAACTGGCTTCCCATTGAGTATCCATCGCCGCCAACTCTTGCCATGGCCAAAACGCCTTCGCCATACATGTCATCCAATGGTGCGTTCTCGATTGGACCGAATTTGTACCCTGGGTCCCCAGAGCCAGTGCCTGTCGGGTCACCACACTGCAAGACATAGATGCCTGCAGTGGTCAATCTGTGGCAGCTAACGCCTTCGAAGTATCCGGAATTCACAAGCGAAATAAAGTTGGCAGTTGCCTGAGGAGCTAGGTCACCGTAAAGCTCCAAGCCGATTGGCTGGTCGTTTAGGTTTAGCGCTCCGGTCCAAGTCCTGTTTTCAGCAAGGGATGGATCTGGGACCAATTCAGAGTTAGTTGGTGCCGGTTCGCTTTCAGCAACGACCTCGTCAACTGGTGCTACAAATCCAGGACCGACTGAGAAGTAGAGGAACTGTCCAAGAAGCGCCAGTGCCAGTGCGCCACCGGAAAGGATCAGCGCTAGTTTGTTGTCCTTGCGATTGGTTGCCTCTCGCTCGACCTTGATGCCCTGCTTGGCCTGGAAGCTCGCTAGCTTGTCGTTGTTCTTCATAACACCCTTGTCTATCCGCGATTAGTAATTCTAGGTGTTGCATACAATCAACAGGTGGTATCCGTTCCTCTTGCATCTCGCATGCGCCCGACCTCCTTGGATGAGGTAGTTGGCCAAACTCGGATTATCAAGCCCGGCTCTGCACTCAATCGACTTATAACCAGCGATCAAACCGCTGCTCTTAGTTCCCTAATCCTCTGGGGTCCGCCGGGCTCGGGGAAGACGACGCTCGCAAGGCTCATTTCACAATCTCGCGATGCCAACTTTGTCGAACTAAGTGCCATTTCAGCTTCGGTGGCAAACGTCCGTGAGGTCATTGACTCAGCTAAAAAGCTTCTCGAGGTCTACGAACGCAACACGATCTTGTTCCTCGACGAAATTCATCGCTTCTCAAAAAGCCAACAGGATTCGCTGCTTGCTGCCGTTGAGTCAGGTCAGATCACTCTCATTGCCGCAACAACAGAGAACCCTTCATTTAGCGTTATCAAGCCTCTGGTCTCTCGGTGTTTGGTTTTGCACCTTGACCCTCTTACAGACGCTGAGGTTGAGACGCTGCTTGAACGCGCCATTGCACGAAGCGACTGGAACGGCAAAAAGGTTTCGAAAGACGCAATTGGCTACTTGGCGAAGATTTCTTCAGGAGACGCAAGAAGAGCGCTTACCCTTTTGGAGGCGGCAGCCTCCCAAGCGGAGAAAGACGTCAGTCTGGAAGTTGCTCAAGAGGCGAGCGAAGTAGCAATCGCTTATGACGCCAACGGTGATGCCCATTACGACACCATTAGTGCGTTTATCAAATCGGTGCGCGGTTCTGACGTTGATGCAGCAATTCACTATTTGGCACGCATGATTGCTGGGGGAGAAGACCCTAGATTCATCGCTCGAAGACTTATGATCTTGGCGGCCGAAGACATTGGCCTAGCCGATCCAAATGCACTGGTTATCGCAAGCGCTGGTGCTGATGTCGTTGAACGTATTGGTATGCCGGAAGGCAGGATTCCACTTGCTGAAGTGACGATCTACCTAGCCACTGCACCTAAGTCGAACAGGGCCTACCTGGCCATAAACAAGGCACTGGATGATCTAAGGACCGGACCTGTGCCAGCGGTTCCGGCTCCGTTGAGATCTACCGGGGCTGTTGGATATCGCTACCCGCATGATGCCCCAAAGGGGATTGTTGCCCAAAAGTACGCCGAAATCACTGAGCCGATTTATGAACCGTCAAATCACGGCTACGAGAAGGTCATTGCCGAGCGCCTAAGGGCGATCCGCGAAATCCTAGAAGGTTAGTGACAGCTAGCACTCAAACTGCTAAGCTCTCAGGGTTGCTCTGCTCCAGCGGCTGGGACGTAGAGCAAGATCCCACAGATAATTCGAAAGGTAACTTTTTGTCAAAGACAACTAGAACCCGCAGCAAGACCCGTTTGTCACGTGCCCTAGGCATCGCACTAACTCCTAAAGCTGCTAAGTACATGGAAAAGCGCCCGTATGCACCGGGCCAGCACGGCCGCACCAAGCGCAAATCTGACTCAGACTACGCAGTTCGTCTTCGCGAGAAGCAGCGCCTCAGGGCTCAGTACGGTATCCGCGAGGCTCAGCTTCGTAAGACCTTCCAGGAAGCAAAGCGCACTGAAGGCCTAACCGGTGAGAACCTAGTAGAGCTACTAGAAATGCGTCTTGACGCACTAGTTCTTCGCTCTGGCTTTGCCCGCACCATGGCTCAGGCACGTCAGATGGTTGTACACCGCCACATCCTTGTTGATGGTGAGCGCGTTGACCGCCCTTCTTTCCGCGTGAAGCCTGGTCAGATGATCCACGTCCACGCCAAGAGCGAGAAGGTTGAGCCATTCCAGGTTGCAGCAGCTGGTGGAAACTCAGACGTCCTAAACAAGACTCCTGAGTACCTAACTGTCGACCTAGACAAGTTGCAGGCGACTCTTGTTCGCCGTCCAAAGCGCGCTGAAGTTCCAGTTACCTGTGAAGTTCAGCTCGTTGTTGAGTACTACGCAGCTAGATAAGTAATTCAGATGAGCGGTGGCGAGGTTGTCGGCATAATTTTTGCCCTCAGCTTCGCCCTGCTCGTTCTTTTTTTGGGCTTCCCTCTTGTGAAGCTAGCCAAGCTAATTGACGAGAGCGCTCGCACCATCAGCACCGTCAACAAAGAGCTTGAGCCAATGCTCCAAGAAGCTCGAGTCACATTGGGTGAGGCAAACCGCCAGCTAAAGCGCATTGACTCGATCACTGAAGATGTTGAGCAAGTAACCGAGAACATCAACTCTCTGGTTGCCGTATTCACGGCCTCGGTCGGCGCCCCTCTTACTAAGCTTTTCGGTGTCACCAAGGGACTGTTCTCAGTCCTTGGAAAACGGAGGTAGAAATGTCAAAACTCGGATGGTTCGCAGCAGGACTCGGTCTTGGAGCGCTTGCCGTTATTCAACTTCGCGACAACCCAAAGGCGCAGCTTGCCCTTGATGAGGCAATCGCCGCCGCCAAAGACTTTAGCCAGGCAGTAGCTGCCGGCTACCAGGAGCGCGAAGCAGAGCTAAGTGCCCCAGTTGCAAAGACCCCAGCCGCTCGTCCTGCCGCTAAGAAGCCTGCAGCCAAGCCGGTTGCCAAGAAGCCTGCGGCTAAGCCAGCTGCAAAGCGCGCCCCAGCTAAGAAATAAGCCAAATGAAGACTGCCGAAATCAAGCGGCGGTGGCTTGACTACTTCGAAAAGAAGGGTCACACCGTTGTTCCAAGCGCCCCGCTAATCAGCCAAGACCCGACTTTGATGTTCGTGGTGGCTGGAATGGTCCCATTCATTCCATACATGACTGGTGTCCTGCCAGCTCCATACGCTCGCGCCACTAGCGTGCAGAAGTGTGTTCGCACTCTAGACATTGACGAGGTTGGCAAGACCACCCGTCACGGCACTTTCTTCCAGATGAATGGAAACTTCTCCTTCGGCGATTACTTCAAGAAAGAAGCCATTGGTTTCGCTTGGGAGCTCCTCACCGGAACTCTCGAAGAGGGCGGACTTGGATTCGATCCAGAGCGCCTGTGGGTAACTGTTTATAACGACGATGACGAAGCTATCGGCTACTGGCTCGAGCAGTCCTCGATTCCACGCGAGCGTATCCAGCGTCGCGGAATGCGCGACAACTACTGGTCCACTGGCCAGCGAGGACCAGCGGGTCCATGTTCAGAGATCTACTACGACCGCGGTCCTGAGTACGGTGTTGAAGGTGGCCCAGAGGCTGACGAGGACCGCTACATCGAGATCTGGAACCTCGTGTTCATGCAGTACGAACGTGCTGATGGCGGAACCAAGGACCACTTCGAAATCCTCGGAGAGCTTCCTAAGAAGAACATCGACACAGGTATGGGCCTCGAACGAGTTGCCTTCTTGCTGCAGGGCGTCGAGAACATCTACGAGATTGACCAGGTAAAGCCGCTAATCGACCTTTCGGCAAAGCTTTCAGGTAAGAAGTACGGCGCTGTAGAGCAAGACGACATCCGCATGCGTGTAATCGCTGACCACATTCGATCCGCACTGATGCTTATGTCAGATGGCGTATCTCCGTCGAACGAAGGTCGCGGCTACGTTCTCAGACGTCTACTGAGACGATCTGTTCGTTCTCTTCGACTATTGGGAGTTCAGAAGCCTTGCTTTGAAGAACTTTTCACCACCAGCAAGAACGCAATGGTGGAGGCATATCCAGACCTCGAGGCGAATTTCCCGAGAGTTCTAAGGTCCGCTATCGCAGAAGAGTTGGGTTTCAGTCGAACACTAGACACCGGCCTAATCGTGCTTTCTGAAGCAATCTCAGCAGCAAGTGGTTCGCTTTCAGGTGAGACCGCTTTCTTGCTGCACGACACCTATGGCTTCCCAATTGACTTGACGGTAGAAATTGCCGAGGAGAATG
>JBEGUQ010000030.1:0-8658 GCA_041178805.1 Actinomycetota bacterium
CTTATCAACCTTGACTTCAACGACGTGAAGTCCGTTATGCAGGGTGCCGGAAGTGCGCTTATGGGTATCGGTACCGCAAAGGGTGAAGACCGTGCGGTCCGCGCAGCGGAAATCGCTGTCTCATCACCACTTCTTGAGGCAACCATCGAGGGGGCTCACGGAGTGCTTTTGTTGGTTCAGGGCGCATCAGACCTAGGCCTACACGAAATCGACGACGCAGCTCGTTTGGTTCAGGAAGCCGTTCACCCAGAGGCAAACATCATCTTCGGTGCAACCATCGAGGACACCTTGGGCGACGAGGTTCGCATCACCGTTATCGCAGCAGGATTTGATGGCGGCGAGCCTACCTACCGCAAGTTTGAGGCACCAGCAGCAGTTGCACTGCCGGTCGAGCAGGCAGTCTCTGCTCCAATTGCTGAGGACTACCTGGTGGCTGAGGCTGCACAGGAGCTTCCAACCAGCGAGCAGTTGATCCAGAGCGAGACCTTGGTAGCGGCACACAGCGTTGCTCCAAACTCGAACGGTCAGTTCGGTGATGATTTGGATCTTCCTGAATTCTTCCGTTGAGCCAATTAGCTTCTAGATACGAACAGGTGCTGGCCCGTGTGGCCGGTGCCTGTTCGGCTTCTGGCAGGTCTTTGCACGATGTTGAACTAGTAGCCATCACTAAGAATCACCCTGCCGAAGTTGTTGCCGAATTAGTTGACCTTGGGCACAGGCAATTTGGTGAGAACCGCGATCAAGAGGCTGGCCCGAAAAGCGTTCGCCTTAGCGAGTTTCGCCCGGATACAGAAACCACTTGGCACTTTGTCGGGCAGTTGCAATCCAACAAGGTCAAATCGGTGCTGAAATACGCCCAGGTGATTCACTCAATTGACCGAGAGTCTTTAGTCGCAGAACTTGCAAAGCAACTTCCAAAATTTGAGGGTAATTACTCAGGATTCATCGAGCTAAACCTGACGGATGACCCAGGTCGCGGGGGAGTGCTACCCCAGAACCTTGCGCCACTGGCAGAGTCGGTTTTGCAGTTACCGAACTTTGAATTGCTTGGGGTTATGGCGGTCGCCGGATTGGGTATTGAGCCAGCCTCAGAGTTTGAGAAGGTACTTGCAGCCAGCAGTAAATTGCAGGAACTTGCGCCCGGTGCATCGAAGCTGTCGATCGGCATGAGCGAGGACTTCGAAGTCGCAATTTCAATGGGTGCGACACACATACGAGTTGGCTCGGCAATCACCGGCCCTAGGCCTTTGAACCCATAGTCTTGAAGCAATCTAAGGAGTAATGATGGGCGCAGTTAATTCAGTTATGACTTTCTTCGGGTTTGGGTCAGCCGAACCTCAGAAGGTTGAAGCGAGCGCAAAGCCTCGTCCAGCCGCAGCACGACCACGTCGCGGCTCTGAAATGTCAGAAATCATCACGCTTGAACCACAGACTTACGCTGATGGCAAGGAAGTGGCATTCCACTACCGCCAGGGCGTTCCAGTTATCGTCAACATCGGTGGCATGAGCGAGGCAGATGCCAAGCGCATGTTGGACTTTATGCTCGGTCTAAAGGAAGCGCTTGAGGGCCAGATCCGCCGCGTTACCCCAAAGGTCTTCTTGCTAAGCCCTAGCCACGTTGAGGTGAACGACGGTGAGCCTGAGGCCACCGACGCCGACAACCTGCTCGACTAATTCATGGGCCTAATCGGTTTAGTTCTCTATTGGGCTTTGCAGCTCTTTGTCTATGCAATGTTTGCAAGGTTCATCGTTGAATTCGTAATGTCAGTCAATCGCGGCTGGCGTCCACCGGGCATTTTGATGCCGGTTGTTGATTTTGCCTTCACCATCACCGATCCACCTTTGAAGTTCGTGAGGCGCTTTGTCCCGCCTTTGCGCCTGGGAGTCGTGGCTTTGGATCTGGCTTGGACAATTGTGCTTATTGCGGTACTTTTTGCCCAGGGCTTGGTTCGAACCCTCTAAGGCGAATAACATAGTCAAAGCGCTTTTGCGCTGTATCAGGAAGGTGCAACATGGCGCTGACGCCCGAAGAAGTTGTAAACAAGAGATTTACCATCGTCAAGTTCCGCGAGGGATATGACCAGGACGAGGTCGATGACTTTCTAGACGAGGTCGTCGTAGAGCTTCGCAAGCTCGGAGGCGAGAACGAAGAGCTTCGCCAGCAGCTAGAGGCAGCTAAGTCACAGGCTCAGTCTGCCCCTGCAGCTTCAGCAGCAGACTTCCCAGTTGCTCCAGTGGTTGCCGCAGCCGTTCCAAGCGCTGCCGACGCCAGCAACTCACACAGCTTGCTAGAGCTTGCCCGCAAGCTACACGAGGAGCACGTCCGCGAGGGCCTAACCAAGCGTGACCAGCTAATTCGCGATGGCCAGGAGAACGCAGCTCGCCTAGTGCGCGATGCAGAGGCTCAGGCTCGCGCAGTTCTTGGTCAGCTAGAACTTGACCGCAAAGCAATTGAGAACACCATCGATGAACTTCGTGAGTTCGAGCACGACTACCGCGGTCGCCTTCGCGAATACATCGAGTCTCAGCTCACCACTTTGATCCGCGAGGAGTCCTTCGAGCAGCCTCTAGAGGCTGCCGCGAAGATCGAATTCGCCCAAATCACCGAGGTTGCGACCGAGGTTGTAGAGGACGAGGACGAACTTGAGGACGAGGTTGTAGCGGCTGTAGCAGCTGAGGATGAAGACGAAACCCCAAGTGAGCGGAACTAGAGCAAGAACCCTCCTTTTCCTGGGAATAGGCGTTTTCTTAGTTTTCCTTGATCAGCTAACCAAAGAGCTTGCTATCGCTGAACTTTCTGATGGTTCGGTGATGCCTGTTTTAGGCGAGGTTCTAAGATTCCGTTTGGCCTACAACGATGCTGCGGCATTCTCGCTTGGCGTTGGACAGACCTGGGTGCTTGCGATCATTGCGTCTTGCGCGGTTTTGGCACTTTTGTGGTTCGGCCCAAAGGCAAAAAACGTTACCTGGACAATCATCGCCGGCTTAGTGCTGGGTGGGGCTGCGGGCAATTTGGTTGACCGAATTACCAGAGCTCCAGGTTTCCTCAACGGGCACGTGGTGGACTTCATCTCTATTCCATTCAATTTCCCAATCTTCAACTTGGCAGACACCTTCTTGGTTATCGGGGTTTCGCTAGCAATGCTTAGAACGCTTATGGGTGACGAACTGGGCGGCAAGGTTGGCAAGTAAGTATCTGCCGGTCCCGGACGCCCTTTCAGGCGAGCGGGCTGATGCGGCACTCGCCAAAATGCTCGGCATTAGCCGGTCTCAAGCTGCTGATTTGTTGGCTGAAGGCAGCGTCACCAGAGCCGGAAAAGTCATTGGTAAATCGGATCGACTAGAAATTGATCAAATCATTGAAGTTGAGCTCGTAGAGCGCTCCAGCGAACCTGAGGTTATTGCCGAGGATGTTGCAGAGCTAAAGGTCGTTTACCAAGATGAGCACATTATTGTCATCGACAAACCTGCCGGTGTGGTCTCTCACCCGTCCTTGGGATTTGTTGGACCAAGCGTCCCGGGAGTGTTACTCGCGAGGGGTATTCAGCTCGCCACCTCAGGCGCTCAGGAGCGTCAGGGCATAGTTCAGCGACTGGATGTCGGTACCAGCGGTCTTATGGTCTTAGCCAAGGGCGAGCGGGCTTATTCGGTTTTGAAGCAGGCCTTTAGAGATCGCACTGTGAAGAAGACTTATCACGCATTGGTGCAGGGGCATCCAGATCCTGCTTCGGGAACCATTGACACCCCAATCGCGCGCAGTACAAAGCACGATTACAAGTTCACCATCTCTGCCGATGGCAAGCATGCGGTAACGCACTACCAAACCATTGAGCTGCTGCCCTCGGCCGCGCTAATGGAGATTGGATTAGAGACCGGAAGAACCCACCAAATCAGGGTTCACTTCGCACATTTTAGGCATCCGCTAGTTGGCGATCCGCTTTATGGAAGCGATCCCAAACTTGCAGCTTCACTCAAGTTGGACAGGCAGTGGCTACATGCCCATAAGCTTGCCTTTTCTCACCCAATTTCGGGGGAGTGGGTCGAGTTCGAGAGCGAATATCCGCAAGATTTGGAACTCGCCCTCAACCGACTGCGGGATGTAGATTTTCGGCTTTAGGCTAAGGGCCCGTCGATGAATAAGTGGAGGTGAAATGAGCGATTCGTTCGTCCATTTGCACAACCACACCGAGTATTCCATGCTCGACGGAGCTGCTCGTATCAAGCAATTGGTGGCAAAGGCCGCAAAGCTAGAAATGCCTGCAATTGCCATGACAGATCATGGCAACGCACACGGCGCATATGAATTTTGGAACCAAGCCACCACCCACGGCATAAAGCCAATCATCGGCATCGAGGCTTACCTTGCCCCGGGCAGCCGCAAAGAGAAGTCCAAGGTCCGCTGGGGCGGAGGCGGAGACGATGACGTTTCTGGTGGTGGCGCCTACTCGCACATGACGATGTGGGCGACTGACAACAACTCGATGCAGAATCTGTTCCGGCTTTCTTCTGAGGCTTACCTTTCCGGTTACTACTTCAAGCCTCGAATGGACCGCGAGCTGCTTCACAAATACGGCAAGGGTCTGATTGCGACAACCGGCTGCCCAGGTGGCGAGGTCCAGACTCGTATTCGCCTAGGGCAGTACAAAGAAGCGGTCGAAACCGCGGCTGAATTCCGTGACATCTTTGGCGAGGGAAACTTCTTTGTCGAGCTCATGGACCACTCGCTGGATATCGAAAAGCGAGTGCGCGAGGACCTGCTAAAGCTTGCGAAAGATCTAAACCTTCCTTTGGTTGCAACCAACGACCTGCACTATACCGAGGCCGAGGATGCCACCGCGCATGATGCACTGCTTTGTGTCCAGGTCGGCTCCAACCTCTATGACGAGAACCGCTTCAAATTTGAATCTCAGGAGTATTTCCTAAAGTCCGCTCAGCAGATGCGAGAAATTTTCAAAGAGCACCCAGAGGCTTGCGACAACACCCTGCTTATCGCGGAAAAGTGTGAAGTTAGTTTTGAAAAGCGCGACTTGATGCCTAGATTCCCAGTTCCAGAGGGTGAAACCGAAAGTGGTTGGCTCGATAAAGAAGTTTGGCGCGGCATGGACCGCCGTTTCCCAAACGGTTATTCGGACCGCCACAAGCAGCAGGCCACCTACGAAATCGAAGTTATTCGCAACATGGGCTTCCCGGGATACTTCTTGGTGGTGGCCGACTTTATTGGCTGGGCGAGAGATCAGGGAATTCGCGTCGGACCAGGACGTGGCTCAGCAGCCGGCTCGCTTGTGGCATTTGCACTTGGAATCACCGAACTTGACCCATTGGCTCACGATTTGATCTTCGAGCGTTTTTTGAACCCTGAGCGTCTTTCGATGCCGGATATCGATGTTGACTTCGATGACCGCAGACGCCCGGAGGTTATTCGATACGTCACAGAGAAATACGGCGATGACCGAGTAGCTCAGATCGTCACCTTCGGAACCATTAAAGCCAAGCAGGCCCTAAAGGATGCCGCCAGAGTTTTGGCGATGCCTTATTCGGTTGGCGAAAAGCTAACTAAGGCGATGCCGCCAATGGTTTTGGGCAGGGATATCGCACTGAATGAGTTGGTCGACCCAACCGCGGAACGCTATTCGGAGGCTGCAGAGTTTCGAGAGATCATCGAGACCGATGAAGATAGCCAAAAGGTCTTTGATCTTGCCAAGGGTCTCGAGGGCCTGAAGCGTCAGTGGGGAGTCCACGCCGCCGGTGTAATCATGTCGGCTGAGCCTTTGATGGATGTAATTCCAATCATGAAGCGCGAAGAAGATGGCGCGATCATTACTCAGTTCGACCAGCCTCCTTGTGAGTCACTGGGCCTTCTGAAGATGGACTTTTTGGGGCTTCGAAACCTAACCGTTCTGGATGATGCCCTCTTCAACATCAAACTCAACCGCGGCGAGACGGTGGTGCTCGAGGAGCTCGACCTCAATGCGGATGAGAAGACTTTTGAATTACTGTCCCGCGGAGACACGTTGGGAGTCTTCCAGCTGGATGGCGATTCCATGCGACAGCTGTTGAGGCTTTTGAAGCCGACCGAATTCGAGCACATATCCGCTGTGATTGCGCTTTATCGCCCGGGGCCAATGGGTATGAATTCCCACATCAACTACGCCCAGCGTAAAAATGGCTTGCAGGAATCAGAGGGTGTTCACCCAGAACTAACCGGTCCGTTGAGTGAGATTTTGGATCCAACCTACGGATTGATTGTCTACCAAGAGCAGGTAATGTCTGCGGCTCAGAAAGTAGCCGGCTACACCTTGGGTCAAGCCGACTTGCTTCGTCGTGCGATGGGTAAGAAAAAGCCTGAGGAGCTAGATAAGCAACTTGAGGTCTTCCGCTCTGGAATGAAGGAAAACGGCTTCTCAGATGGTGCCATCAAGGCGCTTTGGGACACGCTGTTGCCTTTCGCGGACTACGCATTCAACAAGGCTCACTCCGCCGGCTATGGAGTGCTCAGCTATTGGACTGCCTACCTGAAGGCCAACTATCCGGCCGAATACATGGCAGCACTTCTAACCTCGGTTGGAGATTCCAAAGACAAGCTTGCCGTCTACCTAAACGAGTGCCGCAAGATGGGCATTCAGGTTCTACCTCCCGATGTGAATCAGTCCATCAGCGGTTTCGCTGCGGTTGGAAACGACATTCGCTTTGGCCTAAACGCGATCCGCAATGTTGGAAAGAACGTCGTTGATGCCATTGTCGAAGCTCGCGCCGAAGCTCCGTTTGATTCTTTCCAGGATTACCTCACGAAGGTGGCATCTCAGGCCTCGACCAAGCGTTGCGTTGAGTCACTGATCAAGGCCGGAGCCTTTGATTCACTTGGCCACACCAGACGTTCCTTGATTGCGGTTCACGAAGAGGCAATTGACGCCTCGGCGGTATTGAAGAAGCAGGCTCTTAGTGGCCAGGTCGATCTCTTCGGCGGCATGTTTGATGAAGACCCAGCCATGGTTCCGATTCCAAATCTTCCAGAGTGGACTAAGCGAGATCTGTTGGCTCACGAGCGCGAGATGCTTGGACTTTATGTTTCTGACCACCCGCTTGCCGGTCAAGAGGCGCTACTAATGAGGCACTCGGATATGGGAACCATCGCTTTGAAAGAGAGCGACATCAAAGACGGCGAGTCGGTCACTTTGGCGGGACTAATTACTCAGGTACAGCACAAGGTGGCCAGAGCCTCTGGAAACCCCTACGGTCAAGTTGTCCTAGAGGACTTCTCTGGTGAAATATCAATCATGTTCATGGGTAAGACCTACCTGGAAAACCGAGAGCTTTTGAAGGCAGACCAAACGGTTTCAATCCGCGGGCGAATCCAAAGACGAGACGAAGAAGTAATGCTTTCGGCCTATTCGATTGATGTGCTGGAGGCGGGTCGCGAGCAGGGCGGTGTGCTGGTTATCACCGTCAAGGAAGCACTCGCCACCAAGAACAATTTGCAGAAGCTCTCAGAAATCTTGACTAGAAACCCTGGCCCTGTAGAGGTTCAAATCAAGATGCAAAATGGCGGGGAATCCAAGCACTTTTTGCTGCCGCAGCGAATCTCAGTCGGCCACGATCTATTTGGCGAAATCAAGGCCCTACTAGGGCAAGACGCTGTCAACTAAGAGTTGTCAGCCAAGCGCTCGGTAGCTGTTAGGTAACCGCGCTTGTAGTAAAGCAGCGGACGCGCCTCGTCCATAGCTTCGGTGCCATGCAGGATGTCGAGCACGACAACAGCATTGGCTTCAACCTCGAAACGCTCTCTGACTTTGCCGATCAAGATGCTTGAAGCACTTGGAAAAACTGGCAAATTGCCGACAAGTTCGTGATCTCCTGCAGAAAATCTTTCTTCCTTAGGGCCGGCCATGCGCTGGGCAAGCTCAAGGTTCTTGGCGCAAAGAGTGTGAATTGCAACCTCGCGACCAACCACGAGTTGTGGGTAGCTTGAAGAGCCGCGCGCGATGTTGAATGAGACAAGCGGAGGGTTTGAGCCCAAAGACGTCACAGAGGTTGCGGTGAAGCCAATCGGCTTTCCCTCCTGATCGTGGGAGGTAATAATCGCTACGCCAGAGGCGTGCATGCGAAAGGCGGTTTTCAGCGCATCTGAGCCAATCACGGGGAAGTTCAAGGATTCTGTAGTCATCTCCCGATAAGGTTAGGGCATTACTTCGCCGCAGCGAAAACCAGAGGTAAAGTGCGCGTTTTAGAAATCACAGGTCCTATCAATCAGGATCAAATTCGTGATGCACTGCCTAGAGCTTCGGTCAGCGTCGAAAAGGCTTTGGAAACGGTTTTGCCGCTCATCCAAGACGTAAAGACCAACTCCCTTTCCGCAATCCTGAACCAGGCTGAGCGCTTTGATGGCGTACGCCCCGAGTCTGTGCGAGTTCCACAGTCCACTCTTGACAGCTCGGTTTCGCAGCTGAGTCCTGAACTAAGAGCCGCAATCGAAACTGCAATTGAGCGCGTTAGAAAAGTCTCGCTTGCTGGCGTGCCACAGGGCTTTGAAGTGAGCCTAGGCGAGGGCGCTTTGGTTTCCCAGCGCTATGTCCCGGTTGACTCGGTCGGACTTTATGTCCCAGGTGGCAAGGCGGTGTATCCATCAAGTGTGGTGATGAACGCAGTTGCCGCGCAGTCTGC
>JBEGUQ010000031.1:0-8467 GCA_041178805.1 Actinomycetota bacterium
TGCGAGCTCTTTGATTAGTTCTACAAGGCGTGGCTTATCAGGTGCTGTGAAGGTCATGTATTCAGGCTAGCAATGAATTGGCTAGATGATTCCAACCAAGCGGAGTGTGAGAAGCAGCATCACAACTCCACCAATGCGGTAAAGCCAGACCACCTTCTTGATTGGACGCTCTTCATCCTGAGTCCTACCGAAGCGGCCAAACATGGTCAGAATGCTAATTAGCAGCATCGGAAGTGGCAGCAGCACAAAAGCCCACTCTGCAAAGTCCTTGTTCACACCCAAGAACTGACCCACCAAAGTTGTAGTTAGGGATGCCAACACGATTGAGAAGGCAAGCCCTGGAATACCGGATGGCAGGATTCTCCAAAGCCATGGGACGTTAGGGAAGCGGTCCTGGTACCAGCCGATAACGGTTGGCAAAATAAATAGTGCCGAACCAACCCACGACTGCCATGAGTTTCCAATTAGAGCGCCGGTGAACAGCACCCAGAGCGCATACCTGGCACCTAGTGCAACGAGCTTCTGAGCTAGTGGTGAATCCGGGATGTGGGTCGGGTTGATGCGATCCAGTCGCGCAGGGTAGTAGCGCGCTACAACCTCTTCGAGGATTACTCTCAGCACTGCAAATGCCGCAACCCAAATACCGAAGTCCAAAACGTGGTTGGCAGCATTCACGGTCAATCCAGTAACCGCAGGCAGCACGCTCACCATCGTGGCGATAGACCAGCCAGACATAAATGGCGCAACTGCTAGGTCGCTGAGGCGCTCCCACCACTCGGAACTGTCATGTGCCGGTAGCTTACGAAGCTGTCTAAACGCGGTGGTCAAAAGAGCTGGTCCAACACCAATCACAACTACCGCAATCAGAAGTCGCCAGTCCGAGAGCTCAGGCATCGACCCGTGAGTGAGAAGCGAACCAATGGCAAAAGTTACTACCGCTACAAAACCTCCAAAGGCATCCAGGATGCCGATCAGTGCAATGACTAGCAGTAGCTCCCAGCTCGGAGTAAGGATCTGACCACCGTTGTCGGCCACCGCAGCAATTGCGACTGCAAAGCCGGCTGCCGGCAATAGCAAGGTGGCTGAACCAAACATCGCCCGCAAGTAAGCACCATCGTTGGTTACCTTCGAAAGCAGTGGGCTAAACGGAGCGAACCAAATCGTCAAACGGTTGGATAGTCGATCTAGGAACGTCAGAGCCGGTATTGCCCATATGGCCAGGCGATCGCCCCAGCCGGTCTTATCAAGTTGAATCTGGTCGTGGGCGATTTCTAGTTCAGCAATTTCTCCGCTGTCACCAGAATCGCTTGGTCCAGAACCTGAAGTTTCAGGGACTGTTGTTACTCGAACTGAGGAACCAGCAGCACTGCTGGCAGCACCAGCTGCAGAAGCTGCTCCAGCCGCTGCCGCGGCAGCGGCGGCAATACCCGCGACAATCGCAACTGCCTGGGTGGTCTTAGCCATCACGGCCTGAATGCTCTCTTCGCTACCCATCGGGTCAAAGGCAACTGGTGCAGCATCGTCATCGCCCGAGGCACCCAATGCAGGATCTGCAACCGGCGCACCGAGGTCACCGAGAACACTTAGCGTCTCACCAAGATCAACCGGTGCTACCAATTCCTCGACGGTGGCTGGTTCCTCAGGAGGCGTTGTGCTCTCTGGAGCAGCAATAACTTCTTCCTCTGGTTCACTGGCCGATGGCGAAGGTGTTGGGGTAGGGCTTGGGGTTGCCGATGGCTTTGGGGTAACCGTTGGGGTTGGTTTCACCGTCGGCTTGACGGTTGGCGTTGGTTTAGGAGTGGTGGTCTGAGTTGGTGTCGGGGTTGGAGTTGGAGAAGCACTTGCGGTTGGGGTAGCCGTCGGAGTTGAGACAACTGGATTTCCCGGGTTTGCCACTGGCGCTGTCGGGGTTACGGCAACCGGAACTGTGTCACCGGCTTCTATGATCAACACCAATTCCAAAGACTGCTTACTGTTTATCGAGTCAAGCTGCGACTGAGAGATGTAGGTCGGGGTGCTGTTAATGCTCACAAAGTTGAAGTACTGGCCAAAGTAGCTAGGGCTGGAGATTGCAGAGAACAGCACAGCTGGGTAGTCGGTGCCGGCGGTAGCGGTCTTAGCCACCACATACATACGAACGTAGTACTGACCTGGCTCGGTGAACACCAGTGGGTCAGAGGCAACTTCACCGCTTGGGTCGAAGTCTTTCTCACCCATGTATACAAAGCCGCTGTTCACATTCATGTAGCTGAGGACCTTGTACTGCGAAGCCTGAGCCGATGGAACCATCATCTTGGCTGTGACAGAGTCACCGGCGCGAATGACCTTCTCTTTGCGTGCGGTGACGGTTTCGTTCATGTTTGAAAGCTGTCTGAAGTCACCCAAGATCTCTAGCTCAGGCAAAGTTGCTCCGGCAGGAGGAGAAATAACGTTTCTACCCGAAAGTAGGTTCTTCGCACCCGAGCTTGCGCCTGGGAAAAGCCCTGTTGGGTCTTGCTTTACTAGCGTGGTTGGACGCTGTCTACCGTTTAGTCCGGTCTCGTCCAGAATGACTTCGCCCTTGCCAGGGTCAGCAGGGTTGGTTACTGAGACGGAATTACCGGTGATTGCTAGGAAAGAGTACGTGGAGCTGTCACTCAGAAGCACCTGGAAGGAACTTGATGCGGTGAGTCTTGCTCTACCAAAAGATGCTTTGGCGATGGTGTGAGCCAACGTGATTGTGCAGCTGGTGGAACTGCCGCCAGGAGACACGACCATCGAGGATGAATTTAGGTTTTCAAAGTTAAAGTCATTCGCCATGAGTGTGCTGCAATCCATTGCGATTGGCGATGTGATCTTGAAGGCAATGTTTGACTGAGAACTTTGCGTCAGAGGAACAGTCATCCGAACATCCAAGGCGTTGCCGTTGAGTTGGATGTTTGATCGCGAAATCAGTGAGTTGGCGTTGTTGATGGCCGGAAGAGTCAGCACGGCACTGTTGCCGTTCATGTCGCTGAAGGTTCTGCTGCCGGCTGCAAGGCTGTTGGTGGCGACATAGCTCAGGTCAGACGAGGTTACGCCAGCGCTCACCACGTATCGATACTTTAAAACCGATGTTCCGGAGCCTGAAACGTACTCGGCAAACACTCCCGGCATAATTTCGAGCTTGGATTCGTTAGTAGAGGTGCCGGCAACGACGACTGCTTCACTGAATTGGATTGAAAGCTCGACCACGTCACCGCGCTTGTATTCGCCGTTTGTGCCATAGACGGCGGTGACAGTCGGACGAGAGACGTCAACAGCTACCGATGTCGTCTTGTTAAAGTCCCATCGACTGTCGCCGATAATTCGATCACCATATTCAACAAAAACACCAGAGATATTTGGGTGGTTAACGATGAGGTTCGCGAGTGTGAGGCGAGTGCCATCCAGGTAAGTTCCAACGTAGTTCTCGTTAGGCAAGTTTTGCGGTTCACTGCAGCACCAGTAGCCAGTTCCTGCCGCAGAAGGCAGTACGCCGTCAACTCTCGCTGGCTGACCGGCTTCTGCACTTGGACCTCCAACCCAGACGTAACCCGCTGGGTCGGATGGATCAGAGCCAAACATTCCAACAATTACAAAGTCATAGGCACTCATCGCTTTTGCGTGGTCAAACTCCGCTGTCGTGGAAAGGTGTGCGAGATAGCCAACCGAGCCAAATCGATTGCGAGCGGATGCTAGATCCTGGTAGTGCTGCCAGGTATTCGTGCTGTTGGTGACCTTCTCGTAGAAGTGTTCGCTATCAAATGAGTAGCTGGTGTTTGGCTTGACGTGAACACCAATTGTGCGACTTGCAGAGCTGTTTCCACTGGCAGCCAAGGTCACCGCTCGGATTGCAGCTTCCCACTGGGCTTCGGTTTTGTTTTCACTACTAACAATCTCGAGGATGCCGGTCCCGGAGTTCCAGTTCGAGGTGTAGTTGCTGCCGAAGGTCGAATTTCCAGGAAAGTTCAAGGCATCGCCCGACACCGCATTTTCCAGATAAACACGAATTGCCTTGACGTAAGAACCTCTGGCACTTAGATCAAATTCTGGGAGGACAGCCTTGGCCGATGTGCCAGCTAGTACCGGAGCTCCGAGTGTGAAGGAAACTGGATTTACCAGTGCAACGGATGATGCTGCTGGGATTGCTCCTGCGACTAGTGGATTACCGGCCAGGTCCGTCGGTCCACTGCGCATAGAGAAACTGACATTTCCATCCAGAGCACCTGGGTTGCTTGCTTCAAAGCTGTACTGGTTGTTTCCTAAATATGTAAGGTTTTGAATTGCCCAGCCCGCAGCGCCACCGGCGACCGAGTGGCTAATCGAGAAGCTCGAGGTCGTGAGGCCAAGAACTGTCTCACTGAAGCTAATTGTGTAGGTAACCGTGGTTCCGCTTGCAACCTTCGAGACCATGGAAACGCTCGGGGAAACGTTGTCATAAAGAATGACTGCGGAGAGCACGTTCCCACTTGGGGAGGGAGCGCCGAGCAGTGACACTGCAGCGCTGCCGGTCAGACTCAGCTGAACCGTTCCCGAGACGGATGCATTACATGTGCCGATGGTGACCTGGTAGCTAAAACCTGATCCGGTCAAACCCGTGACGTCGCAGCCGACTGAATTCTGCGCGAATGAAATGTCTGAGGTAGATAGTCCGGTAACTGGTGCATCGAAAACTAGATCTACGGTTGCCGATCGAGAGAAGCGAACCGGTTCTGCAGCAAAGCTCGCGGTTACAGCATCCAGATCTATTGCCAAGGAGTCCTGATGAGCAGCAACCATTTCGTTGCCGTTGATGTCGCTTACAAAGCCAGACCAGATTGAGTAGTTCAATGTGGTGTCGTCCACAATGCTCGAACTTGAAATCAAGAACTTGAGAGTTTTACCCACAACGGTTGCCGGGCCCGCATTCCATCCGGTTGCAGTGCCGGAGAAGGTGAAGGCGGACCAATTCACGGTACTTGAAATCGTCTCGCTGAAAGTCATGACTACTTCGAGCTGACCACCTGTAGCGGTTGGGTTGAACACTGAGCTCACAACCGTCGGAGGTGTTCTGTCGATTGTGAGATCCGTGGAGCTCAGGCTACTGACTCCGGTTCTATCCCCGGCAACCACTCCAGTTCCCAAGACATTGAGTGAAATAGTTCCAGATGGAGCATTGGCGTGGACTGCCCGAACAAAGAAGGTTCTGCTATCTCCAGCTTCGGTGTAGCTAAGGGTCCAGCCAGACGCCGAGCCGGCAGTTCCGGTTAGCTGCACATCCTCAAGACCAAACCCGGTTATCGGCTCGGAGAAGGTGACAGTAAAGCTGTATGAAGTTTGGTTTGAGACCGTGCCCTGGTCATTGGTCACCGATGCGACCGCTGGCATGGCTGCGAATCGCAGAATCACCAATCCACCGGTAGAGCTGTCCCCTGCGGGCCTTGGGATCGTATTTGCAGCAACGTAACTAGTAACTAAATCTGAAGCGGTGGTGTTAAGACCTGCATTTCCACCTTTTAGCGAAACGGCTCCACCGTTTCCTCCGCGAATACCGCCGCCACCGCCACCGGCGCTGGCATTGAATCGGAAGCCCCAGCTGTTATCGCCGACACCATTGCCACCAACGTAAGTTCCTACAGCGCGGAAAAGCTGGGCAGTCTGGCCCGCTTCACCATTACCTTGAATGTCTCCGTTTGGGTTTGAACAGCCATAGCAGTTTGCGCCACCGCCACCACCGGCGCCGCCGGCAACGATAAGTCGAGCGCTAAAGGAAACTGCAGATCCTGCACCGCCACCGGCACCGAGACCTGCGCCACCGCGATCCGAACCACAGCCACCGAAGCTACAGCCTCGCGGTCCACCGGCACCACCGGTGAAGCCCATTGAGCTAAATCCTCCGGCAGGGCCAGCGGCAGGATCCGGGCCGCTGCCGTAGCCATTTGTTCCAGCACCACCTACGGAAACTTGCAAGTTGACCCCGGCGGTAATCGCCACGGTTCCGGCAACCTTTCCTACTGAACCGGATGCGCCACCGGTAACACCAGCGTCACCACCACCCGAGCCGCCAGGAGCTCCGTAAATCTCAACATGAACCTCCTCGGCCCAAGGAGAGAGGCTTGTGACCTGAGTCGAGGTGGAGACGGCAAAATTTTTCTGGCAGTAGACAGGCCAGGGCACATCAGAGGTAGAAGCTGTTCGCTGGGTGAAGGTCCAGCCTGACGGGCAAGCGCTCGCCGATGCGGTTGCTGGGGTATTGGACGATTCGGTAACCACGCCAGCAAAAGCCATGCTCAGAAGTAGCGCAAGGCTAGCGTTGGCGGCCAACCGCCTCGCGAATACCATCTTCAAAGCCAACCCCTAGACATACAAGCTCCAGTAAAACCTAGGTCTTGGAATACAGCGTTAGTCCTGAAATATGCACCTTGCGGAAGCTTTGGGCAAGCCGGTGTCTAGCTAGAGTTGAGGGGTGAAAATCGCAACTTGGAACGTCAACTCTGTCCGCGCTAGAAGCCCGAGAGTGATTCAGTTTTTAGAGCGCACTCAGGTTGATGTGCTTGGCATGCAGGAAATCAAATGCAAGCCAGAGCAGTTCCCATATGCAGACTTTGAGGCCATTGGTTACAAGGTCATTGCCCACGGCCTCAACCAGTGGAATGGCGTTGCTTTCGCCTACCGCGCAGATTTGGAACCCGAGGATATCGAGCTCTCCTTCACCGATCAGCCTCAGTTCAAAGACGTCGTCGAGGCCAGAGCGATTGGTGCAACTTTCAATGGAGTGAGAATCTGGTCGCTCTATGTTCCTCACGGTCGAGGTCTTGAAGACCCCCACATGGAATACAAGCTCGAGTTCCTGGATCGCCTAGCCGCCAATACCGCTGAGCAGCTAGAAGCAAACCCCGACTTGGACCTTTGCCTAATGGGCGATTTCAATATCGCGCCACTTGATAGCGATGTTTACGACCTATCGATGTTCGAGACTCACATCTCAGAACCGGAACGCCAAGCCTTTGAAGCCTTCGAGCAAATTGGTCTTGTCGATACTGTTCGTGAACTAGTCCCTGGCCAATACACCTACTGGGATTACAAAGACCTCTGCTTCCCAAAGAACAACGGTATGCGAATTGACTTCTGCCTAACCTCTGAGTCCCTCACCGAAAAAGTGACTGGCGCATCAATCGAGCGCGATGAGCGCAAAGGCGAAGGTCCTAGCGACCACGTTCCTGTTGTGCTCGAGCTTTCCGACTAAGCCAGTCCTGACGCTCTTTTTCACTTAGCTTCTCAATCGCATATCGAAGCGCGGTTCTGGGCATGGTCGCGGAGTGCTGCTCTAGGAAATCGCGCAACGCGCGAAGATCTTTTTTACCAACTTCGCGAAGCGACCAGCCAACTGCTTTGTGAATCAGGTCATGCGGGTGATCAATCAACTCTTCGCAGATAGTCAAAGTTGGTGCCATATCAAACTGCGCAATCATCGGGAAAGTGAGAATCACAGCACTGCGTTGGATCCAAAGGTTTTTTGATTTGGTGCGCTTGACCAAAAACTCAATTGCCTTTGGGTCATCAATTATTTCCTTGCCAAACCGATTCGCCGAAACATCGACCAGGTCCCAGCTGTTGATGCAGCCCGAGTCGTAGAGGCTTAGGTATTTCTCAAATAGATCGTCGCGTAGGGCTGAATCTTTTGCTTTTTCATACTGATTGGTGAGAATCACAACCGCACACAATCGATCCTCGTGATACTCGCTTTTGGAAAGCTCGGAAATCACATCCCAGCTGGCACTTTTGTATTCGCGGGCAACGGCCCTGGTTTCTGGAACTTTTACGCCCAGAAACTTGTCGCCCTCACCATACTCACCGGGTCCAGTTTTATAAAACCAAGCTAGGTCAATGGCGTGAGCCGGGCGTGCGAAAGAACGTATGTCTTTGCGAATCTCTTCGAGCATTAGCGAACGGTGTCAGCCACCACGATCAAGGAGTCACCCTTTTGCGGGGTGAACATGGCTTCCTTGCTTGGGTTTAGCGAGACACCTGCTGCTGCATCGCCAGCACTCTTGGTTGCCGAGCGGTAACCGATAGCCGACTCGCCCTTTGCACGGGCATTGGCAACCAGCTGCGCGTAGCTAACTTCCTTGCCAACTGGTGCGTAGAGTGCGATGTCGCGGACGCTAATCGATGCACCATCTGCATCGAATAGGTCTTCGAATACTGGAGCAAGAGCTGGGTTCTCAGAAACCTGTGCAATGAGAAGTGCAGCTAGGTTGTCGCTAACGACCAAGTCATCAACCGCTGCAACTCGAGCAATCTCTGCCTTACGGCCATCAAGAATCTCGGCAACCAAACGGGTTGGCTCAACGCCATTGCCAGGTGCTTCAAACAGACGGTTCATCTGAAGCATGGTGAGCATGGTCTGAGCGTCTGCTTCCGCCTCGCTAATTGCGTTGCGGTAGCCAAGGACGATTACCTCGTCGTAGTGCTTTGCACTAGCGGC
>JBEGUQ010000032.1:0-9283 GCA_041178805.1 Actinomycetota bacterium
TGTTGATGCCGGTCACCACGCCAGAAGGCTCTTACTGCTTACCGGTTTGGATGTTGAAGAAAACCAAGCACGCAGGTTGCTCAACGATATAGATGAGTATCGCCTTGCTCACAAGCGTCCTGGCGCCGATGAGGAAGTACTTGCCCACGAATGGCTCAGCGAAGTCTATGAACCAGTAGTTGGAGCCATCCCAAGCGAATACACCGGCAAGCTAGAGCCTGCCGAGGTCTTCCACGAGGTGCTCGAGCACCGCTGGTATAAATCCGAAAATGCGGGAGCTGACGTGTCGCTGCTTGAAGCAGTGCGCAGTTATGTATCCGAGGTGCTCTCAAAGCGTCGCGATGAAGAAGCGCTGATCGGAACCCCGACCACCGAGAGCATCACACTTGCCGAAGCAGTACCCTCGGGACTCATCGTTGTTGCCGACGATGATGAAGAGGGCGACTGGAGAGATCGCGTTTAAGAGCGCATGCTCGAAATCTGGTAAAGCGCAACAGATGCCGCAATACCTGCGTTGAGTGACTCAGTAGCTGCAGTAATAGGAATCGAAACCACCTGGTCACAGTTCTCCTGAACCAAACGAGATAGACCCTTACCCTCAGAACCAACCACTACCAAAAGTGGTTTGTCGGCCAAAGTGAATTCTGGAAGCATCACATCGCCATCGCCGTCAAGACCAATCACGAATACTCCACGCGCCTTGTATTCCTTGATGGTCTGGTTCAGGTTCGATGCGTGACCACCAAAGGCTGCGATGGAACGAATGATCGCACCTAGGTTTCTAGGGTCGGTAACGCCATCGAGTGCGACAAGCAGTGGAAGGTGGCCGGTTGATAGGGCTCTGTCCAACAGCTCCATTGGGTGCTTGTAGTTGTAAGGCGGAACCTGCAGCGCAATGCCCTGGTGAACACTGTCGCCACCGGTCATGCGATCGATCTCGGCGCGAGTAACTTCAGAAAGTGGAATGCCGCGACCATTCGCAATTGCAATGGACTCTTTTACTCGGTCATCCATTTCAATGCGCTGAGCAATAAACAAAGCGGTTGCAGGAATCTTGGCCTTCAGTGCTTCGACAACCGAGTTGCGACCGGAAAGCACCTCGCCGGAGATGGCGCGTGCGCCCATTCCGGAGCGACCAGCAACGAACTCACCCTTGCGGCTAGATCTTGTCTCAGCCTTTGGCTTTACTCCGGCAGCAGCTGCCTTCTTGGCCTTGTATGCCTTGTGGTACGGGCGGTCCTCAGCCTTTGGGGTTGGGCCGCGACCCTCAAGTGCCTGGCGGCCGTGACCGCCGGTGCCCTTGACAGCACCCTTTTTACCCTTGGCCGCGCCGGGCCTTCCAATTTTTGCCATTAGCTCAGACTCCAGTGTGTTTGGTTTTGTGAATCCGACAGCTCAATGGAACTTGCGGAAAGTTGTTCTCTGATTCGCTGAACTAGTGAGTCAAGAGCTTGGTGTTCGCGGGAAACCTGAGACTGCCACTGACTTGGTGCCAGACCCAAAATCTCGAGCATCAAATTGACCTGGTCGCGCTTTTCGGCAGCTTCACGAAGTCTTTGCTCATCCAGATCAGAGTTACCAGAGCGAACTAGTTCGTGCACTACTGCCAAAGCTGCCGGCACGTTGAAGTCATCGTTCATCTCGGCGGCAAACTCTGCTGGGATCGAAATCGAAACATCCGGCTCGCTAAAGCGAGTTGGTGCTAGCTCACGACCTGCGCGCTCTAGGAAGCCCAAGATTCGACCAAGAGCGGCATCTGCCTCTTCCAAAACCGAAGACTGGTAATCCAAGACAGAACGGTAGTGAGCTGAACTTAGGTAGTAGCGAACCGTCTGCGCGCTAGCCAAAGCAAATAGGTCGCTTGAATAAACCGAGTTGCCCAGGGACTTACTCATCTTCTGGCCATTTACCGTGACCAGCCCGTTGTGAACCCAGTAGTTAGCAAAGCCGTGACCGGCAGCCGAAGACTGAGCCAATTCGTTTTCGTGGTGTGGAAAGCGCAGGTCTAAGCCGCCGCCGTGGATGTCAAAGTTTTCTCCAAGATAGTGACTCGCCATCGCTGAGCATTCGATGTGCCAGCCTGGGCGTCCGCGACCAAAAGCGGAATCCCAGGATGCGGTTTCTGGCTCAGACGGCTTAGCGGCTTTCCAGAGCGCGAAGTCTTGAGCGCGCTTTTTATCCGAGGTTGCTTCTTGCGATTCCATGTCTTCTGGAGACTGGTTGGTCAGCTCTCCGTATTGAGGCCAGCTTGCAGTGTCGAAGTAAACATTGCTTGAGCCATCAAGTGCTCGGTAGGCGTGACCACGTTCGATCAAAAGTTCAATTAGCTTCAGCATCTGCGGAATGTGACCGGTAGCGCGAGGCTCATAAGAAGGTGCTTCGATGCCCAATTTTCTAAAGTCAGCTGCGAAGAGTAATTCGTTGGCGTATGCCAGTGACCACCAGTTTTGGTTTTGCTCAACTGCTTTTTCCAGCACCTTGTCGTCGATGTCGGTGACATTTCGAACGATGGTCACCTCAAGACCTAGGTGAGTAAGCCACCTTGACATCACGTCATAGGCAAGTGCCGAACGCAAGTGTCCGATGTGCGCAGAAGATTGAACGGTTGGGCCGCAAACGTAGATTCCAACCCGACCAGCAGTTATGGGAGTAAAGTCCCGCAACGCCTGAGTTCGGGTGTCAAAAATCTTCATGTCCAAAGCCTAACCAAGCACCTTCAACAACGCCGTTGCAACCGCTGCAACGCCTCTAGAATCCGCAAGGAACCCAAGCCCATCTGTAGTGGTTGCACCGACCGAAACTTTGGCTCCGACAACCTTGCTCAGTCGCTGTTCTAGTTCGTTCCGCTTAGGTCCGATCTTTGGCTTATCGGCAATCACCTGAACCGCAACGTTCTCAACCGAGAATCCTTTGGCAGCAATCAACTTGAGGGTCTCAGAGATAAAAATCTCACCACTGGCACCTGCAAATTCTGGACGGTCCACACCGAAGTTAGATCCGATATCCCCAAGCCCAGCAGCAGAGAGCAACGCATCGACAATTGCGTGAGCAACCGAGTCGCCATCAGAGTGACCTTCGAGTTTTGGAAGCTCTGGCCAAATAAGGCACCCGAGCACAAGCTCTCCGGAGTCGGAGAACTGATGGGCATCAGTTCCAATTCCGGTGGCCCACTGTCCAAAGTCTTGCCTTGCTCGATCGAGGTCAGAATTGGTCGTTACCTTGAATGCGTTCGCTTCACCGGCAACAGAAGTAACAGAAAAACCAACCGACTGCATCAGTGCAGCCTCATCCGTGAACTCGGATGTCGCTTCGGCTAGTGCCTTCTTTAGCGCTTTGGTCTTGAAGCCCTGTGGGGTTTGAGAAAGTCGCAGTGTGCTGCGATCTTCGGTTCCAAGGACCTCAGTGCCCGATACCCGCTTAACGGTGTCGGTAACGGGCATCACGGGAATCACAACGTCTGAAGTTGATAGTGCGTTTGCAACGGCTTCAAATAGCTCTGCAGATGCAAAGCATCGAGCAGCGTCGTGCACCAAAACCAATTCCTGGGCCACAAGCGCAAGGCCGTTTTCAACCGAACCCTGCCTGGATGCGCCACCCTTGGCAATAGAAAATTTGCCGTGGTAGGTAGTTCGAACCTGTGCTTCAAATTCTTCGACGTGATCTTCGTGAGCAACCACAACTAGCTGCGCAGGCTGGAATTTTTGGATCGACTCTAAAGCGTGAACAAGAAGTGATTTGCCAGCAATTTCAACCAGTGCCTTTGGAATGCCAGCACCGAGTCGCTCGCCGTTGCCGGCGGCAACTAGAACCACCGCAACGTTCATGATTTAGCTAGCCAATACCTTGTCTAGCTCAGCCGAGGCCTTAATCTCGTCAACCTTGCGAGCAAGAGCTAGTTCTGAAATCAAAATCTGGCGGGCCTTAGCCAACATGCGCTTTTCACCAGCTGATAGACCGCGGTCCTGGTCACGACGCCATAGGTCACGAACAACTTCAGAAACCTTGACAACATCACCTGAGGCTAGCTTCTCAAGGTTTGCCTTGTAGCGACGAGACCAGTTGGTTGGCTCTTCTACGAATTCTGCACGCAGCACGTCAAATACCTGCTGAACACCCTTTTTGTCGATGACATCGCGGACGCCGACCTCGGTAACGCTATCTTCTGGAACCTGAATGATTAGTTCCTGGCTTGGACGATCTGGAGACGCCTCTGAACCGGACTCCAACTTGGAGCCCTGAACTACAACGCGAAGGGTTAGATACTTCTTGGTTTCGCCGCGAATGGTCTTCTCGGAAACTTCGATAATTTCAGCAGCACCGTGGTGGGGGTAGACAACGGTTTCGCCAACTTCAAATTTCATGCGCTTCTTTCGGCTCCAAAACCGCAAGTTTACCACAGATCAGGGCTAATTCCTAGGCTAGACTTGGGCCAATACGTCCTTTGGAGAGCTTCGTGAACGTAAAGAAAATTACTTCTTTGACCCTTTTGGCCCTGGCCAGCCTGTCCTTGGCAGGTTGCTCGCTTTCGGGCAATGTTTCCTCGCTGCAGCCATATGCTCCAAGCGACGGCGTTCAGGTTGACGCACAGTCCCTAAAGGCTCGCAACGTCTTGTTGATTCAGGGTGACAGCGGCCGAGCAGTATTGATCGGTTCTTTCGTGAACTCATCGCGAGAGGACCTAATGGCGTCGGTCCAGACCAAGGACTCTTCGGGCCAGGACATTCGTGTTGAGTTTGCCGTGAAGGCTGGCACCAAGTTTGACCTTGGTTACAACGGCACCGAGCCAGTTACCTTCAAGCTTGATGGCACCCCGGGACAGGTTCACGAGGTTGCAGTTTCGGGTGGCGGAGACCCTTATGTTTTGAACGTTCCAGTTATGGATGGTTCGCTAGCTGAGTACCGCGAGTACGCGGAATCGCTGAACTAAATCTCGAACTTGTAACCCAAGCCACGAACCGTCATAAGGTGACGTGGTCGAGCAGGATCTTCTTCAATCTTTGAGCGAATGCGCTTTACGTGGACATCCAAGGTCTTGGTGTCACCAAAGTAATTTGAACCCCATACGCGGTCAATGATTTGACCACGGGTTAGCACGCGGTTCACGTTCTCCATCAAAAGTTCAAGGAGTTCAAATTCCTTGAGCGGCATTTGGATCTTCTCACCGTTCACAGTGACCACGTGACGCTCGATGTCCATCACCACCGGACCAGCCTTCAAAAGCCCATGTTCAGCTGCCTGAGGCTCTGCACCGCGGCGCAAAACTGCCTTCATGCGAGCAAGTAGCTCTCTGGTGGAATAAGGCTTGGTCACATAGTCATCAGCGCCAATTTCTAGACCAACTACCTTGTCGATCTCGGTGTCCTTTGCAGTCACCATGATCACTGGGACCGAGCTCTCGGCCCTAATTGCTCGGCACACCTCGTTGCCAGATAGCCCTGGAAGCATGAGGTCCAAAAGCACAATGTCGGCACCGTGAGTTCGGAAGCTGTCCAGAGCAGTAATGCCGTCTTCGGCTTCGATGACGTCGTAACCTTCGCGCTGCAATAGGAAAACCAACGGCTCCCTTAGGTTTACTTCATCCTCAACTACAAGTACACGTGTCATGGCATCTCCTGGGTGTCAATTGGCAGTCGAAGAGTAAAAGTTGATCCAACGCCAGGTTGGGAAAATAGCTTGACTTCGCCACCGTGGTTAGCGGCAACGTGCTTGACGATCGACAGCCCAAGACCTGTGCCGCCGGTTTCGCGAGAACGGGATGGGTCTACTCGGTAGAAGCGCTCAAAGATTCGCTTTTGGTCGCTCTCGGAAATACCTAAGCCCGAATCGGTAACCGCAATTTCTGCGACCCCGTCAACAACCTTTAGCCCGATACCGACTTGGCTTGCAGGGTTTGAGTAGACAATCGCGTTCTCGATCAGGTTTCTGACCGCGGTGACCAACATTTCGTAATCACCCAGCACGACAGTGCCAGGCTCCGCCGATGAGACCACTCGAATGTTGCGCTGTTCGGCTATCAATAGATTTCTGTCTACTGCATCTGTGATGACAGCTGCTAGGTCAACCTCTGTTGAATTCTCGCCAACTCTTGCGCCTTGAACCTTGGAGAGCTGAATGAGCTCCTGCACCAAGTTCGCCAATCGCTGGCTCTCTTTTTGCATTGACTCGGCAAACTTCTTCACCATCTCGGAATCGTCGGTAGCGCCTTGAATTGCCTCTGCCAACAATCCAATTGCCCCAATTGGCGTCTTTAGCTCATGCGAAACATTGGCGACGAAGTCGCGTCTGGTGTCCTCTAACTGCTTTGATTCGGTGCGGTCATCTACCAGGAGCATTACGTATTCGCCACCGAACTGCGCGGCCCTTGCCTCAACCCAGACTTTGTCGCGACGCAATCCGGTTTCTAGCAGCAACTCCTGCTGGACTGCACCGGAGGTCTTCTTTGCCTTTTCGACAAGCTTGACTAAGGAGGCGTGAATCAACCGACGGTTCTGCACCAGTCCAAGTTGGATCGCGCCAGGCGATGCTCGAAGTACTGAATTATTGAGATCGAGTACCACGCCTGCGGTGGCCATAACATCCACAACCTGAGCGGCAATACTCTGAAACGCATCGAAGTCTCTGGACTCTTCAACTTTTTGAGCGCGACGGGCTGCTAGGAACCCCATGGGCCACCCGCTCTCTACATCGCTGGATGTTTACTAGGTTAACAGATTCTTCTATGGGAAAGACTAGGAGAACTTATTGCTTTGGCTCGGCAAGTTTGCTTTTGGTTGGTTACGAATTAACCTTGAATTAGTCAAGAGTTGAAAAGCTCTCCGAACAAAGAGATTTCGAGGAAGCACAATGCACGGTATTTTTCAAAATGCACTGGCAGATGTTCAAGGTCGATTGGTCAACCTTGCCGAAAACGCCGAATCCATCATGGACAAAGCCTCTCGTGCCTTCCTGAACTCTGATGTCACTTTGGCTGATGAGGCTCTAGCCCTAGCCGAGACTAACGAGACCAAGGCACTTGACCTGGATGAACTAGTCATCAAAGTTCTAGCGACCCAAAGCCCGGTGGCTCGCGACCTAAGGATTCTGGTTTCAGCACTTCGCATGTCCGCATCTTTGGAGCGCATGGGATCGCTTTCCTCCCACATCGCTGCGATTGCGCGCTACCGCTACCCAGGTAGCGCGATCCCTGCCTCGCTTCGCCAGACCTTTGAGGACATGGCGCGCATTGACCTTGAGCTTGTAGGCAAGGCAATCAAGCTGTTGCAGAACACAGACTTGGACCTAGTTCGCGAGATTCAGGCGCGTGACGAGGCCGTTGACCGCCTACACCGCAAGGTATTTGATGTGGTTCTCAGCCCAGAGTGGAAAGAGAACGCGATGTACACCGTTGACGTGACATTGGCTTCTCGCTACTTCGAGCGCTTCGCAGACCACGTAGTGGACATTTCCTCAAAGGTCAGCTTCTTGCAGACCGGTGAGTGGCACGACTAAGAAGTTTTAGTTACTTCTTACCCTGGTTAGCTACCGCTGCAGCTCCTGCTGCCGCTGCCTCGGGGTCTAGGTATTCGCCACCGCGAACAATTGGCTTTAGGTTCTCATCCAACTTGTAGTGAAGTGGAATTCCGGTTGGAATATTTAGCTCCGCAATCTCTTCGTCACTGACTCCGTCAAGGTGCTTCACCAGTGCGCGAAGCGAGTTGCCGTGAGCGGTCACCAAAACTGTCTTTCCAGCCTTCAGCGATACTGAGATGTCCGACTCCCAGTAAGGGGTCATTCGAACGAGAACGTCCTTTAGGCACTCGGTGCGAGGAATGCCAGCGCCGAGGTCCGCATACCTGGCATCGCCAACCTGAGAGAACTCATTGTCATCCGCAATTGGTGGAGGTGGGACGTCAAAGCTTCTGCGCCAAGTCTGGAACAGCTCTGCTCCATACTTTTCCAAGGTCTCTGCCTTGTCTAGACCCTGCAGCGCGCCATAGTGACGCTCGTTTAGACGCCAGTTGCGCAAGGTTGGAATCCAGTTGCGGTCAATCTGGTCTAGCGCGATGTGTGCGGTGTTGATGGCACGCTTTAGTAGCGAGGTGTAAAGCACATCTGGGGTCAATCCTGACTCCCCCAAAAGCTCGCCGGCACGTTTTGCCTCTTCACGACCCTGGTCGCTGAGGTCAACATCCACCCAACCGGTGAATAGGTTTTTCTGGTTCCAAACGCTGTTGCCGTGGCGAAGCAAAATTAGGTTGTAAGTCATGTCCCTAAGTTTAGTCAACCTTGGGAAGTAGCTTTCGAGCTTGCTCTGCTTCTACGCCTGCGGCAATTGCCAGGTCGACGACCATCGGCCTGATCTGCATGAACACCACCTGATCGCTCAAACCTGCATCGCCAATTGTCTTTGGGTCCAGCTGGCGAATCAGCTTCGCCAGATACTTCTGCGCCTTCGCGCGCAATGAGAAATCATCGAGACTCTGCTCTAAGAGGTCAACCGCAATCAAAGTTTTTGCGATTACAGCGGCAAGCTCTGGCCTTGGCTTTTCATCCTGCAAGACATAGTCAATTCGTCTTGTGATTACTCGCAGGTTTCGAGTCGCAAGATCAAGACCTGCGAATAGGACGCGCTGGTCAGCAATTTCTTTTTGAGCCCAACGGTAAAAGGGAGAGACTCGAGCAATGGCCGCTGCCGACTCTAGAGAGCTGCGCCAGTTATCGACCAAGGGCTGGGTTTGGCGGATGTTTTCAAGCGCAATATCTGCAGTTGCCTTATCGGTAGTGAGCAACACTTCGCGAAGTTTTGCCAGGGTCTCTTTGATCGCTTCAAACAGCAAACGCGAATCTGCCCTCGCCAATCGAATTGGGTTTCTTGGCACCAACGCGGTGAAAGCCAGCGCTACCAAACCGCCAATAAGCCCATCAATAACCCTTGCGAAATCGCCACCGGTTGGGGCGTCTAGTAGCTGCACCAAGACCGCTTGAATTGCCACGGTGAGGGCAAATGTCGGGTTTGGAGAAATCAATCTCGCCAGAAGCAAGGCCAGCAAGATAACTGCGGTTAGCTGCAGTGCTCCAGAACCGAATAGCGTGAGGCTCGTTTCGCTGAGCACAACGCCCATAACCATCGCGAGCGCCGTTGTTGCAACTCGCCCAGGTCTGGTGTCACGAGCAAATCCAAGAGAGGAGATCGCAACTGTGACCGACAGCAGAGGAACTGGATGGCCAAGTCCGAATCGGGCAATCAAATACGCCAGCGAAGAAGCCAGCACCAACTGCATGATTTGCCAGAGCGAGTCTCTAA
>JBEGUQ010000033.1:0-7934 GCA_041178805.1 Actinomycetota bacterium
CATTTCACAGACGTCGATGGCCTGGACTACACCGACTTTTGCCTAGGCGACACCGGTGCAATGTGTGGACACGCTCCAGATGCGACCGTCAAGGCAGTTCAGAACCAGATCGCCAAGGGCTCGACCTACATGTTGCCGACTGAGGATGCCATCGTTTCGGCAAATCTTTTAGCTGAGCGCTTTGGCCTTCCAAAGTGGCAGTTCACTCTTACCGCCACCGACGCCAACCGACACATTTTGCGCTACGCCCGCCACGTGACCGGGCGACAGAAAATTGCAGTTCACGACTACTGCTACCACGGCACCGTCGATGAAACTTTTGCCGTCCTGGACGATAACGGCAACACCGTTCCACGTCACGACAACATCGGAATGCCAGTTCACCCGAACCAGACCACGGTTGTGATTCCATTCAACGATCTGGAGGCTGCCGAAAAAGCATTCGCCAGCGGTGAAGTGGCGGCAATGCTGATGGAGCCTGCGCTCACCAACATCGGTATCGTGCTGCCAGAGCCTGGCTACCTAGAGGGCATGCAGGCGCTTTGCCAGAAGTATGACGTGCTGTTGATTTTGGACGAGACCCACACCATCTCCGCAGGAGTGGGTGGCATGACTAGGCAGTACGACCTTCACCCAGACGCTGTGGTTTTGGGTAAAACAATCGGTGGTGGCGTCCCAGTGGGTGCATTTGGTCTAACCGAGAAACTTGCCAACCGCATTGCAACCTCCACCAACCTGGAGTCCATTGACGTCGGTGGCGTTGGTGGCACCTTGGCCGGAAACGCTCTTTCGATGGCGGCAGTTCGAGCCACCTTGAGCGAGGTTTTGACCCCTGAGGCATTTGTCCGCATGGAAGCACTGGCCAAGATCTGGGCAGATAACATTCAGGCGGTCATCGATGAATACAACCTGCCTTGGCAGGTCTCAAGAATTGGTTGCCGTGGCGAATACAGCTTTAGGTCTGCAGCACCGCTAAACGGCCGCGAGGCAGCCGATGCCGATGACTTTGAATTGCAGCAGTACCTTCAGCTGCACGCGATCAACCGCGGGATTTTGATGACGCCATTCCACAACATGGTGTTGTTCTCGCCAGCTGCAACTGAGGAAGATGCTGCACACCACAACGCACACTTCCGCGAAGCAGTTGAGTCGCTATACCGCTAAGCGCGAAGCTTCTTAGCCTTTAGCGAGGCCCGCACCTGAACGATCATCACGATTGCAATTGCCACGATGAATACCAGCGATCCAATGACATTCGCCTCTGGTGGGATTCCTCGTGCAGCCGCCGTGTAGACGAACTTAGGGAACGTAGTCTCAGGGCCTGAGTTGAACTGGGTAATGATGAAATCGTCGAAGCTCAATGCGAATGACAGCATTGCCGCGGCCATGATGCCAGGCAAAAGTAGTGGGAAGGTAATTCTCCAGAACACCGAGGAAGCGTTCGCATAGAGGTCGCGACCAGCCTCTTCAAGTCTTGGGTCCAGAGTTGCAACTCTGGCCTTTACGGTTACCACCACAAAGCTCAAAGTGAACATAACGTGGGCAACCACGATGGTCCAGAAGCCCTTTGAGATACCAACATTCAGGAACTGAGCGGCAAGACCTGCACCCATAACAACCTCAGGGGTTGCCATTGGCAAGAACAAAAGCAAGTTGGTCGCTGCGCGACCCTTGAACTTGTAACGACCAAGTGCAATAGCAATTGCAGTTCCGAGCCCGGTGGAGATCAGGGTAGAGATAATTGCGATCGCTACCGAGTTACCGAAAGCTTCACAAACCACCGGCTGCCCACACATGTTTAGCCAGTTGTCGAAGGTGAATTCTTTCCAGGCGATGTTGGACTTCTCCACCTTGTTGAATGAGAAAACAAAGGTGTAGCCAATTGGGATCATGGTGAAGATAAACGCCAAGGCGACATAGGTTGGAAGTAGCCACTTACCCAGTGAAAATTTCACAGTAGCTCCTCCGTTCCGCTCTTGCGAACGTAGACCGAAACCAAAACCACAATCGCAGCCATCAGCATCACCGAGAGCGCTGAAGCGGTTGGGTAATCCTGAATGCGGAAGAAGTTAGCCTCAACCACGTTTCCGATCATTGCGGTGTCAGAACCACCCAGGAAGTCTCGAGATGCCGAAACATAGTCACCGGAGATTGGAATGAAGGTCAACAAAGTTCCAGAGATGACACCAGGCAACGAAAGCGGGAAGGTTACCTTCCAGAAAGTCTGAGCTGGTGTGGCATAAAGGTCAGCACCGGCCTCAACCAATCGAGTGTCCAAGCGCTCTAGAGAGGTGTAGATAGGCAGGGTCATGAAAGGAATGAAGTTGTAGGTCAAACCTGCAATTACCGCAAAGCTGCTGCCGATTACGTACTGATCTGGCGCAAGCACTCCGATGGACTGCAGGAACTGAGTTGCAGGAGATTCGTTCGAGAAGATTTGCTTCCAGGCAAAAGTGCGAAGCAAAAAGCTAATGAAAAACGGTGCAATAACCAAGGTCAGCAAAAACGCCTGCAAAATCGGCTTGGCGCGAGCCTTGACACCGATGAAGTAGGCAATTGGATAGCTGATCAACAGCGCCATCAGGGTTGCAATTAGCGCGTAGACGAAGCTTCTGGTGATTTGAGGAAGATACTGCTCAAGCGCATAGGCGTAGTTCGAAACCTGGAATCCGTAGTCATACATGCCAATTTCGCCGGTAAATGAGGCGGTCTTCAGCGAGGTAATAACCAAAGAAACCAACGGGGTTAGAAAGAACAACCCCAGGTAAATCATGCCCGGTGCCAGCAAAATAAAAGCGACTCTTGAGGCCTTTGTTGGTGCCGCTGAATTACCTGCTGAACCCTGTCCTAGCGCTACGAATGCCACGGGCTTTACGCCTCGTCGTTATCTGCCTTGAGTGGCAGATCGCTTAGACCAAACGCGTGCTCGACCTTCCAGCTAACCCAAACCTGAGCACCAAGCTCAACTACCGGGCTCTTGCCAACATTCTGAGCGAATACGGTGATGTCACCAAAGCCTGGAACATCGATTAGGTACTGGTTGGAAACTCCGGTGAAGCGGATGTCGATGATCTCGCCTGGTCCAACTAGGTTGTGGTTGGAATCTAGGTCAGGCTTTTGCTCGTGGAAGGTTGCCTTCTCTGGGCGAACACCCAAAGCAACCTTGCCGCTGTGCTTCTCGGAACGCTTCTTCGGTGCGGCAATTCTCTGACCGTTGCAGCTAATTGAAATACTGTGGTCGTTTTCCTCAACCACGTCACCAACGAAGATGTTGGACTGACCAAGGAATCTTGCTACGAATGCGGTCTTTGGACGGTCATACAGAGCCTCTGGGGCACCCATCTGCTCAATCTCACCCTTGTTCATAACCGCAACGGTGTCAGCCATGTCCATGGCCTCTTCCTGGTCGTGAGTAACGTGCAAGAAAGTGAGACCGACTTCCATCTGGATAGCCTTTAGCTCAACCTGCATCTGGCGACGAAGCTTTAGATCCAGCGCACCAAGCGGCTCATCCAAAAGCAATAGCGCTGGGCGGTTTACCAAGGCACGAGCTAGCGCAACACGCTGCTGCTGACCACCAGAAAGCTGCTGTGGCTTGCGAAGGGCAAGGTGTTCTAGCTCAACCAATTGCAGGGCTTCGGTAGCCTTGGCCAGCGGATCGGAAACCTTACGCTGACGAAGACCGAATGCCACGTTTTCCACAATCGACATGTGTGGGAACAGCGCGTAGCTCTGGAACACGGTGTTCACTGGACGCTCGTGAGGCTTGGATGCAGTGACATCCTTGCCGCCAATTAGTACCTTGCCGCGACTTGCCTCTTCCAATCCCGCCACAATTCTCAAAGTGGTGGTCTTGCCACAACCCGAAGGCCCAAGCAGTGCGAAGAACTCACCGGCTGGAATCTTTAGGTCGAGGTTCTCAATTGCAGTGAAACCAGGAAACTCTTTGTGAATGCCAACTAGCTCTAGGTCTTGACCTCTAGCTACGAACTCTGTTGCCACCTATGCGCCTAGCAAGACGTTTTGCCACGCAGTAGCGAAGCGCTGCTCTTCCTGTCCGGTTAGAGCGCGGAACGCGAACACGTTTGAAAGGAATTCCTCAGATGGGAAGATCAATGGGTTCTCGGCCAACTCAGGGTCGGTCTTTAGCATCTCTTCCTTAGCGCCAACCACTGGAGTTACGTAGTTCACGTAAGCAGCCAACTCAGCAGCGTTCACTGGGTCGTAGTAGTAGTTGATTAGTGCTTCTGCGTTCTTCTTGTGAGCCGAGCCCATAGGAACGACGAAGGAGTCAGAGGAGATGGTTGAACCGGTGTCTGGTACCACGAAGCCGAAGCGCTCTTCGCCAACTTCAGCGTTCAAAATGGTTGTGTCTCCAGACCAAGCCAATGCAACGATGATGTTGCCGTTGGTTAGGTCCTCACCATAGGAGTTGCCCTTGATGTTGAAGATCTGGCCGGATGAAACCTGTGCAGCAATGAACTCAACCGCTGCGTTGAACGCGTCCTCGGTTAGGGAGTCCTCGCTGGTGATGTCGATGCCCTGGCTCAATAGGGTCAGACCTACGGAGTCACGCATCTCGGAAATTAGACCAACACGGCCCTTGAGCTCAGGAGCCCAAACATCAGCTAGAGAAGTTGGGGCATCCTTGCCGGTTGCTTCCTTGTACATCTTCTTGTTGTAAACAATGCCGCCGATGATGCCCTGGTAAGGAACGGAGATTGAACGCTCTGGGTCATTGGCATCGCCTAGGTAAGCAGGAGCGAGGTTTGCAACCTTGTTAGGCATGTTTGCGTTGTCAAGGGTCTGAAGGTAACCCAAGCCAATCATGCGGTTTACCAACCAGTTGGTTGGGCAGGCAACGTCAAAGCCTGGGTCAGTACCCAAAGCAAGCTGGTCCTTGACCTTGGCGTACCAAGTGTCGTTGTCATCGATTTCCATCATGTACTCGACGGTGATGCCGGACTGCTCCTGGAAACGGTTCAGGGTCGGATAAGAACCGTCATCCTCGCCATCCATGTAAAGCGGCCAGTTGTGCCAAACCAAAACTTTTTCGCTGTCAGATAGATCAGCTGCTGGGGTCAATGCACTCTTGGTGTCAGTGGCACAAGAAGCCAAAGACAATACGGCGGCGGTGCCACCGAGGCCCAAAAGGGTAGCGCGACGAGAAAGCATCTTGCCACGTGCCATTTGCACGAGCTGACGCATCATTGGGTCCTGAGGAAGACCTTCCTTCATTGCAATCTCCTTAGTCCACGGATTTCAATCCAGTGGTGAGTGTTAACCAACATGAACATTGCTGCCGGGATTCCGAAGCAAGCCCAAGTTTGGCATAAAACTTCGACTTTTTGGAACCCGATTGTGAAATTGGCTTTTAGTCGCCGATGTAGCTCATGACGTGCTTGATACGGGTGTAATCCTCAAAGCCGTAGTGAGACAGATCCTTGCCATATCCAGAGTGCTTGAAGCCACCGTGTGGCATTTCTGCAACCAAAGGAATGTGGGTGTTGATCCAAACCGCACCAAAGTCCAGGTGCTTTGCAAAGCGCATTGCACGTGCGTGGTTGGTGGTCCAAACTGAAGCCGCTAGACCGTACTGAACGTCGTTTGCCCACTTGAGAGCCTGTGCGTCGTCCGAGAACTTCTGAACGGTGATAACCGGTCCGAAGATTTCCTCTTGGATGTGCTCATCGGTCTGCTTGAAGCCGGAAAGAACGGTCGGCTCGAAGAAGTAACCCTCAGTACCAATCTGGTTACCACCGGCCTCGATTCTGGCGTGATCTGGCAGACGGTCAATAAAGCCCTTGACTCGCGCTAGCTGGCCGGCGTTGTTGACCGGTCCAAACAAGATGTCATCCTCGGAAGGCTTACCGACCTTTGCACTGGCCTTAACTTCAGCCAATAGGTAAGGCATGAATTCGTCGTAGGCAGATTCCTGCACAAGCAACCTGGTTGCAGCGGTGCAGTCCTGGCCGGCGTTGAAGAATCCAGCGGCAACAATTCCAGCCGCAGTCTTTGCAAAGTCTGCATCGGCAAACACGATTACCGGAGCTTTGCCGCCAAGTTCTAGGTGAACTCGCTTTAGATCTGCAGATGCACTCTTGGCAACCTCCATTCCGGCGCGCACGCTTCCGGTGATCGACACCATCTGGGGGATGCGGTTTTCGATCATGGATCGACCGGTGTCGCGGTTACCGGTAACTACGTTGAAGACACCGGCAGGCAAAAACTCGGCAGCGATTTCCGCAAGCAGCAAGGTTGATGCCGGGGTGGTGTCAGAAGGCTTTAGCACGATGGTGTTACCCGCTGCGATAGCAGGGGCAAACTTCCAGGTGGCCATGTTTAACGGGTAGTTCCAAGGGGTCACCTGACCGATGACACCAATTGGCTCGCGACGAATCATTGAGGTGTGATCGCGCAGGTACTCACCGGCAGAGCGGCCCTCAAGGTTTCTGGCAGCACCCGCGAAAAAACGAATCTGGTCAACCGAAGGCATGATCTCGTAGTCAACGAGCGTCGAAAGTGGCTTGCCGGTGTTCTCGGACTCAACCTCAGCTGCCTCTTTGGCGCGAGCCTCTAGGGCGTCTGCAATTCTAAATAACGCTAGCTGGCGCTCGGATGGAGTGGTTTGACCCCACTCTTCAAATGCGGCCTGGGCAACCTCGTAGGCGGCGGCTACATCCTGCTCGCTTGATACCGGGGCGTGGGCATAGACCTGTCCGGTTGATGGATTGATGACATCGCTTACTTCACCAGAAGATGCAGCAACGTACTTGCCACCGACAAAGTTCTTCAATTGCTTCACTGACACGCGAAACTCCTCATTGAGCTAGTAATGCTTCGACTCTAAACCCGCAGGGGGCATTTCGACAGCCTAGTTTTGAAACTCGACTGAATTCGTAACTATTTGGCAAATTAGTTGCGAATTCCATCGCCTGTGACCCCGCGGTGGGCAATACTTCTGCAATGGCAAGAATGGAAAGAGCGAGTCGCTCTCAACTGGATGAAGTTTCCAAAAAGATTATTGAGCAACTGCAAATCGATGGCCGAAAGTCCTACTCAGAGATCGGCAAAGTCGTTGGGTTATCTGAAGCCGCTGTAAGGCAGCGGGTTCAGAAGCTGACCGAGTCTGGAGTTATGCAGGTGGTGGCGGTTACCGACCCCATGAAACTCGGCTTTAGTCGCCAGGCCATGATCGGCATCAAGTGCATGGGAAATGCCTCAGAGGTTGCCAGGCAGCTTACGGAGTTCGACTCGGTTGACTACGTGGTTCTCACGGCGGGTAGCTTCGATGTTCTAGTCGAAGTGGTTTGTGAGGATGACGAAGACTTGATTCAGTTGCTCAACGACAAAATTCGCGCTCTACCCGGAGTAATTTCCTCCGAGACATTTGTCTACCTCAAGCTCCACAAGCAGTTCTACAGCTGGGGAACCAGATAACATCTTTACAGCCAACTAACGACGAAGTTAAGAGTGATAGCAATGGCACCTAAGAAGGCAAAAGGCCTACTCGGCCTACTCAGCAAGAAGAAGTCAAAGAAGTCCGAATCCGGCGAGCGCCGAGAACTAAAGCTCTTCGAAGCGATGAGCAATGGCGAGCCTTACGGCGATAAAGAACTTCAGCGCAGTGCCAAAGACCACCTCTGGATGCACTTCACCCGCCACTCCCCCTACCAGACCAAGGACATGACCATCATCACCCGCGGTGAGGGCCACTACCTCTGGGACTCCAAGGGCAACAAGGTCATCGATGGCCTAAGTGGTCTCTTCGCAGTAAATGCAGGGCACGGCCACCAAGAACTTGCGGACGCCGCTGCCAAGCAAATGATGGAGCTGGACTACATGCCGCTTTGGGCATACGCCCACCCACGCGCCATTGAGCTTGCCGAGCGCTTGTTGAGCTATGCGCCAAAGGACCTAAACCGCATCTTCTT
>JBEGUQ010000034.1:0-8193 GCA_041178805.1 Actinomycetota bacterium
TAGCCATTAGATAGCCCTCTCTGAAAGGTTGAGCTTGCCCTCGGCAATCTCAGAAACAATTTCGACAATCAAAGAACGCTCGATGTTCTTGATCTGCTCGTGCAGTTCAGACTCAGTGATTCCAGCAGGAATGGCAATCTCGCGCTGAGCCAGAACCGGCCCGGTGTCGACCCCTGAGTCCACGATGTGAACTGTTGCACCGGTTGTGCTAGCCCCTGCGCTTAGGGCATCCCTGACAGCGTGAGCGCCCGGGAAGGCCGGCAATAGCGATGGGTGCATGTTGATGATGTTTGGGCTCAGCGCAGCGACAAAACCTGCAGGCAAAACCTTCATGAATCCAGCTAGGACTACAAGGTCTGGGTTGTGATACTGGATGTTGCCAAGCAATACCTCAGACCACTTTTCTCGAGAATCAAACAGTCCAGGCTCTACCACGAAGGTTGGAACACCAAACTCTTCTGCGTGAGCCAATCCCGCTGCCGGGTTATCTGCTCCGACCGCAAGAATCTTTGCCGGGAAAAGTGGGTTATCGCAGGCTTCCAAAAGTGCTCGCAGGTTTGAACCGGAACCCGAAATCAAGACGACAATCGAAAGCATTCGACTCCTACTTTCCACGTTCTTGCTGATCGCTGTATGGCTTGATGACAACTAAACCAGCCACAAAACTTGGAATCAATACTTCTAAAAACAGAACTCCGGCAAACACCAGTGCATTGTTGATGCCAACCTCACTAAATCTGCCCGGGCCAAAGCTTCCAGAAGCTAGCAGGGCAATTGCAAATGCAGTTAGCGCTGCAATTAGTGCCGCCATAAAAGCGAACGCAGCAGCAGCCGAGAAGCGAGTTGCATACTCCCAGCGCATTTGGTCGGTGTAGCGACGGGCAAGCAACGTCCCAACGAAGGCGACCACGATAGGAATCAGCGCAAACAAGATTGCTCGGTCAAAACCGGCAGTTGGGATCGCAACGAATACCGGCAGAGCTGGCATTGGCCCAAGTTGAGTTCCGAGCGCGGATACCGAGGATCCGGCTCCGATTGCGAACCCAGGTCCAGCAATCCAGCTCATGCCGTAGACAATCAGATTTGGAAGGATGGCCAGCTGAGCGATGGTCAACATCACTCCACCCAGAACACTTACTCGCATAGCTTCGTAGAGCGCAACAACTTCGATCCAGCCAAAGCCCAAAGCCAGTGCAATCATCGCGGAGCTAACCAAAAGCAGTGCCGCTACAACGCCAAGACCGACCCTGGATGCTGGCGATAGCACCGAGGCCAAGGCCCAGTGGAGCTTGGAGAAAATCGCTTTGGTTTGGTTTCTCACCCAGATGCGCTCTTTTGCCTCAGGGGGGTTGGCGCCTTCGAACAACTCGTATCTCGGTCCAAGCACTGATGCCAAAAACAAGATTCCACCGAAGAACAATGCCGGTGCGATCAGCGGAGCCCATTCGGCAACCACGACTGCTTCGTTGGTGCTTAGCATCGAAACCGCAAGTCCAATGCCACCAAATGCCACCGCTCCGCCGACCCATGCTGGCCAGATTGAACTGGCAGCAGAGAGTCGGTGTCCGATTCGAATAATCAAAACCGCCATCAAGGCAGTCAGCCCAAGAGGGAGGGTCGACATGGTGAAAGCGGGAACGGCAATGCCCAAAATTTCACCGGCATTAAATTGCAGTGGGACACCACAGGCTAGTAGGAAGGCATATCCGGCAACGCGGAATGCCACCATCCAGTCAACAGATCCGTCGCCCTCGATAAACCAGGCCAATGTAAGTGGGGCAATCACTAAACCAATCGTGACAGCCGCAATAATCAGCGCTTGCAGCGCTGAAATTGCAAAGCTGAGCCCCCGATTCACCTTTATAGCTTGGAGATGATCTCGCGCATTAGCGCAGCGGTCTCGGATGGGGTCTTGCCAACCTTCACGCCAACAGCTTCGAACGCTTCCTTCTTGGCCTGAGCGGTTCCGGCAGAACCAGAAACAATCGCACCGGCGTGACCCATGGTCTTACCCTCAGGAGCGGTGAAGCCGGCTACATAGGCAACCACTGGCTTGGTGACGTGCTTGGAGATGTAGTCAGCAGCCTTCTCCTCAGAGTCGCCACCAATCTCACCAATAAGCACGATCGCCTTGGTCTCAGGGTCGTTCTGAAAAGCTTCGAGTGCATCGATGTGAGTGGTTCCAATAACTGGGTCTCCACCAATACCGATAGCGGTTGAGAAACCGATGTCGCGAAGCTCAAACATCATCTGGTAGGTCAAGGTTCCGGACTTGGAAACCAAGCCGATAGGGCCCTTGCCAGCAATGTTTGAAGGAGTGATTCCCGCGTTGGACTGCTCAGGGGAAATGATTCCAGGGCAGTTAGGTCCGATTAGACGGGTCTTCTTACCCTTCTCAACGTTGTATGCCCAAGCCTCAGCGCTGTCGTGAACTGGGATGCCCTCGGTGATAGCAACTGCAAGTGCGATCTCAGCATCAATAGCCTCGATGATTGCAGCCTTTGCAAAGGCAGGAGGAACGAAGATAACCGAAACATTTGCACCGGTGGCAGCCATAGCTTCCTTGACCGATCCAAATACTGGAAGTGACTTGCCAGCAATCTCAACGCTCTCGCCGGCCTTGCGTGGGTTCACGCCGCCAACGATGTTTGAGCCACCTGCAAGCATGCGGGTGGTGTGCTTCATGCCCTCGGCACCGGTCATGCCCTGGACGATAATCTTTGAGTTTTTGTCTAGGTAAATTGCCATTTCTAAAGCCTTACTTGTTAGCCAACTGAGCGGCCTTGTCGGCTCCGCCATCCATGGTGTCCGCTAGCGATACCAGCGGGTGGTTGAACTCGGAGAGAATACGGCGACCCTCTTCAACGTTGTTGCCGTCTAGTCGAACAACTAGTGGCTTGCTGGCGCGGTCACCCAGGGTGTTTAGCGCACCAACGATTCCATTGGCGACAGCGTCACAGGCGGTGATGCCACCGAAGACGTTTACAAACACGCTGCGAACCTGAGGGTCGTTCAAGATAACGTCCAAGCCTGCAGCCATTACCTCAGCAGAGGCACCGCCACCGATGTCTAGGAAGTTAGCTGGCTTCACGTTGCCGTGACGCTCGCCGGCATAGGCAACGACGTCCAGGGTGCTCATAACAAGACCAGCACCGTTACCGATGATTCCAACTTCGCCGTCTAGCTTGACGTAGTTGAGATCCATCTCCTTGGCCTTAGCCTCGAGAGGGTCAAGCTGGTCGCGCTCCATCTCCTCGCGCTCGTGACGGAACTCTGCGTTGTCGTCGAAAGTGACCTTGCCATCGAGGGCAACGATCTCGCCACCGGTGGTTAGCACTAGTGGGTTGACCTCCACCAAAGTGGCGTCTTCGTTTTTGAATACGTCGTAAAGCTTTACGAACACATCAGATACTGCGTCGATTAGCTCGGCTGGGAACTTGGCTGCGGTTGCAATCTCGACCGCTTTTGCCTTGTCGATGCCGTGCACTGCAGATACTGGAATCTTCGCAAGTGCTTCTGGGCGCTCAACGGCTAGCTGCTCGATCTCCATGCCACCCTCAACGCTGCAAAGCGATAGGAAGGTGCGGTTTGATCTGTCTAGCAAAACTGAGAAGTAGAACTCTTTGTCGATCGATGCACCCTGGGCAATCATCACGCGCTTTACAACGTGACCCTTGATGTCTAGACCCAAAATTGCCTCGGCCTTTTCGCGAGCCTCAGCTGGGGAGTGAGCGACCTTTACACCGCCGGCTTTGCCTCGACCACCGGTTTTGACCTGGGCCTTAACAACAACGGTTCCACCGATTGCCTGTGCGGCAGCTTCGGCTTCTTCTGGGGTGTCTGCGATGCGACCTGCGAGAACCGGAACACCGTACTTCTCGAAGAGATCGCGCGCTTGATATTCAAATAAATCCACGGTTATTTCCGTTTCTAGAGTCAGCGGACAACTAGGTCAGTCTAGTGAATCAGGGTGACCGATTAGCCCTAGAGCTTGGTAATTGGTGCCATTTTCACAAGCAAACGCTTGGTTACTCCGGAGTCGAATCGCACTTCGGCAGTTTGTTTGGGTGGATTACCGGCAACCGCGATTACTCGGCCCTTGCCAAAAGTGTCGTGCTGCACAGAATCGCCTACCGCTAGCTCTAGATCTTTGTTGTCTCTAATCGCTGCCGGGGTATTGACAGCACCTTGCCAACTTGAGCGCACCGGTTGTGTGCTGGCGGCGCGAAGTTCACGACGCTCTGCTCCAACCTGCTCACATAGTTCGCTTGGGATGTCGCTTAAGAAGCTCGATGGGATAAAGGATGCGGTGTTGCCAAACAGCGTGCGCTGCAAGGCGTGCGAGATGTAGAGCTTTTGCTTGGCTCTGGTCATACCGACATACATCAGCCTGCGCTCTTCCTGCAGGCCACCAGGTTCATCGAAAGATCTAACGTGAGGCAAAGTTCCCTGCTCAAGGCCAATTAGGAACACCACCTGGTACTCCAAGCCCTTGGCAGTGTGCAGGGTCATCAGGGAAATGCTTCCTGACTCATCTTCAATTTCATCGGCAGCGGCTGCCAGGGTCACTTCGGCTAGGTAGTCCGCCAGGGTTCCCTCTGGGTTATTGGCCTGCCAGTCAAAGAGTTGACCCAAAAGCGCATCAAGGTTCTCGACCCTTGCTTCATCCTGTGGGTCGCGAGATCCCTCAAGTGATGAGCGATAGCCGCTTCGTTCAAGCACTAGCTTCAGCACCTCGGCGGGGCCTTCGGTCGCAGAAAGCGCATCTAGTTCGTTGAGTAGTTCGCCAAAACCTTCGACCGTTAGCGTCAGTTTTGGTCCAAGTCCTAGCTGGCTCGCAAAGGTAAGGGCTTGCCTAAATGACATATCGTTGTCTCTGGCAAATTGCGCGATCTTTAGTTCGGTCTTCTCGCCGATGCCGCGGGTTGGAACGTTTAGAACTCTTCTAGCGGCCTCGTCATTTCGCGCGTTGGAAATCACTGTTAGGTAAGCCAGGGCATCTTTGATTTCCCTGCGCTCAAAAAACTTCAATCCGCCGATAACCGCATAAGGAACCAGCTGACTCTTGAGCTCGGCTTCCAAAGAAGGTGTAAGCGCGTTGGTGCGATACAGAATCGCAACGTCACGGTAGTTGGTTCCTTCGGAGTGAAGCTGCTTGATCTGGTCAACCACGTAAGCAGCTTCATTGCGCTCGTCAAAACCGGTGAAGATCGAAATCAGCTCGCCGCTGCCCTGGTCTGTCCAAAGGTTCTTAGCTGGTCGATATGGGTTTTGAGAAATAACAGCATTGGCGCCGGAGAGAATGTTTTGGGTTGAGCGGTAGTTCTGCTCAAGCAAGATCGTTTGCGCTCCTGGGAAGTCGCGCTCGAACTCGGTGATGTTTCGAATGTCAGCGCCGCGGAAGGCATAAATCGACTGGTCCGAGTCACCAACCACAGTTAGCTGGGCTGGCTGCAATACCTCGCCGGTGCGCTCATCAAAGTTTGCATAGTCGTCCGGCAGCGGCCTGGTGAACTCACGAATCAACGCATACTGCGCGTGGTTGGTGTCTTGATACTCGTCGACAAGCAGGTGTCGGAAGCGTTTTTGGTAGCGCGCTCTAACTTCAGGGTGAGCACGAAGCAAGCCCACGGTTTCCGAGATTAGATCATCGAAGTCAAAGGCATTGTTGCGAAGTAGCTCGCGCTCATAGGCCTGAAAAACCTCGGCAACGATTCGTTCTTTAGGGTTTGAGCGATCCGCATTGCGAGCGAAGTCTTCGGCGTCCTTAAGTTCATTCTTGGCATTCGAGATGATCGCGGCCGCCTGCTGCGGTTTGATATCTGCATCCTCAGCCCCAGCCTCGCGAAGCAATCGCTTCAAAAGTGCTCTAGTGTCACCGGTGTCATAAACCGTGAAGTTTGAGTCATGCCCAAGGCGATCTGCCTCGCGACGAAGAATCTGTAGGCAAGCCGAGTGGAAGGTCTTGATCCACATTCCTTCACTTGATGCTCCAATTAGAGCTTCAACGCGTTCGCGCATTTCGGATGCGGCCTTATTGGTAAAAGTGATTGCCAAGATCTGTGAAGGCCAAAGTTCTTTCTGGGCCAAGAAGTGTGCAATGCGGTGAGTTAGCACCCTGGTCTTACCACTGCCGGCGCCGGCGACGATCAAAAGTGCCCGGCCGCGGTATACGACAGCCTCACGCTGCTGCGGGTTCAAGCCCTGCAGCAGTGCGTCTGGGTCATTTTGTTCGAAGAGGTCTAATTGCATCTGAGGTAGCTTAGGTTAGCCGACTGACGGTTTGGATTAGCCGGTCTGGCTGGTCGGCAAAGATTCCGTCCACACCGCTTAGGGCCAGCTTCTCAAACCAGCTCTCAACATCACCCTGCGCGGTTTCGATTCGAGCGGTATAGGTAAACACCGTAAGCCCTAGAGCCTTAGCTCGTGCCACAAAATCGTTTCCCCAAAGCATCTCAATCGCTACTGAGACGCCATCAAACTCCGAGGCAATCTCGCTCAATAAGTCATCATCGAAGCTTTCTCTGCCCGCTGGCAAAGTCTCCTGGGCAGATAAAAAGACGAAGTCGATGTCTGCGCCGAAGGCGCTCTTCGCATTTTTTAGAATTGAGAATTCAAAGCTCTCGACAGTGAGCTTGATGCCGCGCTCTTTCCAATTGGAAGTCGCTAAGTCTTTGGCAACTTCAGCCACCAAGTCCAACCCGCGAGCAAGCAAGTATTTGCCGTCTTTGAGTTCGAGGATCAGGTGCTTGCCGTCAAAGGCAGGATTGGCGAGCAGTTCTCTCAGGCTCGGGATTTCAAATTCGCCACTGTGCTTTGCAGATTCGAGGCGGCCCTCTGGGTAGCGCTCCATAACGCGGAGTTGCTTTAGTTCCTCAAAGGTCAACAGGTCAACCGATGTTGCAAAATTCGGGTGAGCTGAAACATTTGTGGTTTTTGTTAGATCGATGTCGTGCAAAATCACCGGCACGGCATCTTTGGTTAGAACCACATCGAATTCGATGGCGTCTGAGCCCAGCTCGAATGCCAACTCAAAAGATGGCATGGTGTTTTCTGGCAGATAACCGCAGGCACCGCGGTGACCAAAAACACCTACTCCCATTCGATGGTTCCAGGTGGCTTTGAGGTGATGTCCAAAACCACGCGGTTTACATCCGCCACCTCATTGGTGATTCGGTTAGAAATCTTGGCAAGTAGGTCATAAGGCAATCTGGACCAGTCCGCGGTCATGGCATCCTCGGATGAAACCGGACGAAGCACAATCGGGTGACCGTAGCTGCGACCATCTCCCTGCACGCCAACCGAGCGAACGTCTGCCAATAGGACAACCGGGCACTGCCAAATCTCTAGGTCCTTGCCGGCTGCACTTAGTTCCTCGCGAACGATGGCATCTGCCTCTCGCAACAGTTCCAATCGCTCCTTGGTTACCTCGCCGACAATGCGAATGCCGAGACCTGGTCCTGGGAACGGCTGGCGCTGCACGATTTCGTGTGGAAGACCAAGCTCGGCACCAATTGCTCGCACCTCATCCTTGAACAATGCGCGCAGTGGCTCAACAAGTTCAAACTGCAGGTCCTCTGGAAGACCTCCGACGTTGTGGTGTGACTTGATGCCGGCGGTTGCGCCACCACCGGATTCAACAACATCTGGGTAGAGCGTTCCCTGAACCAAGAACTTAATCGGGCGAGAATCTGCTGCCGCTTCCGCGATTAGCTTGCGCTCTGCCTCTTCAAAGGTGCGAATGAATTCGCGACCAATAATCTTGCGCTTAGTTTCTGGGTCCGATACGCCAGCGAGCGCCGATAGGAACTTCTCCTCGGCATCAACGGTTATCAAACGAATACCTGTGGCTGCAACGTAGTCACGCTCTACCTGCTCACGCTCGCCCTTACGCAATAGTCCGTGATCCACAAACACAGCGGTCAGCTGATCGCCGACAGCCTTGTGAACTAGGGCTGCGGCAACAGCCGAGTCAACTCCACCGGAAAGGCCACAAATAACTCTGGCATCTCCAACCTGTGCGCGAATCTTTTCAACCTGCTCGGCAATTACATTTCCGGAATTCCAAGTCGGCTCAATGCCGGCTCCTTGGTAAAGGAAGTTAGTAAGGACGTTCTGGCCCTGCTCCGAGTGCTTTACCTCTGGGTGCCACTGCACGCCATAGATTCGCTGCTCTTTGGATTCAAATGCTGC
>JBEGUQ010000035.1:0-11605 GCA_041178805.1 Actinomycetota bacterium
CGGTCCAATTGGCGGCCGCCCGGGTCTTATCACCCAGGACGAGATGGCGTTTATATTCAAAAAGGCCGAGGAGAACACCGGTGGCCACTCTGCTATCGCCAGTGTTATCCCACAGTGGTTTGACCTACCCCACCAGATCAATGCGACCTTGCCAAACATATTGGCTAATGACACCGCATACGTAATCTCACGCATGGTTCAGTTCTTGCTTCCTGGAGAGCCACAGGTTTACTACGTTGGTCTGTTCAATGGCATGGATGACAAAGAGCTATTTGCAAAAACCGACCAGGGTCGAGACACCAACCGCCACCACTACACGCCTGCCGAAATCGAGCAGGCTCTGAAGACTGAGGTAACCCAGGCGATTATCGCCATGGCGAGAATCCGTCGCTCAAGCGCCTTTGAAGGAGCTTTCTCCTGGGAGGTATTAGGTTCGGACAAACTTTCGATGAGCTGGACTGGTGCTTCAGAAGAGCTTCGCTTTGAGTTTGCAACCACTGTTGGTGCACCGAGCTTTAGCTTGGTTCACAAATCAGCAAGCGGTGAGCGGGTATTCAGCTCCGTTGCAGAGCTTGCTAGTTTCTAGTTACTTTCCAACTGCCTTGCGAACCAGGGCTGCAATCTGATCTGCAACAGCAGGGGTGTAGTCCAACACTGCGAAGCTGGTTGCGAACATCTGGCCGTCGTCTAGCTGAGCTTTTTCTTGAAAACCAAAGGTTGAGTAGCGGGATTCGAACTTCGAACCGGCTTGAAAAAAGCAAAGCACCTTGCCATCTAAGTAATAGGCAGGCATGCCATACCAAGTCTGCGGCTTTAGACGCTCATCGATTGAAGTCACAAGGTCATGGATTCCTTGAGCAATCTTCTTTTCGTGAGGGTTCATTTCTGAAATCTTGCGACTGACCTGCTCTTCGCCAGAGAGCTTCTTGAACTCGCGCTGCTCGCGCGCTCGTTCTTGCATGGCTGCTTTTTCAGCATCGCTAAAAGTAGGCATTTTCTCCCTTTGTGAAATCAATCCAGAGCAAAGTTTAGAGCGATCGCCAAATTATGAAGCGGGGTTGGCAATCTGCATGATGACGAATTCTTTGCCGTCCTCGTCAATGGTTGAGGTCTGCACAAAGCCAACTTTTTCATAGACGCGAATTGCTCTTTGGTTCTCAGACCATACGTCCAGTGTTATTTGAGACAAACCCAGAACTTGAAGTCCGTAGTCAACCACGAGCCTTACGGCCTGGGTTCCAATCCCCTTGCCAAGAATTGTCGACAAAAGAGCAATTCGAAGATTCATAGTCGCAGCTTGTACGTCGAGCTCGTTCAAAACAATCTCACCCAAAAACTCACCTGTTTCTGAGTTCAAAATTGCCCAATCCAAACGCTCTAATTGGCCCGATCGGGATCTCAGCCAAGCTAGAAGTTGGTCATCGCTAAAAGTTGAGGTTGTAACCGTCCAGTGTTTTGAAATTGGATCTGCGATCAGATCGCAATAGGGGGCAAGGTAGCTCTCGTCCAGCTGCGTGAGCAGTACATGACCGGAAATGAGATTTGGGGCGGTTGGAGGAATCTCTAGCACGTGGCCAATTTAGCTCTTCAACCACAGAGTGCGTTGGAACTTAGATATTTGATTTCACCCCGCCGAAACCAAAGTCACCTCGCCTGTTCATCAAACAGCTACACGAAGTTGTTTTTGCTAACTGATAGTTCTTCCAAACGTCAATCAACAAGGAGAAGAAATGCGTAAATACATTGCATTGTCGGTCATCCCGGCGGCAATTTTAGGTATGAGCATCCCAGCTTCGGCGAACTCGACCGAGCCGATTTACCTAGAGTCACTCGAATCAACCGCAAAGCTCTCAGTGCTTGCGACCGCTGGTAACACCTATGGAAACTGGATGGTTCCTGGCGTTCCGGACGGAATGGGCGCTTACTCTCAGGGTGGCAAGCTTCAGGTTCTAATGAACCACGAACTTAGCGCTACCGGTGCTGCTGCGACCGCGTCCCGTGCGCTTGGCGATGCAACCGGTGGTTCAACAATCACACGTTTCACAATTGACCCAAAGACCGGTGCAGTGGTTTCCGCTCAGGAGCACCTCAAAGACATCATTTGGTATGACTACGCCGCTGGCTTGCACAGCGCCGTCCCAGGCGCCCCTGCCTTCGCGCCTGTTGTCGACCCGGCATACAAGACCAACTGGCACGGTCGCGAGCTAAACCGCTTCTGCTCCGCAGGAATGGCAGCCGCAGGAGTTCTTTCTTACAAGTCTGGCAAGACTACCTACGGCTACACCGGCAACGTATTCCTAACCGGTGAAGAGTCTGGCGACGAGTCCCGTGCATTCGCGATCAACACCGCGGGTCAGGCAGTCCAGCTTCCTCGTCTAGGACTAGCTTCTTGGGAGTCTTTCCAGGTTGCAAACACTAAGGCCAAGACCACCGTTGTTATCGGTGGCGAGGACGGCAGCGACATCAAGTCTCAGCTGTGGATGTATGTCGGAACCAAGACCACCAAGGGCCTATGGTTCGAGAAGGCTGGTCTGAACAACGGTAAGAACTACGTACTTTCAGTTGCAGGTATCGCCAACGACACCGCTTACCGCGCTGCTTACCCAAAGGGCACCACGGCACCGGTTACCTTCAACGAGGTGGACTGGAGAAACAGCGGAACCAATCAGAACGAATTTGCACAGACCTGGGGTCTTGGATTCTCTCGCGTTGAAGATGGCGCGTTTGACCCTAAGAACCCAAACGTGTACTACTTCGTAACCACTCAGTCCAACAAGGACGCAAAAGCAACCCTTCCAAACCCTGCAACCCCGACCGTCTCCCGTGACGGTGGAGCACTATGGAAGGTGACCTTCAAGGACATCAAGAACCCACTAGCGGGCGCAACCATCACCATGCTGCTGGACGGTTCTGAGGCTCCTTACCTATCCAAGCCAGACAACATCGAAGTCGACGTGCTCGGCAACGTGCTGATCCAGGAGGACCCAGGTAGCAACGCTCACCGCGCACGTCTAGTTGCTTACAACACCAAGACCGCTCAGGTAGCCGAGGTCCTACAGTTCAAGAAGCAGTACTTCGAGAAGGGTCAGGCAGCATTCATGACCGAAGACGAGGAGTCCAGCGGCATTACCGATGTCACTCAGTTCTTCAAGAAGAGTGCGACTGACACCAGCCGCTACTACATCCTGAACGCACAAATCCACGCGACTCCTGCAACGGCTAGACCAGACGTTGCGGACGCGGCTACCAAGTTGGCAAGCATCATCGAGGGTGGACAGCTCTACCTACTCGAGGTAAGCGACTGGGCAGCAATCTACAACTAGTTCAAAAGGAAAAGCCCCTCCCGAAAGGGAGGGGCTTTTTCACATTTAAACCTGAGCCACCCAGGAGAATCGAACTCCTGACCTGCTCTTTACGAGGGAGCTGCTCTACCGACTGAGCTAGGGTGGCGCATGCCTTCGGCACCCCAAAAGTTTAGCGCCAAAGAAAAATGGGCAACCATTGCGGTTGCCCATTTCCTTAGGAGGCCCAAGTTGTAAAACTTGGGTTGTCCCGCCTTCAGATTGCAGTCTTTGGCGGAATTCAAAGAGGTATCAGTTATCAACCTTTTGAGAACCCGAAGCATTCCCCTGTGTTGACAGGACGCGTTCAATTCTTCTAAGTGCAGCACCAATTGCAAAACGCATCAGAGACAAAAGGCTCGTCGTGATCGGACGGAGCAGCCAAAGTGGTGCGGATCGAATTCCAATGAGTGCCCTGAACCTCGGGTCAAGACTTGCAACTGCCGAGTAAAAGAGCAGTTTGTAGACCGGCTTGGTAAGAGCAGGCAACGGGGCATTCTTGATCCACCTGATTACACCGCGAGTCTGCTCTGTCACGATCAACTCTTCGCAGAACTGATCAAGTAGCAGATTGAGTTCTGCCTCTGAGGTTGGAACATCGTCCAGCCCAAGTGGTGCAACAGACTTTCCCCAAAGTCTCACGTAGGCATCCGCTCCGCCTGGAATCGGGGCCTTGGAGTAGTTCTGATGGGACCTTAGAAAGCTCTCCATAAATGCGATGTGAACCCACAACAAAAGCCTTGGGTCGGCAGCTCGATAACTTGAGGTTTCGCCCTGGGCTGTTTGGTATTCACCACTGACTCTGGTGTGCATGCGATTGACTCGACCGGCTTCATTTTGCACAGCCTGGTTCGACCCGAATGTTGTGATGGTAAGCCAGCGAATGGTTCCAGAGAGTCGGCCCAAAGGATCCTGCTCATACCTTGAGTGCTGCGCGACTCCAGCAAGAGATCCCGGGTGGAGGGCCTGCATCAAAAGTGCCCTTACTCCCCCAACCAAGGTGGAGAAGTCACGGTGGATGATCTCGGCAACCACCGCAAGCCAAGGCGGGTTGCCGTCGGTTGCCCCTGAGAGTAGCTTTCGAAAGCGAATGGAAAGCTTTTCTTGTAGCTTGGTGTTCTTACTAGGCATCTGTCTATATCTCCTGAAAGGGCAACCATGGAAACCTCGCAACTAATCCGAGAATTCAACACAAATCGCCTGCACCTGATTTTGGCCCAGCTTGCACCGACGCAACTACCTAAAGGTTGGCTTCGCCCTGATTCTGCTGGCAAGCGGAATCCTTGGAGCACTGGCTGAGTATTCAGCAGCATCCCAGGCCCAAGCAACCATCGATTCGCTAAAGCTCGTTAGCGATAAGAACCCACTGGTTGAGAGAATCATCAGCTTTAGACCATGGCTTGAAATCGCCAAGTTTGTGACCCCGGCAATCTTCGTAGCCATTTTTGTGGCGATTTTGCTGGGCCTTTTCGCCTAGATAAAGAAAAGGCCCCCGAGGACTAAAAGTTCTCGGGGGCCTTTGTATTTTTGACTAGTGCTCAGCAGCCTTAGCGATGTGAGCGCCGGTGAGGCTTCTCACTTCTAGCTCGGCGAACTTCGCGTAGTTGCGCTCGTTGCTGGTTACGGTACCTAGCCACCCCATGAAGAAACCAAATGGGATTGAGACTAGGCCTGGGTTAGCCAGTGGGAACCAGTTGAATGCCATGCCACCTTCAACCAACGGGATTAGGGAAGACGCAGTTCCCGAAACCGTTGGGGAGAAGATAAGCAGGATCACTGCGGAGAACAAACCACCGTAGATGGACCATACGGCTCCACGGGTGTTGAACTTCTTCCAGAACAGCGAGTACAGCACGGCAGGCAAGTTACCCGAGGCTGCGATTGCGAAGGCAATTGCAACTAGGAAGGCAACGTTTAGGCCTTGGGCTGCGATTGCCAAAACAATCGAGATTGCACCGATTGCAAATGCTGCAACGCGGGCTACCTTTACCTCTTGCTCAGGAGTCGCCTTGCCCTTCTTGATTACGTTGGCGTATAGATCGTGTGCCAACGAAGAAGAGGAAGCAAGGGTTAGACCTGCTACAACAGCCAAGATGGTTGCGAAGGCAATTGCACCGATAACTGCAAGCATCACGGCACCACCAACAGTTCCAGAACCACCACCGAGGAACTCGGCTAGCTGAGGAGCTGCCACGTTACCTGAAGTGTCAACTGGAACGATTAGCTTCTTGGCTTCATCGCTGAGGTTTGCCAGCTGATCTAGCGGAGTACAAGCGGCATCGCCATCGACAATGGCAACGCCTGCCTTGTCAACCAAGCAACCATTCGCGTCGACCTTGAAACCACGAAGCAACGAGGTTCTGGAAACAAGTGCTGCAGCTCCAAAACCAAGTGCGATGGTCATTAGGTAGAAGGCACCGATGTTACCAATTGCCCAGTTAACGCTCTTACGCGCGTCCTTTGAGGTTGGCACGGTGTAGAAGCGAATCAGGATGTGAGGAAGACCTGCGGTACCCAGCACAAGGGCCATACCAAGTGAGATCAAGTCAAGCTTGCTCCACAGGGTTGCCATTTGATCCAGGGTGCCGTCCGGCAACTTGACATCCTTACCGAATTTTTGACCAGGCTCGAGGAAATCTGGGTTACCAGACGCCTGCTGAGCTGCGCCCAAAAGGTCAGAGATGTTGAAGTTGAACTTCCACAACACCATCACGGTAAGCAAAGCTGCACCAGTCATTAGCAAGAACGCCTTGATGATCTGAACGTATGTGGTGCCACGCATGCCACCAACGGTTACGTAAATGATCATTAGAACGCCAACGCCGACGATGATCCAGTTCTTTGCAGCTGGGTCGGTGAAGTTCAGAAGCAGAGAAACTAGCGCTCCAGCGCCAACCATCTGTGCCAATAGGTAGAACACCGAAACCACAACTGTTGAGGTAGCTGCAGCCGTGCGGACTGGAATCTGCTTCATGCGGAACGCAAGCACGTCACCCATGGTGAAGCGGCCCGAGTTACGCAGTGGTTCAGCTACCAATAGCAGCGCTACCAACCATGCGACTAGGAAGCCGATGGAGTAGAGGAAGCCGTCATAACCAAACAAAGCAATGGTTCCAGCGATACCAAGGAATGACGCTGCCGACATGTAGTCACCAGCGATTGCCAAACCATTTTGGAAACCGGAGAAGTTACCGCCACCGTTGTAGAAGTCGGTAGCTTGTTTGTTCTGCCTGCTGGCCCAGAACACCACCCCGAGGGTGATGACCACGAAGCCGATAAACATGGCAGATGAGAGAGTAGTGTGGTCGATTTGCATTAGCGCATCTTCCCCTCTACTACGTCCTTCAGCTCCTCTGAAGCCTTGTCTAGAACCTTGCTCGAGTGACGTTCGTAGAGCCACATAATCACGAACGTAGTAACGAATTGCAAGATGCCTAGAACAAAGGCGACGTTTACGTTGCCGATGACTGGGGCGGTTACAAAGTCACGGGCGAAAGCCGTGAGCAAAATGTAAAGGAAATACCAGATAAGAAAGGCAACTGTCAGAGGGAAAGCGAATCCTCTGAAGCTCTTTCTCAACTGGCTAAATGCAGCGGAGGATTGCGTTTCTTCCCACGCTGCGTGCTGCTGTTGAGACATTGAACTCCTTTGTCCAATCCCAGGGCGTCGTTACCCAAGGATGCATACGCAATTTCGCACTCTATCCAATAAATGGAGTACAAATTTACGAATCGCACCGAAGTTCTGAAGTTGTTAGATTTCGACCAAGCAGATATTCCTCAACGTATTTATTGACGCAATCGTCTGAGCCGTAAGCAGTGTGACCTTCACCCTGGAAGGTTAGAAGCGTTGCGCCGCTAAGAAGTTTTGCCAGACTTACCGACTGCTGATAAGGGGTGGCTGGATCCCCAGTGGTTCCAATTACCAAGGGGCCGATTTCTAGGCCAACCGAGTAGTCAATTTCGACCATCGACTTACCCTCGGGCCAGCCCAGGCAGCCTAATTCCGGAAAGGCAAAGTACTTACCAAAGACCTCGCTGGCGTCAATCGCGGCCTGCTTCACCGCTGCAAAGTCCTCGGGGGCGGCCCGCTCATCAGCGCAGTTGATAGCCGTGTTTGCCTCTGAGATGTTGGAAAGATAGCCACCCTCAGGATCTTTGTCGTTATAGAAATCTGCAAGCAAAAGCAGCGTCGAACCATCGCCCTGAAACGCCTCATCAAAAGCTTGGGTTAGGTAGGGCCAGGACGCCTGTGAGTAGAGCGCAGCAAAGATTCCATAGAGCGCAACGGTCAGTCCAACCTCGCGGTCATATTGACTTGCCAGCTTGGTCGTTTGCAGATCCATCAACAGCTCATCAACCCGCTTCAAGGCGTCGTCAACGGTTCCTGAGAATGGGCAAGCATCTTGCGCGAGGCAGTCTGCCAAATAAGTCCTAAAAGCCTTGTCAAACCCGGCAACTTGATTCACCGTTGACTCTCCAGAACTCAGTGTCGGGTCAACTGCTCCATCGAGCACGAACCTTCCGACTCGATCTGGGAAGAGTGCGATATAGGTAGCACCAAGCTCAGTACCGTAGCTAAAACCTAAGTAATCGAGCTTCTCAACGCCAAGTGCGGCGCGAATCACATCCATGTCCCTTGCAGCCTGCTGGGTGTTGAAATAAGAGACATCAAAACCGGACTCCTGGCAGGAGGAAGCGAATCGCGTCAACACGTCCTTGGAAACCTCAAGGTCTTGCGCCGAGCCCAGCGGGAAGCCAGATTCCTCGTAGTAAACCTGATCTTTCAATTCAACGTCGTTGCAGGTAACCGGGGCAGACTTGCCCACTCCGCGAGGATCAAAACCTAATAGTTGAAAGTTTTTACGTAGATTCTCGGTGCCGACGCTGTCATAGCTATCCCGAAGATAATCCACCCCGCTGGCTCCCGGCCCACCAGGGTTGATCAATAGCGGGGAAAGGTTTTGTGTCCCAGTTTTCCTAATTAGAGCGATTTCAAAAATCTCTCCATCTGGGTTGAGGTAATCAAGTGGCACCGCGACCGCTGAACATTCGAAACCGGCATCACAAGGTTCCCAGCTGATCTGCTGGTTCGAGAAATCAACCCCAGATTCAATCTGCTCGGTGGGACTCGGGACCTGCGCAGTGCAGCCGGTGAGGGCAAGCAAAACCGACAGAGCCAGCACACTAAGCCGCAAGAGGACCCCGGAAGATGAAGTTGGTACAGAGCGCTTCGAGGACCAGCAGGTCTCTCACGTTGGAAGCGAGCCGCTGCCTGGATTGGGTTATTGCATCGAGAATCGCGATGGTCTGTTCGATTGAGGTGCCCTGGGAGCGCTGAAGCAATTCCGACTCGATCTCGGTGTTCACAAGCTCAACTTCTGCGCCTAATTGAAGTGCCATTAGGTCTCGGTAGATGGACTCGGCATCTGTGAAGATGCGGTCAATTCCGTCTCGAAGCGCCCTGGTAGCTCTGCGCTTTTGGTTTTCCTCAAGCTCTTTGAATTGTGAGCGAAGGTTTGGAGGAAGCTTTTCGTCTGCCGCCAAACCATACGCCTTCATTAGGGCATCTTTTTCCACGGCATCTTTTTCTGCACTAGATGCTTCGGCATCGCGCTTGGCGACACCCAAAAGTTTCTCGGCCGCAACCATTGCTGAACTCAGGTTTGAGATCGACATCAATACCCTTAGAGTTTCCGACCTTCTGGACCGAGCGTCTGAGGAAAGAGCCAGTCTTCTTGCCATACCAACGTGGTTCTGAGCCAAAAGGGCAGCCTTTCTGGCTACATCCAGTGCCACACCATCACGCTGAACCAATAGGGTCGCAACCTCGTCAATCGACGGAAGCCTAAGGTTCACATTTCGAGTTCTTGAGCGAATGGTCGGCAAGAGATCTGAAACACTTGGAGCACAAAGAATCCAGACCACCTTCTCGGCAGGTTCTTCTAAGGCCTTTAGCAAGACATTTGAGGTGCGCTCCGCCATGCGGTCGGCATCCTCGATAATGATCACTCGGTAGTCACCGATTGTCGTTGACATCGATGAGCGAGAAACCAAGTCGCGAACCTCTTCGATGCTAATAACCACTCGGTCGGTTACGAGCATTGAAACATCCGGGTGAGCATCTGCCTGCACTAGGCGACACTGTTGACACTGGCCGCAGCCATCCTCAGCACATTCCAAGGCGGCGGCAAAGCTCTTGGCTAGATTGGAGCGACCTGAACCTGCGGGTCCAGTAAAGAGCCAAGCGTGGTGAACCGAATCTGGCTTTCCTGCAACAGCTTTCTGAAGTTGCTCAATTGCCTCTGGCTGACCGAGCAGTTCATCCCAAACTGGGTGGCTCAACTTTTCTCCATGGTCAAAACTCGAGCTCTGATTTGCTCTTGAATCTCATCGATGGACAAGGTTGCGTCAATCACTAAAAAGCGTGGTTCTTTGGAAAGCTCCAAATACTGCGAACGTGCTCTTTCAAAGAAGTCAACCTTCTCGCGCTCAAGACGATCTGGTTCAGTACCGGTTTTGTTTCTGCGCAAAATAGCAGCGCTGGCATCTAGATCCAAAAGAACCGTGAGGTCTGGAATTAGGTTGTCGACGGCCCACAGCGAGATGTTTCGAACTTCTTCGACATCAAGCTCTCTGGCCGCGCCTTGGTATGCAACCGATGAGTCGAAGTATCTATCACTGAGAACTACTTTGCCGCCCTCTAGAGCCGGACGAATTTTGGTTGCGACATGGTGAGCGCGGTCCGCTGCGTAGAGCAGGGCTTCGGCCCTGGCTGCAACATCACCTTTGCGATGAAGTAGGAGGTGTCTGATTTCTTGGCCAAGTTCGGTGCCGCCCGGCTCTAGAGTTCTAATGACCTCGCGGCCACGGCCCTCAAGCCAGCTTTGCAACAGGTCTAACTGAGTTGACTTTCCAACCCCGTCGATACCCTCGAAAGTAATAAACACGTCAGCGCTTTTTCCTAGAACTCTTAGCCTTTGAAGTCTTTGGCACCTCTCCCGGTCCCACCCCAAGCTTCTCACGTCTAATTGCAAGCAGCTCGAAGGCACGGTCGCTGGAGATCTCATCCAATGGCTCGTCCTTTGGCACGGTGGCGTTTATAACGCCATCGGTCACGTAGTTTCCAAACTGACCGGTCTTTGCCACAACCGGCTTGCCTGATGCTGGATCCTCACCAAATTCGCGAAGCGGAGTCGATGCGGTTCTGCGAGCGCCGTATTTTGGCTGCTTGTAGATCTCAACTGCCTCATCCAAAGTGAGTTCGAAGATTTGCTCTTCTGCAGTAAGTGATCGAGAGTCGGTTCCGCGCTTCAGATACGGCCCGTACTTGCCGTTCTGAGCAGTAATTTCAACACCGGATTCGGGATCCATACCAAGCACTCTAGGTAGAGACAGCAACTTGATCGCTTCTTCCAGGCTGACGGTTGAGACGCTCATGGACTTGAATAGCGACGCGGTCTTTGGCTTTGGGTTACCCTCGTCGACCAGTGTCACGTATGCGCCGTAGCGACCGTCCTTGACAATGATGTCGAGGCCGCTGGTCGGCTCTGCACCCAAGACTCGGTCCTCAGCGGCTGGGGTATTGATCAGCTCAATTGCCTTCTCATGAGTTAGCTCGTCAGGAGTTAGCCCCTCTGGGATGTTCACTAGCTTGCGCTCGCCATCCTCCATCACCTCAAGGTATGGCCCGTACTTTCCAGTTCGAAGCAAGATACCTTCTGCAATTTCAAAACTGTTAATCAGTCTCGGATCTGATTCACCTAGAGACTCAACGGTGTTCTTGAGTCCGGATTCGGAGAAGTAGAAATTCTTTAGCCAGCTCGAGCGATCCAGCTCACCAAGAGCGATACGGTCAAGATCTTCTTCCATCTTGGCGGTGAACTCAAAGTCGACTAGATCGCCGAAGTTCTCTTCCAGGAAGCGGGTAACGGTGAATGCAATCCACTCTGGAACCAAAGCACTGCCGCGCTTTACGACATAACCCTTAGACAGAATCGTTGAGATGATCGCTGCGTAGGTAGAAGGTCTACCAATACCCTGCTCCTCTAGCGCCTTCACCAAAGATGCTTCGGTGTACCTAGCGGGTGGCTGAGTTTGGTGCGACTTTGCAGTTGCCTCGTTCACAGAAATCTGGTCACCGACTTCAAGCTGTGGCAACTTGGCCTGCTCGTCGCCTTCGTCTTCACGGGTCTCGTCGTAAACCGCAAGGAATCCCTTGTAGGTGACTGTGGTGCCGCTTGCGGACAGTTCAAGCTCTTCGCC
>JBEGUQ010000036.1:0-7177 GCA_041178805.1 Actinomycetota bacterium
TTTCAATCTCCAAGGCACGCTCTAGCCAGCCACCCTCTTCGATCTGCTCCAAAACTGCGACACCAGCTGCGGTAGCGGTAGGGGAGCCACCGAAGGTTCCACCTAGTCCACCTGCGTGAGAAGCATCCATAATCTCGGCGCGACCAACCACACCGGATAGTGGCATACCTCCGGCAATGCCCTTGGCAACAGTTATTAGGTCAGGCTCAAATCCCTCTTCCCATTCAGAGGCAAACCACTTTCCGGTTCTTGCGATACCGGACTGAACCTCATCAGCAACCATCACAATGCCGTTAGCGCGGCACCAGGCTGCAAGAGTTCTAAGGAACCCAGGAGCCGGCACGATAAAGCCACCCTCACCCTGAATTGGCTCAATAAAGACTGCGGCAAGCTGAGTGGCGCCTACGCGCTTCTCTAGGTAGGTGATTGCTCTAGTTGCAGCTTCCTCACCGGTCATGCTTTCGCCGTCGCGGAATGGGTAGCTCATTGGAGCGTGGTGCACGCTACCGGCAAGCGGGCCAAAGCCGGTGCCGTATGGGTGCATCTTGAAGTTCATGCTCATGGTCAGGTTGGTTCGGCCGTGGTAAGCGTGGTCAAATACGGCGACCTCGGTGCGACCGGTTGCCTTGCGAGCAATCTTCACTGCGTTCTCAACGGCTTCAGCGCCTGAGGTAAAGAAGGCTGCCTTTTTAGCAAAGTTTCCTGGAGCGTGCTTGGTGATTAGCTCACCAACACGAACGTAAGGCTCGTATGGAGCCACGGTGAACAGCGTGTGGGTCAGCTTTGCAACCTGGTTCTGAACTGCCTCAACTACTCGCTCATTGGTGTGACCGATGGTGACAACACCAATTCCGCTACCCATATCGATGAATTGGTTACCGTCAACATCCTTCATGATCGCGCCGTGGGCGTGGTCAATAAAGACTGGTAGGGCAGTGCCAACACCAGCAGCAATTACCTGCTTGCGGCGTTCTTGCATCTGGGTGGAAAGTGGACCTGGAATTGCGGTTGCGAGGATTCTCTTTTGCTCAAGGCTCATGTTTCTTATTCTAATTTCGCACGGGGATTGTTGGCCTCCATTTACACAGATTCGAAAGCGAGTTCTAAGCTTTTGGAATGCGCAGAGTTATTGTCCTTGGTTCCACCGGATCGATTGGCACCCAGGCCCTCGAGGTTATTGCGGCAAATCCAGGGCAACTCGAGCTGGTTGGGCTCTCCGCTTTCTCAAATAAAGATCTTGTAGCGGATCAGGCAAAACAATTTGGACTTACGGAAGACTCGATTGCCATTGGGGCTGAAGCTGCAGCGCAGTTGGTTACTGATTTGGACTCTGATGTCGTCGTAAACGGAATTACCGGTTCGGTTGGACTTGCAGCAACCCTTGCCACTTTGAAATCGGGCAAAGTCCTAGCACTTGCGAATAAAGAGTCTTTGATTGTCGGTGGACCACTGGTCAAGCAACTTGCTAGCCCAGGTCAAATCGTTCCGGTCGACTCCGAGCATTCAGCAATCGCGCAGTGCCTTCGGTCGGGAACTGAATCTGAGGTTGCCAAGCTGATTCTCACCGCTTCTGGTGGCCCATTCCGCGGGTTTACTAAGCAACAGCTGGAGGCCGTAACGCCAGAACAAGCTCTGAAGCACCCAACTTGGAGCATGGGCAAGGTAGTCACTACCAATTCCGCCAGCTTGGTGAACAAGGGCCTCGAACTGATCGAAGCTCATCTTTTGTTTGACATTCCATTTGACCGCATCGAGGTGACTGTCCACCCGCAGTCTGTGGTGCACTCGATGGTTGAGTTTGTGGATGGTTCGGTCATTGCGCAGTGCTCACCACCTGATATGAAGCTTCCAATCGCTTTGGGTATGGCATGGCCTGAGAGGCTGGGGCACGTAAGCCAGGCCGTGGACTGGACCAAGTCGCACAACTGGGTCTTTGAACCGCTCGATGAATCTGTCTTTGGCTCTGTAGCACTGGCAAGGCAGGTCGGCATCGCTGGCCTTACCTACCCAGCGGTCTACAACGCTGCCAATGAGCAAGCAGTCGACGCCTTCCACGCCGGCAAAATTCGTTTCACCGGAATCTTTGATGTGATTGAAGAAGTTGTCTCCCAGCACCAAGCATCTAGTGAGCTAAGTCTCGAGTCTGTCCTTGATGCCGAGATCTGGGCTCGCAGGACTGCGGATTCGCTGATAGCTAACGCTTAGGCAGCGCTTTAGCGGGTAGCGTTAGAAGCAAATGGATATCGTTCTGTACGTTCTGGGCATCTTCGCCGTCATCTTAGGAATTGCGCTGTCTATTGGCCTTCACGAACTAGGCCACTACCTTCCGGCAAAACGATTCGGAGTTCGGGTCAAGCAATTCATGATCGGCTTTGGTCCAACCGTAAAGTCCTGGCGTCGCGGAGAGACCGAGTTCGGCATCAAGGCCATTCCACTAGGTGGCTACATTTTGATGACCGGCATGTATCCGCCGGAAAAAAAGCCAGCTCGAGGCTTGTTCTCCAAGTGGATCAACGAAGCACGAGCGATTGAGCGCGAAGACATCTCAGAGGCAGATGCCAATCGACAGTTCTACCTGCTCGCGCCATACAAAAAGCTGATCATCATGCTCGGTGGCCCAATTATGAACTTCTTCCTGGGGCTGCTACTTATTGCGATTGCCCTGAGTGGCATCGGCACCATGCAGCAGGGCCTGAGCATCCAAAAGGTTTACCAGTGTGTTGATGTGCAAGAAGACGGCAGTTGCCCAAGTGATTCTCCGCTGTCTCCGGCGGCGCTCGCTGGCATAGAAGCCGGCGATACTTTCACGTCGGTGAATGGCCAGCCGGTTGCTAGCTGGCAGGAAGTGATTGCTGGGTTCAATGAAAACCTTGGCAGTCAATCCCAGGTGGTGGTCACCAGAGCCGGTGAACAACTTGAGCTGACAATCACTCCGGTTTTCTTAGAGCGGCCGATTTACGATGCCGAGGGCAAGCCGTTAGTTGATGAAGCTGGCGTGCCAAAAACTGAGTTCAAGCCACTATTGGGAGTGCTGCTGGAGCCAAAGAATCTGCCAATGCCAATTGGCGAATCACTGAGCTATGGCTTAAACGCCACCGGAGCAACTTTTGGTTTTATCCTCACTCTGCCTCAGCAAGTCTGGGCAGTTACAAGTTCAACGTTTGGGCTTTCAGAGCGCGACCAAAATGGGGCGGTTTCAATTGTTGGCGTTGGCCAAATAGCGGGGGAGCTTAGCCAATCTGAATTACCGCTTGAGTCCAAGATCGCATCTCTATTGATGTTGGTGGGAGCGCTAAACCTAGCGCTATTCGCATTCAACCTGATTCCGCTCTTGCCGCTTGATGGCGGTCACGTGCTTGGTGCAGTCTACGAATCGCTCAAGCGCCGATTCGGCAGAGTTTTCCTCAAGAAGGACCCCGGTCCAATCGACACCGCGCGAACCCTGCCTTTGGCATACGGGGTTTGGTTGGTCTTGATTTTTGTCGGAGTGCTTTTGATTTTGGCTGATTTGGTAAACCCAATCACGCTTGGCTAGGAACAAAGTAGCCCGGCAAATGTTTATGCTTTGTTGGGTAAAGAAGGGAATCAATTGCCTGCTGTAAATCTAGGTCTGCCTAAGTCGCCACCTCCAACCCTCGCTCCTCGGAGGAAGACTCGCCAGATCATGGTTGGCAAGGTTGCCGTCGGTGGCGATGCCCCTATCTCGGTGCAGTCAATGTGCACCACCCCTACCACTGACATCAATGCCACCCTGCAGCAGATTGCGGAGCTAACAGCTTCGGGCTGCGACATTGTCCGCGTAGCGGTGCCTAGCCAGGACGATGCCGATGTCCTCCGTATCATCGCAAAGCGCAGCCAGATTCCGGTAATTGCAGATATTCACTTCCAGCCAAAATACGTTTTCCAGGCAATTGACGCTGGTTGCGGTGCCGTTCGAGTAAACCCAGGCAACATTCGTAAATTTGATGACCAGGTTGGCGACATCGCCAAGGCAGCAAAAGCTGCGGGTGTCTCGATTCGTATCGGTGTCAACGCCGGTTCTTTGGACCCACGACTTTTGGAGAAGTACGGCAAGGCCACCCCTGAGGCTTTGGTTGAATCTGCAGTCTGGGAAGCCAGCTTGTTTGAAGAACACGATTTCCACGACTTCAAGATTTCCGTGAAGCACAATGACCCTGTCGTCATGGTCAAGGCCTACGAACTGTTGGCTGAGCGCGGCGACTGGCCGTTGCACCTCGGTGTTACCGAGGCAGGACCTGCCTTCCAGGGCACCATCAAGTCTTCGGTGGCATTTGGTGCGCTTTTGGCCAAGGGCATTGGCGACACCATTCGCGTTTCGCTGTCCGCCCCACCGGTAGAGGAAATCAAGGTCGGATCTCAGATTCTTGAGTCGCTAAACCTTCGTCCACGCAAGCTGGAAATTGTGTCTTGCCCATCTTGTGGTCGTGCTCAGGTCGATGTTTACACCTTGGCAAACGATGTGACCGCAGGTCTTCAGCACCTAACCGTCCCAATCCGAGTTGCCGTCATGGGCTGCGTGGTAAACGGACCTGGCGAGGCTCGTGAGGCTGACCTGGGTGTTGCCTCCGGCAATGGCAAGGGGCAGATCTTTGTGAAGGGTGAGGTTGTAAAGACCGTCCCTGAATCTGAGATTGTTGCCACCTTGATTGAAGAGGCAAACCGCATTGCTGCTGAAATGGACCCTGCTCTTATTGGCACGGCTCAAGTAATGGTGGCTGACAAGTAGCTAACATTGAGCCCATGCCTATTCGCTTGAGCTCACTTTTTCTGCGCACTTTGCGCGAGGACCCTTCGGACGCGGAAGTAAACAGCCACCGCCTTTTGGTTCGCGCTGGTTACATTCGCCGCAATGCTCCAGGTGTATTCACCTGGTTGCCGCTAGGACTTCGAGTAAAAGCCCGCATCGAGCAGATCATTCGCGAAGAGATGGCTAATGCCGGAGCGCAGGAAGTGTTCTTCCCAGCGCTGTTGCCAAGGGAGCCGTTTGAGGTAACTGGCCGCTGGAACGAATACGGCGACAACCTCTTTAGGCTCCAGGACCGCAAGAAGGCGGACTACCTTCTAGCTCCTACCCACGAAGAGGTATTCACTCTGTTGGTGAAGGACCTTTACTCGTCATACAAAGACCTACCGCTTTCGATCTACCAGATCCAAAACAAGTACCGCGATGAGGCAAGGCCAAGGGCGGGACTATTGCGCGGTCGCGAATTCGTCATGAAGGACGCCTACTCATTTGACGTCACTGACGAAGGATTGGCTATTAGCTACCAGGCTCAGCGCGATGCATACGAGCGCATCTTCCAGCGCCTTGGCGTTGAGTATGCGGTTGTAAAGGCAGATGCTGGTGCAATGGGCGGTTCAAAATCAGAGGAATTCCTGAGCCCATCCGCAATTGGTGAGGACACCTTTGTTCGCTCCCAGGGTGGTTTTGCAGCGAATGTTGAAGCAGTAAAGTTCGCAGTTGCTGCAGATTTCGATGGGTCAAAAAACCCAGGCGCTGTGGTGCACGATTCTCCAAACACTCCTACCATCGCAACTTTGGTGGACTACTCAAACGCCAGCTTCCCTAAGGGGGAGGGTCAGTGGGCTGCATCAGACACTCTAAAGAATGTGGTCTTGGCACTGATTTCCCCAGAGGGTAAGCGTGAACTTGTAATCGTTGGTGTTCCTGGAGATCGCGAGATCGACCAGAAGCGTGCCGAGGCATTCTTTGGCCCTAACGAGGTTGAGGCCGCTAACGAAGAAGACTTCGCCAAGCACCCGCTATTGGTAAAGGGCTACATCGGTCCGGTCAAAGACGGCGATCAGCTTCTCGGCAAAGATGCCGCAACCGGCATCAGGTACTTGCTTGACCCACGAGTTGCCAAGGGTAGCCAGTGGATCACCGGTGCAAACGTTGATCAAAAGCACGTCTACCACCTCACCTACGGCCGTGACTTTTCGGCTGATGGAGTGGCAGACATCGCAGAGGTTCGCCAGGGCGACCCAGCACCAGATGGTTCTGGACCGCTGGAGCTTGCTCGCGGAATCGAGATTGGGCACGTTTTCCAGCTCGGTCGCAAGTATGCCGAGGCTCTTGGACTTCAGGTGTTGGACGAGAACGGCAAGCTAGTTACCGTAACCATGGGTTCCTATGGAATCGGTGTGACGCGCTTGGTTGCAGTTATTGCCGAGGCATCCCACGATGACAATGGCCTAATCTGGCCTGAGAGTGTAGCTCCAGCCGATCTACACATCATCGCAGCCGGCAAGGATGAACTGCCTTTCGAGGCTGCCGAGCAGCTTGCTAAAGAGGCAGAGAAGTTCAATCTGTCGGTGATCTTGGATGACCGCGCCAAGGTGAGCCCGGGTGTGAAGTTTGCCGACGCCGAGCTGATCGGTGTTCCTTGGATCATCATTTGCGGTCGCGGAGTTGCCGACGGCGAAGTTGAATTGTGGAACCGTCGTAGCGGCGAGCGGGTTCAGGTCAAGCTAGACTCTGCTATAGCTGAGCTTTTAGCTAAGCGCGCATAAGAAAATACGTTAGGAGCGACCCCATGGATATCGATATTTCGGTGCTTCGACTCTTAGAGCGCGAAAAAGACATTCCATTTGACGACCTGGTCAACATCATCGAATCTGCGATTTTGGCAGCTTTTTCCAAGACTGGTCACGAAGCCAAGGGTCCTCGAGCAGAACTAGACCGCAAGACCGGTCACGTCGCCATCTACGCCCCGGAACTCAACGAAGAGGGCGAGCAGATTGGTGAGCAGGATGTCACACCTGAGGGCTTTGGTCGCGTCGCAGCTTATGCAGCCAAGCAGGTAATTGCCCAGCGCATGCGCGAGATTTCCGATGAGGGCTTGCTAGGCGAATTCAAGGGTAAAGAGGGCGACATCGTTGCCGGTGTTATCCAGCAGGGTTCTCGCTCAAACATGGTTTACGTAAACCTGGGCTCCATCGAAGCGCTAATGCCTCCTGAGGAGCAGGTGCCAGGCGAGGACTACTCGCACGGCAGCCGTATTCGTGTTTACGTCACTAGCGTTCAGCGCGGCCCTCGCGGCCCACAGATCACTGTTTCCAGAACCCACCCGAACCTAGTTCGCAAGCTATTTGCACTTGAAGTGCCAGAGGTAGCATCCGGTCAGGTGGAGATTGCATCGGTAGCTCGTGAAGC
>JBEGUQ010000037.1:0-19566 GCA_041178805.1 Actinomycetota bacterium
GCGTAGTAGCCGGTTACCTGGTAACCCCAGCTGCCACCAAATGGGTGCTCCGCTAGCGGCATGAACTCAACGTGGGTAAAACCTAGGTACTTCACGTGACCAATTAGCTCAGGAGCTAGGTCGCGATAGTTCTTGGGTCCGCGCCAAGATCCAAGGTGTAGTTCATAAATTGACATCGGGGACTTCAGGGCATCGGTGCGAGCGCGCTGGTTCATCCAGTCTTTGTCGCGCCACTTATAGTCGCTGGTATCTACCACTGAGGACGTTGCCGGTGGAACCTCGGTGCGCCTTGCCATCGGGTCAATCTTGGTAATCCAATTCCCAGCCTTGGTGAGAATCTGAAACTTATACATCGCCCCTGGTCGGACTCCCGGGATAAACAGTTCCCAAATTCCAGTGCCACCCATTGAGCGCATTGGATAGCAGGTGCCATCCCAGGAGTTGAAATCGCCAACCACGCGAACTGCTTGAGCATTTGGAGCCCAAACCTTATAGCTCACGCCCGAGGTATCACCCAAGGTGTCAGATTGCTCAATAAAGTGCGCACCAAGCGCTTGCCAGAGCTGCTCGTGCCTACCCTCACCAATTAGGTGAAGATCCAAATCGCCAATCATCGGTAGGTAGCGGTATGGGTCATCGCTAACCCAATCGGGAGCAGAATCGTATTTGGCCACTAGTCGATAATCGCCAGGAAGCTTGCCCTTGCCCTGATACTCCCAAACCCCACCAAAGCGGTGAGTAAGTTCAAAACTGTCCTTTTTGCCCTTTGCGGTCACGCTTTTTGCAAATGGGCGAAGGGTCCTAATGACCCAGTCCTTGCCGTCTTGGTGCAGACCGAGGATCGAATGTGGGCTGTGGTGCCTGGATTCGGCTAAGAGCTGCAGACCTTCGGCTTCTGGATTCATGCTTCAACTCTCAGGATGTGGGCTGGCTCTGTGAAGGAGTCTAGGCGCACGTAGTTGTGCTCGCCCCAGACAAACTTCTGCCCAGTGATCAGGTCCACGACCTTGAGTTCGCCCACAACCCCCAAAGCTGCAAGGTTTAGGTGCACAGTGGTCTCGCGCACCGAGTGCGGGTCAGTGTTGACAACCACCAGCACCGTGTTGGCCTTGCCGCCATTGTGCTCGGCTGAGATGTGCTTGGAATAGACCAAGACCTCAGGGTCATCGCTGTAGTGAGTAACTAGGTTGCGAAGCTGCTGCAAAGCCGGGTTTTCCTTGCGAATCTTGTTCAAGAGGCTAACTCTTGGAATCAGAGTGTCTTGTGACTTGAGAGCCGTCTCCCAATCCCGAACCTTGATCTCAAACTTCTCGCTGTCGATATTTTCTTCAGCACCGGGTCTAGCCACAGACTCATAGAGCTCAAAGCCGGAATACATACCCCAGATAGCGCCTGCGGTGGCGGCGATGGTGGCTCGAATCTTGAATGCTGGCTTTCCACCAAACTGCAGATAGCTGGTGAGGATGTCCGGGGTGTTTACCCAAAGCGCAGGTCTATAGAAATCAGCGCTTTGGTGGGCGAGCTCGTTTAGATACTCAACCAGTTCGTCCTTGCGGTTACGCCAAGGGAAATAGCAGTAGGACTGCTGGAAGCCAGCTTTACCCAGTGCATGCATCATCGCTGGACGGGTAAAGGCTTCGGCTAGGAAGATAACCTCTGGGTTTACCCGATTCACCTCAGCGATTAGGCGCTGCCAGAAGTCAACCGGCTTGGTGTGAGGGTTATCGACGCGGAAAATCTTGACTCCGAATGACACCCACTTGTTCACAACGCGTAGCACCTCGTCAAAGATGCCCTGAGGGTCGTTGTCAAAGTTCACCGGGTAGATGTCCTGGTACTTCTTTGGTGGATTCTCGGCATAAGCGATAGAACCGTCTGCGCGCTGGGTGAACCACTGCGGGTCAGTTTTTACCCAGGGGTGGTCAGGAGCTGCCTGTAGGGCAAGGTCCATTGCAATCTCGATGTTTAGCTTGTTGGCAGCCTTCACAAATGACTTGAAGTCAGAGTCGGTGCCAAGCTCTGGGTGAATGGTGTCGTGACCGCCAGCGCTGTTGCCGATAGCCCATGGGGAGCCTGGGTCATTTGGTCCGGCAATCAAAGTGTTATTTGGACCTTTACGGTGTGACGTTCCAATTGGGTGGATAGGAGGCAGGTAAAGAACCTCGAAGCCCATTTGGCTTACGCGGTCAAGGCTCTTCTGGGCGGATTTGAAGTTGCCGCTTACGACGACGCCGTCCTTATTTCTGGTAGCGCCTTCGGATCTTGGGAAGAACTCATACCAGGCACCTGATCCTGCAAGTCGGCGCTCGCAGAGCACGGACCTCGGGTCACTCAGGGTTTCGAGATTGCGAAGTGGATTGCGATCGGCAATCTCTGACAGGCCAGATGCAAGTGCAGCCGATAGTCGCTCACTCGGAGTTGACCTAGAGGCAACAAGCTGCTTCGCCATATCCGTTAGGGCTTTTTTGTCTTTACCCTTTGCGTTTTCCGCCAGTCGGTTTAGTAGCATCTCACCCTCAAGCATCATTAGCTCTTCGTCAACAGAGGCAGCCAATTTGACCTCGGCGTTGTGTAACCAAGTGTGGTACTCATCGTCCCAGGCGCTGATTTGGAAGTGCCAGGTTCCGATCTGGTCAAGCTGAATCTGGGTGGTCCATTCATCGAGACCGGGGTGGCCTTCTTGAAGGCGAATTCTTTGGCTTTCGCCCTTTGGCGAGGTGAGCATCAGCTCAACCGCAATCACGTCGTGTCCCTCGCGGAATGAGGTGGCACCGAAGGTAATTACTTCACCATCGAAGGCCTTGGCGGGAAAGTCTCCACCATCAACCTCAGGCCAAACCTTGCTGATTGGAATGCGTCCAATGACTTTATTTTCTTTACCCACGTTGTCAATTTAGTGAGTTTGTGACCAAGTGGGTTGTAAACCACGCAATTGGTTATCGAACGATAAATAGCTGCATGCTGGTTTCAACCATTCGAAGCTTGGTGCCGGCCTGCAAAATGATGCTGCGCTTGGGCGGAAGTTCTTGCGCGCTGTCCCACAAAAGCTCGTATTCTTTGACGTCTTTTACCTTTGGCAATGTCACATTCTTGATTGCCTCGGTGCCATTGATAACCAGGTGAATACCCTGCTTTGAGCCGTCATTCATCAGGTGGTAGGCAAGACGCTGCAGGGTGCGACGCTCGGAGTTGTGCCAATCGTCGATTGACATCTCATCGCCGCGCACCGAGAACCACAGCATTTGATCGTGCTCTGGTGTTGGTTCGTCTACCTTCGTGAAATCTCTCGGCCTCAGGGCCGGATATTGCTTTCTCAAAGCGATCAGGTGCGAAACAGTTTTTTCAAAATCCAACTGGTGGCTGCTCGGGTCCCAGTTTTGCCAAGTAATCACATTGTCTTGGCAGTAGGCGTTGTTGTTGCCGCCTTGAGTCTTGAGCCTCTCATCGCCGGCGGTAATCATCGGAACACCAGCTGAGAGCAGTAGGGTCCCCATCAGGTTTCTGGCGGCCTTGCGGCGGGCATAGCTGATAGATGGGTTAGGGGTTTCACCCTCGAACCCGTGGTTGAAAGATATGTTGTGGTTTGCCCCGTCGCGATTACCCTCACCGTTGGCGGAGTTGTGTTTGACGCTGTAGGAAACTAAATCCCAAAGCGTGAAGCCGTCGTGGGCTGTGATGAAATTCACCCCGGCGTTAGGTCCCTGCCGCTCATTCATCAAATCCTGTGATCCGGAGATGCGACCGGCAAGCTCCTGAACTCCGTTGGAGTGATTGCCGTTATTGCGAGCCTGAGCGATATCCGCCAGCCAGAACTTTCGCACTGAATCGCGATATCTGTCATTCCACTCCGGGAAACCAGGCGGGAAGTTGCCGGTTTGCCAGCCGCCCATCCCCACATCCCAAGGCTCGACAATCAGCTTGGCCTGGGAAATTATGGGATCCGACTGCATTGCCTTCAGAAGCGGATGCTCTTTATTGAAGTGATTGTGCTCATCGCGGGCCAGGGTTGCCGCAAGGTCAAAGCGGTAGCCATCAATCTGGAGCTCTTCGGTCCAGTAGCGAAGCGAGTCCAAGGTGAGTTTTTGCACCATTGGGTTGGCAAAGTTCAAGCTGTTTCCGCAACCGGTGGTGTCGTGATAGTTGCCGTGGTCGTCTTGACGGTAGTAGCTCGAGTTATCAAGACCTCGGTATGAGTAGGTAAGGCCCTTGGAGCCACCCTCTGCGGTGTGGTTATAGACCACATCCATAATCACTTCAATGCCAGCTCGGTGAAGTTCTCTAATCGCTGTCTTTAGCTCCCGAAGAATGTGTTCTGGGCCCTTGGCGCGAGTCGCCTCAGCGGCATACCTCATGTGTGGGGAGAAGTAGTTGATGGTGTTGTAGCCCCAGTAATTAATCAGTCCCAGGTTCACAAGTCTTGGTTCTGAGATAAAGGTTTGGATTGGCAAGAGCTCGATAGCTGTGATGCCCAAATTGGTTAGGTATTCGATGGTTGCAGGGTGACCTAGCGCTGCATATGAACCTCGAATTTCCTCCGGGATTGCCGGATTGATTCTTGTCATGCCTCGAACGTGCGCTTCGTAAATTACAGATTCTGAAATTGCAGTTCCAGGCTTTGCAACCGACTCCCAATCGAAACCTCGATCCACGGCAACGCAGTGGTAGTCCTTTGGCGATTCGCGGACCAAGCCCTTGGCATAAGGGTCAAGCAAATTGCGCTCTGGCTGAAAGGCGTGCCTTGGGCCTTCTGGTCCGTTGGCTCGAAGTACGTATTTGATTCCAGTTGCTAGGCGATCATCACCGGTTGACCAGATCCCACCATCGTTTTGCTCCAGTGGCAAAACATGCACTGATGTGGTTGTGTCTTCGGGGTCCAAAATGTGCAAATCAATGTTGGTTGCAGTTTCAGACCAGGTCGAGAAAACACCGCCGCCATCCAATAGGGAAAGGCCAAGCGGTGCGGTCAGTTTCTCGGTTTGTGAATCCATCATCTAAATCAGGTTCCCACCCTAGCAACCGAAGGTTTCACCGCTTGGGCAATTAGGCTTGAGTCATGTCGGTCTTTCTCGACCACGCCTCCACCACACCGGTGCGGCCAAAGGCGCTGGAAGCTTATCTTGAGGCTTTAGCGCACCTCGGAAACCCATCCTCGGTCCATGCTCACGGCAGAGAAACCAGAGAGCTTTTAGAGCAGGCTCGCGAGATACTTGCGAAGGCAGCCCATTGCGACAAGGCAGAGGTCATTTTCACCTCTGGAGGAACCGAATCAAATAACCATGCAATCAAAGGTATTTACTGGCAGCGCCAGCAAGATCGTCCGCGCAAATACATAATTTCGGCCCTCACCGAGCACCACGCGCTAATCGATCCGATCGAGTGGCTGGAAAAGCACGAGGGTGCCGAACCACTTTGGCTACCTGTTTCCAAGGACGGCCAACCAGACATGGCCGTTTATAAAGAATGGCTTATTAATTACGGTGACGAGATAGCTCTTGTTTCCCTGATGTGGGTGAATAACGAAACCGGTGCCATTTGGGACATCCCAGCACTTGCCGCGCTGGCCAAGCTTCAGGGCGCACCAATGCACTCCGACGCGGTCGCAGCCTTTGGGCATACCGAAATCTCTTTCCGCGATTCTGGCCTTGCGGCAATGTCCATCTCTGGTCACAAACTCGGTGCACCAATCGGAGTCGGTGCTTTGTTGGTGGCAAGAAATTTGAAGCCCATATCCATCATTCACGGCGGCGGTCAAGAACGCGGATTGCGCTCTGGAACCTTCGCTCGAGGCAAGCCTGCTGGCAGCCATTCCACAGGCTAAGAAGACGATTTCCGGAACGCGTATCGGCCACACCGCAAGTTTTGTTTTTCCCGGCGTACAGAGTGACTCGCTGCTGTTTCTTTTTGATCAGCGCGGAATAAGTGTTTCTGCTGGTAGCGCCTGCCAGGCCGGTGTGCTGGGAGCATCTCACGTACTTTTGGCAATGGGATATTCAGAGGCGGAAGCCTCTGCGGTGATTCGAGTGACGCTTGGTCACAGCACGCAGGCAGCAGAAATTGAGCAATTCACATCACTTGTTGCCGAGGTTTATGCCACAGCACTTAAGGCTGGGCTCAACCGCTAACGGCTTTGACAATTTAGACTTGTCTAATGCGAGTTTTAGCGGCAATGAGTGGCGGGGTTGACTCCGCGGTAGCCGCTGCCCGCGCGGGCTGCACCATCGAAGATTCGATGGATGCCCAGCGCGCAGCAAAAAAGCTCGGCATCGACTTTTATGTTTGGGATTTCTCGGAGCGATTCAAGCTCGATGTAGTGGACGACTTTGTCGCGGAGTATCAAGCCGGCAGAACCCCAAACCCCTGCATGCGATGCAACGAGCGCATCAAATTCGCAGCACTTTTGGAAAAAGGCCTAGCGCTTGGTTTTGATGCCGTCTGCACCGGACACTACGCATCGATCTTTGAAGACGAGCTGGGAAACCTAGAACTTCACCGCTCTTTGGAAATGGCTAAGGATCAGTCGTACGTTTTAGGAGTCCTAACTTCTGAGCAGCTAAAGCACTCACTCTTCCCACTCGGAGCTACGGCTTCTAAGGACTTGGTTCGCAAGGAAGCCGAAGAGCGCGGCCTAAGCGTTGCAAATAAGCCTGACTCCTATGACATCTGCTTTATCCCGGAGGGTGACACTCGCGACTGGCTGAAGGACTTCACCTCCGCTGAGCCAGGTGTAATCATCGATGAGGATGGCAACCAGGTTGGCACCCACGATGGTCACGTTGGATTCACGATTGGTCAGCGCAAAGGCCTAAACCTTGGACGTCCTGCCAAAGATGGCAAGCCCAGGTATGTGCTCGAGATTCGACCAAAGACCAAGGAAGTTGTGGTTGGGCCAGAAGCGGCCCTTCAGATTGCGCAGCTTGCCGGATCAAGGTTCTCTTGGTGCGGAAAGGCACCTGAGCACCCAGAGATTGAATTTGATTGCCAAGTCCAGGTACGTGCTCACGGTGATGCCCTAGAAGCCACTGCAGTTTTGGAAAACGGCGAACTGGTTATCAACCTCAAAGAAAAACTAATCGGAGTAGCTCCAGGTCAGACCGCCGTCCTCTATCTCGGAACCAGAGTCTTAGGTCAAACCACCATCGATAGAACTGTTAGTGCTGCGGTGGCGAATGTCTAACGTCGCTGAGCGCATCGAAGAACTTAGAACCCAGATCGAGCGCTTTCGAAACGCTTACTACCAAGAGAACGAAACCCTCATTTCGGATGCGGAGTATGACGCACTGGAAAAGGAACTGCGTCAGCTAGAGGCAGAGCACCCCGAATTTGCGCAGGAAAGCCCAACTCAAAGAGTTGGTGGCGCTGCCTCAGAAGTGTTTTCTCCGGTTCGTCATCGAGAGCAAATGCTGAGCCTGGACAACGCCTTTAGCGAGGAAGAGTTTCTAGCTTGGGCGCAGAAAGTTGAGGGCGGGCCGTTTCTCTGCGAGCCCAAGATTGACGGCCTTGCTGTATCGCTCACTTACGAAAGCGGTGTCTTATCTAAGGCTGCAACCCGCGGCGATGGTGAAGTTGGCGAAGATGTGACGGCAAACGTGCTCACTATCATGGGCATTCCGCACCGCCTCAGTGGAAGCAATCACCCAGAGGTAATTGAAATTCGCGGTGAGGTGTTTTATGGAATTGAAGATTTCGCCCAGCTAAACGCCTCGATTGTTGCCGCCGGTGGAAAGCCATTTGCCAACCCTAGAAACAGCGCATCGGGATCGCTCAGGCAAAAAGACCCAAGTGTCACCGCATCCAGGCCGCTAAGAATGCTGGTGCACGGTTTTGCGCTTTGGCAAGGTGAAATCTCATCTCAGAGTGATGTCTACGGCCAGCTAAAAGCCTGGGGATTGCCAACCACCGAAAGGTTTGAGGTGGTTGATTCCGCAACCAAGGCCTACGACTACATCAAGAACCTAAATCACACTCGTCATCAGATTGAGCACGAGATTGACGGGGTCGTGATCAAGGTTGACAGCTTGTCTCGACAGTCTGAACTTGGAAAAACCTCAAGGGCACCTAGGTGGGCAATCGCTTATAAGTTTCCACCGGAGCAGGTAAACACCAAGCTTTTGGATATTCGAGTGTCGATTGGTCGAACTGGCCGAGCAACGCCATTCGCGGTTCTCACGCCGGTTGTGGTGGCCGGCAGCGAAGTTGAATTTGCAACCCTTCACAATCAAGATCAGGTGAAATCCAAGGGCGTACTAATCGGCGACACCATCGTGCTGAGAAAAGCCGGAGACGTAATTCCAGAAATCCTCGGTCCGGTTATTGCACTTAGAAACGGTTCCGAACGCGAGTTTCAAATGCCCTCACATTGCCCCGAGTGTGGAACGGCCCTAGCTCCTGCCGCCGAAGGCGACGTCGATCTGCGCTGCTCTAATGCACGCAGTTGTCCGGCTCAACTTCGAGAGCGAATTGCCTACATTGGCTCGAGATCCGCATTGGATATCGAAGCGCTGGGCTATGTGAGCGCAACCGCTCTAACTCAGCCACTACCTCCGCTAGAGCCGGCGCTGGCTTCTGAAGCTGACCTGTTCGATCTAACGTTGGAAAAGCTACTCCCCATCAAAACCTTGGTTTTGGACGCCGATACAGGACTTCCAAAACGAGATGCGAATGGCGACGAAAAGGTAGTCGACTTCTTTGCCAAAAAGGACGGTTCCGCTGCGGAAGTGGCGCACAAGCTTTTGGCAAATCTTGAGGAAGCAAAAATCAAACCGCTTTGGCGCATTTTGGTTTCGCTCTCCATCCGTCACGTTGGCCCGGTTGCTGCCCGAGCCCTTTGCGATCACTTTGGTTCGCTGACTGCCATCTTTGCTGCCAGCCTTGAAGAGCTGTCTGCGGTTGAGGGTGTCGGACAGACTTTGGCGCAGTCGATTCAGGATTGGCATTCGGAACCATGGCATCAAGAGATCCTCACTAAGTGGGAGGCAGCTGGTGTGCAGCTTGCGACTCCAGGCCATGCTGGCCCAGGCTCGGTTGTCAAAACTGGCATCTTTGCCGGCTTCTCAATTGTGATCACCGGCACCATGACCAGCATGACTCGCGAAGAGGCAGAGGCCAAGGTAATTGAACAGGGCGGCAAGGCGGCATCTTCGGTTTCCAAGAAGACCAATTTTGTGGTCGCAGGTCCTGGGGCAGGCTCCAAGCTTGCCAAAGCCGAAGAGCTAGGGGTTGAGGTTATTGATGAAGCCACTTTCCTGGTGAGATTGACCCAATCCACAAAGTAAACTTGAGCCATTCGCTTTCTATACGAATTGAGCAAGTAAATGTCTGAAATTACTCCCGACCTGGTGCGCCACTTGGCGTCGCTGTCGAGAATCTTGGTCACCGATGAAGAGGTTGAAACCCTAGCCGGTGAACTTGGTTTGATTGTTGAATCGGTCGCGACCGTAACCCAAGCGGTCAAGGGCGATGTGTTGGCAACCAGCCACCCGATCCCAATGGCGAATGTCTTCCGTGAGGATGTTGTAGAGCCTTCACTTACTCAAGAGTCCGCACTCTCTGGCGCTCCAGACAGCGCTGAGGGACGATTCCGAGTCGCAGCTATTTTGGACGAGGAGTAAACCGTGTCAGAACTTATTCACAAATCAGCCAGCGAGCTTGCTGACCTGATCTCCTCAAAGGCAGTTTCCTCTGAGGAAGTTACCTCAGCATTCTTTGACCGTTCAGTTGAAATGAACCCAAAGACCAACTCATACCTTTACCTGAACCGCGACACTGCATTGGCTGCCGCCAAGGCCGCAGATGCTGCGCTTGCAAACGGCGAAAAGCTGTCTCCACTGCACGGAGTTCCAATTGCAGTGAAGGACAACCTGACCACTACCGATGCTCCGACAACCTCAGGTTCGAAGATTCTTGAGGGCTGGGTGCCGCAGTATGACGCGACCGTAGTTGCAAAGCTTCGCAAGGCCGGCCTGCCAATTTTGGGCAAGACCAACCTTGACGAGTTCGCAATGGGCTCTTCGACCGAGTACTCGGCCTACGGTCCATCCAAGAACCCTTGGGACCTTTCCCGTATCCCAGGTGGTTCAGGTGGTGGCTCAAGCTCCGCAGTAGCTGGACACCTAGCTCCGATTGCAATTGGCTCTGACACCGGTGGATCAATCCGCTTCCCAGCGGCTGTTACCGGATCGGTTGGTGCTAAGCCAACCTACGGCGCAGTTTCTCGCTACGGCTTGATTGCACTTGCTAGCTCGCTCGACCAGATTGGTCCGGTTTCCAACACTGTTTTGGACAGCGCTTTGCTACAGGATGTAATTTCTGGTCACGACAAGCACGACTCCACATCACTTCCTCAGTCTTTGGGTTCAATGGCGGATGCGGTTAGAAACGCAGACGTCAAGGGCCTTCGTGTTGGCGTTGTGAAGCAGCTGGACTCTGATGCTTTCCAGCCGGGCGTAAAAGCTTGCTTCGATGACACCATCGCGAAGCTGGTTGCAGCCGGTGCTGAGGTAGTGACAGTTGACTGCCCAAGCTTCGAGTATGCGATTGCTGCTTACTACCTGATCCTTCCGGCAGAGGCTTCCTCGAACCTTGCGAAGTTTGATTCGGTTCGCTTCGGCCTTCGAGTTACTCCAGATGGCAACCCAACTATCGAGCGTGTTATGGCTGCCACTCGTGAGGCCGGATTCGGTCCTGAGGTAAAGCGCAGAATCATTTTGGGTACTTACGCTCTTTCCTCCGGTTACTACGACGCTTACTACGGCTCGGCCCAGAAGGTCAGAACCCTGATCCAACAGGACCTTGCAAAGGCATTTAGCCAGGTTGACGTGTTGCTAACCCCAACCGCACCAACCACCGCCTTCAAGATTGGCGAAAAGGTGAATGACCCGCTTGCGATGTACCTAAACGACATCGCAACCATTCCAGCGAACCTTGCCGGAATCCCAGGTATGAGCGTTCCAAACGGCTTGGCGGCAGAGGATGGACTACCTTCCGGTGTTCAGATTCTTGCTCCTGCGATGCAGGACGCACAGATGTACCGCGTTGGATCGATTATTGAACAGATGTATCTGGCTGAGTGGGGAGCCCCACTTATTGCAAAGGCCCCGAAGTTGGAGGTGCTCTAATGGCTAAAGAACAGCTAATGGCCTACGAGCAGGCAATCGAGCAGTTTGAAGTTGTAATTGGTCTTGAGGTTCACGTTGAGCTAAACACCAAGTCCAAGATGTTCTGCGGCTGCGCAAACATTTTCGGCAACGAGCCAAACACCAATGTCTGCCCAATCTGTATTGGACTACCTGGATCGCTTCCTGCGGTGAACAAGAAGGCGGTTGAGTCATCTATCGCCATCGGTTTGGCACTTGGCTGCCAGATCGCACCAACGGGTCGCTTCTCCAGAAAGAACTATTTCTACCCTGACCTTGCAAAGAACTTCCAAACCTCCCAGTACGACGAGCCAATTGCCTTTGAGGGCAAGATCAACATTGAGCTTGAGGATGGCGTTGTCTTCGAAGTTCTAATCGAGCGCGCTCACATGGAAGAGGATGCTGGAAAGCTAACTCACATCGGTGGTGCAACCGGTCGTATTCAGGGAGCGGAATACTCGCTAGTTGACTACAACCGTGCCGGTGTTCCACTGGTTGAAATTGTGACCAAGCCGGTTTACGGTGCAGGAGCAAGAGCGCCAGGGCTTGCAGCAGCTTACGTTCACGCAATTCGCGAGATCGTGAAGAGCATGAATGTTTCTGACGCTCGCATGGAGCGTGGAAATGTTCGCTGTGACGCAAACGTTTCGCTGAGACCTCACGGTCAGGCCAAGCTTGGAACTCGCACCGAGACCAAGAACGTCAACTCCCTTCGCTCTGTCGAGAACGCGGTTCGCTATGAGATTCAGCGCCAGGCACATATCCTGGCTAATGGCGGCACTATCACTCAGGAGACCAGACACTGGCACGAAGACCGCGGTTACACCTCGGCAGGTCGTCCAAAGTCTGATGCTGACGATTACCGCTACTTCCCAGAGCCAGACCTAGTTCCAGTTCAGCCATCCTTGGCTTGGATCGAAGAGATTCGCGCCGCACTTCCTGAAAACCCAGCAATTCGCCGCAAGCGCCTCATGGAGGCTTGGGGCTTTGCTGAGCTTGAGTTCCGTGACGTTGTGAACTCTGACCTGCTAGATCAGGTTGAGGCCACCGTAGCGGCAGGAGCCGCTCCACAAGCCGCCAGGAAGTGGTGGACCGGAGAGCTTGCTCGTCTTGCTAACTCGCAAGAAGTTGCTGTTCAGGACCTAGCCATTACCCCGGCTCAGGTTGCCAAGATTCAGCAGTTGATTGATTCAGGCGAACTAACCGACCGCATGGCAAGAGATGTTGTTGCGGGAGTGCTAGCTGGCGAGGGTGAGCCTGAGGCAGTTATTGAAAAGCGCGGCCTAAAGGTAGTTTCGGACGACGGCGCATTAATCGCTGCCATTGACGAAGCCCTTGCTAAGCAACCTGATGTTCTGGAGAAGATCCGCGAGGGTAAGGTTCAGGCAGCCGGTGCAGTTATCGGTGCCGTCATGCAGGCTATGCGTGGTCAGGTAGATGCAGCTAGGGTTCGCGAGCTGATTCTCGAACGAGCCAAGTAATTCAAAAAGAAAAAAGACCGAGGAAAAATCCTCGGTCTTTTTCTTTGGGGTGAGTAACGGGACTTGAACCCGCGGCCCCCTGGACCACAACCAGGTGCTCTACCAGCTGAGCTATACCCACCATAACGGGTTAGATTCTATCAGCGCTTAGAGAATTAGCTATACCCTTTGCAGTTTCTGAATCTGGACCCGGTGCTTCAACCAAGATCGCTTTGCGGTAATAACGAAGTTCTTGGATGGACTCGAGAATGTCCGCAAGTGCTCTGTGGTTACCGGTCTTCTTTGGAAGTTGGAAGTAAACCCTTGGGAACCAACGCCTGGAAAGTTCCTTCAGCGAGCTGACATCGATGTTGCGATAGTGCAGGAACTTATCGAGGTTCGGCATTTGACGGTTTAGGAACATGCGATCGGTGCCAATGGAATTTCCTGCTAGGGGAGCGGTGCGCTCCTCAGGAATCCACTGCTTGATGTATTCAAGAACCTGCTTCTCGGCCTTGGCGATCGAGATTCCCTTAGGGATCTCTTCAATTAGCCCAGAGTCGATGTGCATCTGTCGAACAAAGTCACCCATGTTCTTCAAAGCCTTAGCACTTGGCTTGATAACGAGCTGCAGTCCTGGGTCCAGAACATTGAGCTCGCCATCGGTAACCACGACACCGATCTCGCAAATCTCGTCAATCGTGACCTCGAGACCGGTCATCTCGCAGTCGACCCAAACTATGTAGTCAGCCAAGCTCTATTCCTTAGTCGCCAGAGTGACGAGAGTTCTTAGCGGCCTTCTTCTGAGCCTTGAGTTCAGCCTTCTCGGCCTTTCTCTGAGCCTTTAGGTCCTGCTTTGAAGGTTCGCTAACAATCGGGTTCTCGCTGGTTAGGAAATCAAGCGACTCATCGGATGGCTGAATTGCCGCGATAGGCGCTGTCTCGGTCTTGGCTTCGCTCCACTGCATGGTGGCTTCGCTGTCTAACTCAACCTCATCTTGAGTAATGGACCAGGAAAGGTTTGGAGTTTCGGCAGGCTGAGCTGGAGTGAAGGACTCTGCAATTGCATCAGCGAGCGCATCCTCGGACACATCCTCAGATACAGCCTCTGCGGTCTCGAGAGCCGCTTCGGCGGTCTCAGGAGCAGAGATTTGATCTTCGATAATCGACGGCGCTGCAACCACCACAGGGGCTTCAGCCTTAGGAGCTGCCTTTGCCGCAGCCTTCTCAGCCTTCTTGGCAGCCTTAGCCTCGCGACGCTTGACGCGAAGCGCCTTGCGCTCCTTGCGGCCTTCAACCAACCAGTAGAGGGTCGGAACCAAGAGCAGTGTCAATAGAGTCGATGAGAACAGACCACCAATTACCACAATTGCCAAAGGCTGTGAGATAAAGCCTGAGTCACCGGTTAGACCGATCGCCATTGGCGTTAGGGCGAAGATGGTGGCAAGGGCCGTCATCAAGATTGGGCGTAGTCGCTGACGAGCTCCAGAAACTAGTGAGTCTTCAACCGAGCGACCTTGCTTGCGATACTGGTTCACAAGGTCAATAAGCACAATCGCGTTGGTAACCACGATTCCAATCAGCATCAACATACCGATTAGTGCCGGAACACCCAGTGGGGTGTCAGTTAGTAGCAACAGTCCAAGGGCACCGGTTGCTGCAAACGGAATCGATACCAAAAGCAATAGCGGCTGGATTAGCGAACCGAAGGTTGCAACCATAACCACGTAAACGATTGCGATTGCTGCAAGTAGCGCTAGTCCAAGCTGCTCAAAGCTCTCTGCCTGGTCAGCAGCTGCACCACCGATGGTTGCAGTCACACCGGCTGGTAGCTCGATTGCATCAAGCTTTGCGGTGATGTCAACTGTGATTGCACCAAGGTCATCGCCTTCAGGAGCAACCGAGACCTTTGCGGTGCGGTTACCTTCCTTGGAGGTGATCGAGGTTGGCTTTAGAACTTCTTCAACCGATGCGATTGAGTCCAATCGAACTAGGCCAGTAAAGGATGGGATTACCAAAGCCTTGATCTCGCTGATGCTCTCAGGTAGGTCAGTGCCGGAAACATAAACCGAAACGTCCTCACCTTCGATACTCACGCGACCAAGAGGGCTTGGCCGAAGCTGCGATGCAACAATGCCGGTGACCTGAGTCTCAGTAAAGCCAAGCTTGGCTGCTTTCTCGCGGTCAACCACGATTTCAAGCACACGCTCATCGGCATCCAAGGTGCTGGTGACGCCAGAGGTGTTTGCAACGCCTTCCATCTCGGCGGTGATGAGGTCTACGGCTTCTTGCAGTAGCTCGTTGTCGCTAGATGCAACATCGATGTCGATGGTCTCAGAGGAACCGAAACCAGCGCCTGAGGAGATCGATAGGTCTGCGTCCTTTGGAACATCAAGCTCAAGGATCTGAGACTTAATTGCTTCAACTTCAAACTCTTCACCAACCTGGACGGTGATCGAGATGCCTGAGGCTGCAGAGCCGAATGCCACACGGCCATCGGCTGCAGAACCAACGGTTGACTGAACAACAGTCACGCCCTCGACTCCAAGAATCTTCTGCTCTAGCTCATCGGCTGCCTTGTCCTGGTCCTCAAAAGTGGTTGAGGCTGGCATTTCTAGGCGAGCGATGAATTGGCTAGAGCCTGCTCCATCGATGAAGTTGGTCTTTAGTTGCGGTACAAGTGAGAAGGTGAAGCCAAGAATCAATACGGAAGCAAAAAGTGTCAACCAAGGGTGACGACGAGTGCCGTTTAGAAGCGGTAGGTAACCGCGCTGCAACAGGGCTTTCTGCTCACGCTCTTCTTCAGCGTGACGCTGCTTCTTCTCAAACTTCTTAGGATCTGCTTCCTTGATTGCTACCAAGCGCTTAGGCATTCTTAGGAACCAATAGGCAAGCACCGGCACGATGGTTAGTGATACCAGTAGCGATGCTAGAAGCGAGATGGCAACGGTGAAGGCGAATGGTCTAAACAACTCACCAATTAGGCCACCAACCAAAGCGATTGGCAAGAACACCGCAACGGTGGTGATGGTTGAAGCTGTAATGGCACTCGATACCTCGCGAACCGCGGTTAGCACAGCCTTCTTGCGAGACTCGCCATAGCTGAGGTGACGGTTGATGTTCTCAATAACAACAATCGAGTCATCAACCACGCGACCAATTGCGATGGTTAGAGCACCCAAGGTCAAAATGTTTAGCGAGTAGTCCGCAGTCTGCAGACCGATAAAGGTAATCAGAACTGAGGTTGGAATCGAAATTGCGGTAATCAAGGTGGACTTCACCGAGAACAAGAAAATCAAAATGATGATTACTGCGAAGGTAAGACCCAAGAGACCCTCGGTAGTTAGGTCCTTGATCGACTTCTCAATAAATGGCGCTTGGTCCAAGGTCGTAACGATGGTTACATCTCCGCCCAAGGCAGCCTCTAACTCAGGAACTAGGTCCTGAACACCGTGAGAAACAGCAACGGTGTTGGCATCTGGAGTCTTGGTGATCGAAACTGCAAGCGAAGGCTTGCCGTTGGTTCTAGCGATAGAGGTGACCGGAGCTTCCTCGTAGACGACATCGGCAACATCACCAATGGTCACAACGCTCGATGAGCTGCCACCAACTAGCGGAAGCGCCTCAATTGCCTCAACGGTGTTGACCGCTGAACCCATTTGGATGGCGATTGAACCTTCGTCATCGACCAAGGTGCCAACTGGGAGCACAAGGCCGTTAGCGGTCAGTGCGGTAGCAATGTCGCGCTGGCTCAGTCCGGCGGAAGCCAAACGGAACTGGTTCAAGGTTAGGTTTACCTGCTTGGTGACGGCACCAGATACTGCAATATCGCGAACTCCATCAACCTGCTGAAAAATGCTTGGAGCACTCTGCTCGAGCTCCTTACCAATGGCCTCGTTGTCCCCGTCATTTGCTGAAACAGCAAGCACGATGATTGGAACAGAGTCGAACGAACCAGAAAGAACCTGAGGCTCAGCATCCTGAGGCAGTGAGCCCTGGACCTTGCTGATGGCGTTGTTTAGTCGTTCGGTAGCCTCGGCGGTTGTGGTGCCGTACTCAAAAGAAACTCGAATCACCGAAAGACCGGTGGTCGAGGTGACGGTGGTGGACTCTAGGTTCTCTAGTCCTAACAGAGCGTTCTCGATAGGCACCGAAACCTGCTCGTCGACCACCTCAGGTGACGCTCCTGCGTAGCTGGTCACAATCGCAGCGGATGGAATCTCGATTGAAGGAATCAACTCTTGCTTGAGGCTGCCTAGAGACAGGACTCCAAATGCCGCGATGATCACGGTAATCAGCGCTACGACGGCGCGATTGGCAAGAGAAAGCTTGGAAAGAATAAACAACTTCAACCTCGAATGTTTAGGTGACTAGTTAAAACAGCCAAATGCCTAGAATACTCCCAAAAACCCACTATTTTCTCGGCTTGGGGATAACCACGAGGTTGAAAGGTAGCCCTTTTAGAACTCCAAAGCTTTGATGAAACGGACCGGGTTACCAAAGCGGTGAGCGGTGATTGCGACCGCCTGCTCCTTGAAGTAGGGGAGTAGTTCCAGGTAGCCAGATTCGGTCGGCTTTTGGTCGTAAATGGCAATCTCGCAACTAGCCAAGACAGAATCGGCGGCAACTGGAGTGGTTGCACCTATCCAGCGAACTCGACTTTGGGAGCCACCAACTCTTGCTAGCCATTGAGATTCTGATTCGATCTTTACCGAAACACCCAGCTTCTTTAGAGGCTTTAGAAGTCGTTCTGGGATTTCAAAAGCCGAAACCGCACCATTGCCAAGCACTGCCATGGTTGCAATAGAGCGCCATGAGTCAAAGCGTGATGCTGATTCGCTAATTCTTAGCTCACAGCCTGCTGGAACGTATCGCAGCACGTTGATCTCGCTGGCAAGACCGCTTGGGTCAGTGCGTTGCGGGAAGTAGTCGCGTCTTGCGGCGATATCGTTTTGCAAACCACGGGTTAGCGACTCAACCTCGGAATCAGTCAACTCGCTCTCGGCAGCTAGCGCCAGGATCTGAAGCAGCTGCTTGTCCTTGATGACTTCACGCAAACTCGCAGGCTTTGCAGCAAAGTCAGTAAGGGTTGCCAGGTAGTTTGGTCCACCAGCCTTTGCGGTTGGACCGATTGAGCTTCGCTTCCAACCACCAAATGGCTGGCGCTGAACAATGGCACCGGTGATGGTTCGATTGACATAAAGGTTTCCTGCTTCAACCTTCGATATCCACTCGTTTATTTCAACCGGGTTTAGTGAGTGAAGTCCTGCAGTTAGCCCGTAGTCAACGGCATTCTGTAATGCGATTGCATCATCTAGGTTGCGCGCGGTCATAACCGAAAGCATTGGGCCAAAGTATTCAGTCTTGTGCGACTTTGAGCCTGGGCGAACACCAACGCGAATGCCAGGTGACCAAAGCTTGCCTGAGTCATCTAGCTTCTTTGGTTCTAGAAGCCAGTTCTCGCCACGTTCGAGACTAGTTAGCCCTTCGAGCAGCTTGCCTTGAGGTGCCTCAATAACAGGTCCCATTTGAGCCATAGGGTCTTGCGGGTGAGCCACGTGAATGGACTTGACCGCATCTTCTAGCTGGCGCATAAAGCGCTTTGACTTGGCAACTGAGCCAACCAAAATGACCAACGATGCTGCAGAGCACTTTTGACCTGCGTGGCCAAATGCCGAGTAGGCGATGTCTTTCACCGCAAGGTCAAGGTCCGCATTTGGAGTGACAATGATTGCGTTCTTACCGCTGGTTTCAGCAAACAACTTCAGGTTCGGGTTGAACCTGCGGAATAGCTGAGCGGTTTCAAAGCCGCCGGTCAAAATCACCTGGTCAACATCAGGGTGAGAGATTAGCTGTGACCCGAGAGCTCGCTCCTCTAGTTGAATTGGCACAAGGACTCCAGCTGGCAGAACTTCATTCAGAAGTGATGCAACCACAGCTCCACATCGAGCGGCTTGCCCGGCAGGCTTGAACACCACTGCAGATCCCGCTGCAATAGCTGCCAATGCGCTTCCGGCAGGAATCGCGACCGGGAAGTTCCAAGGTGGGGTAACCAAAGTCACTCTTCTTGGCTTTGCCACTGCACCATCGATCTCTGAAAGCTTCTTAGCCTGCTCGGCGTAATAGTGAGCGAAGTCGATGGCTTCAGAAACTTCGGCATCCGCCTGGTCAAAAGCTTTACCGGTCTCGCTCATCGCAACCTCGATGAGGTCACCTCGGTTGCGCTCTAGCAATACGCCGATCTGGTGAAGCAGCGCTGCCCTTTCGTAAGGGTCACGCTTGCCCCACTCAATACCAGCCTGTTCGGCGGTGGCAATAGCGTCGTTTAGCGCGGACTCGGTCTCGATGAACTGCTTTTCGATCTCAAGCTTGCCCAGTCGGGAGGAAGCACTGCGCTTGATGATCTCGTATGCCCAGACTCTGTTGCCAGCAAGAGCTGGGTCAGTGTCTGGCGCATTCTCGAAACCAGCGGCTGGGGTAACCGCTGAGTCATTGCGTCGATCCTGCAGACGGTTAGGGATTGGAACCTGGTCATCCAGCATCGCCATAGAAGCGACAAAACGATTCTTTTCGATCTCGAATGATTCCTGTTTGGTTAGCTGGAATGCATTTGAAAGGAAGTTCTCTTTGCTTGCACCCTCTTCAAGTCTGCGAATCAAGTAGGCGATTGCAACGTCAAACTCTTGCGGGTGAACAACCGGGGTGTAGAGCACCAGAGAGCCAACGGTCTTGCGAACTACCTCGGCCTGAGCTGGCGCCATTCCAAGCAGCATCTCAACGTCCATGCCGTTTTCAATACCGCGCTGTTCAGACAGCGTCCAGGCAAATGCGAGGTCAAAAAGGTTGTGACCTGCCACACCAATTCGCACATTCTTGATGCGATCGGGGGTGAGGGCGTAGTTCAGCACACGCTTGTAGTTGGCATCGGCAGCGGCTTTGGACTCAACCGTTGCAAGTGGCCAGCCGTGCATTTC
>JBEGUQ010000038.1:0-7087 GCA_041178805.1 Actinomycetota bacterium
GACCGCACGGTCTTCACCCTTTGCGGTACCGATACCCATAAGCGCACTTCCGGCACCCTGCATAACGGACTTCACGTCGTTGAAGTCAAGGTTGATAAGGCCAGGGATAACGATCAAATCGCTGATACCCTGAACACCGGCACGAAGCACATCGTCTGCGGTGATGAACGCCTCGATAGCTGAAATCTTCTTGTTCGACATTTCAAGTAGTCGCTGGTTTGGAACCACGATCAAGGTGTCAACCTCGGCGCGAAGCTCGCGAATACCCTCGTCGGCCTGCACCGCACGGCGCTTACCTTCGAAGTTGAATGGGCGGGTTACAACACCCACGGTCAAAGCGGGCTGCTCCGGTACCGGTACCGCCACCCTCACCCGCGGTTACGAAGACCATGTCAGCACCCTTTAGGGCTGACTCAATCTCGTTCTCGTGCTCTTCGGCAGCGCGGCGACCTACCTCTGGGTCAGCTCCTGCGCCAAGGCCACGGGTGATGTCGCGACCGATGTCCAACTTGACATCTGCGTCGCTCATTAGGAGGGCCTGAGCGTCAGTGTTGACCGCTACAAACTCAACTCCGCGTAGTCCAGACTGGATCATGCGGTTTAGGGCGTTTACGCCACCGCCACCAACGCCAACGACCTTGATTACTGCCTGATAGTTCGGTGTCTGAGCCACGCTGTTCCTCCTTGTGAAAACTCTCAAGTTAAGGCTGAGGCTTAACCTTTTGAGACGAATTCAATTTGCGCCAAGAAGTTAGGCCCCGACACGCCCTATTTGCTCGAGGGTCTCGGGCGTGTCGCAAATGAGTTGGATCAATAGTTTTGGTACGTCACCACAGGGGCTTTTGGAGAAGATACATCGATCGTGACACCTGGCTTTACGCCGGTCTTCATCAGGGAGTTCAGCACCTTCGCTTTGAGCAGCCCCTGCTTGGCATTACCCCAAATAACGCGGGTATCGCTCTTGCGCAAAATCAAATCCGAAGTGAGCTGATCGGATACTTGGATCGAGAAGACTTTCTTGTAGGTACCCACCGGCAAAGAGAGCAGGACATCCATTGCGGTTTTGTACTTCTTGTCCTTGAGCGGGTCTGCTGTGAAGCGGAAAAATGGGTACTTATCTTTCGCATTTGCCACGTCAATTCGAACTCCGGCTGCGTCATAAAGGTAGTTCTTGCCACCGCGGACCAGAATCACAATTGGCTGACGCTCGCGGATCTTCACCGTTAGGGTGTGAGGCGGCTCAGCCTGCAGGGTAAAGGTTTCAATCAGGGCAAAATCTGCTAGCAAATCGGCAACACTGTCCTGAGACACGGTCGTCAGTGGCTTTCCAACAAGACCTTCGAGAGCGCCCATGACCTTGCTTGCTTGAATTCGATCGTTGCCGCTGACCTTGATTTGCTCAATGGCAAGCATCGGGGTGAAAAAGGTGGCCACTACCAAAATCACCAGCGCCAAAGGACCTGCAATAAACAGAGTTCTACCAAGGACGCGGAATCCGGAGGTGCGAGCAGTCTTTACCTTGGCAGGCTTAGCGCTCTGTCGAACGCGCTTTATCTCGCGACCGACCAGCTCGCGCTCTGGTTTTTTCAACTAAGCCTCCAGGGCGCTCAACAGCTGAGGAACCATGCGGTAGATGTCACCACAGCCCATAGTGATGATGAAATCCCCACTGTGGGCAAGACCAGCTGCCACGGCAGGAACATCGTCCCAGACCGGCACGTAGTGCATGCGAGCGGGATCCTCGAAACGATCAGCGATCAGAGCTCCGGTAACACCAGGTTCCGGGTCTTCTCTGGCCGCGTAGATATCTAGGCAAACCACCTGGTCGCTAAGCGCCAGGGCCTGTGCGAACTCAGCTTGGAAGATTCGAGTTCTTGAAAACAGGTGCGGTTGGAAGACAGTTATCAGCCTGCCCGAACCCACGACCGCGCGGGCCGCGCTCAATGCGGCAGCAACCTCGGTTGGGTGATGGGCGTAGTCGTCGTAAACCCTAACCCCGCGGCGCTCTCCGTGAAGTTCGAAGCGGCGCTCCGTGCCGGAAAAGTGTGCAACCGACTTTGCGGATTCTTCAAAGTCAAAACCGAGTCCAACCAAAACCGCAACAGCTCCGGCGGCATTTAGCGCATTGTGATGGCCCGGGACTTGCAATTGAACCTGAATGACCTTGGAGCCATAGCCAAGTTCGAACGACACGTTACCGGTCTTTGCGGCAACATTTCGAACCTGGACTGTGGCATCGCTGGCGGTTCCGAAAGTGATGATGTTTTTATGCTTTAGACGCTTGGTTACTCGCACAGCACCTGGGTCATCACTGGAAATGGCCACGAGGAAACCTGCAGCGTCAGCAAACTTCGCAAACTCACCCTCAAAGGCATCTAGTGAGCCAAAGTGGTCCAGGTGGTCTGGGTCAACATTGGTGATCAGTGCGACTTCGGTCTTGTAGTGCAAAAAAGAGCTATCGGATTCGTCTGCCTCGATGACAAAGTGCTCGCCTTTGCCAGATCCCGCCGACGCGCCGTATTCCTGAATCACACCGCCGTTTACAAAACTCGGGTCTGCCCCAAGTCGGTTCAGTGCGGTGATAACCATTCCGGTAGATGTGGTCTTTCCGTGAGCTCCCGCTACCGCAATCAGCTTGCCCTTAGACGCCAGGTGTGCCAGCAGCGCTGATCGGTGCAGGACCGGCATGCCACGCTCCTGAGCCAGGACGTACTCAGGGTTAGTTGGCCAAAGTGCGCTGGTGACCACGACCGTGTCAGGATTTCCTAGGTTTTCGGCAGCGTGACCGACGTGAATTTCGGCACCTAGTTCTCGCAATGCCTTGACGTTTGAAGAGTCCCTGAGGTCAGAGCCAGTAACTTTGTGCCCCATGCCTAGGGTAAGACGAGCGATGCCGGACATTCCAGAACCACCGATGCCAATAAAGTGCACGGTACCTAAGTCGTCAGGGATGGGTTGGGAGAAGTCGGGCTTAATCACGGGTATTAGTATTCACTGCCGCAAGCACAAGATCGCGTAGCCGCTCGGTTGCGTCGGGAATTCCAACCGATTTTGCCGCCTGAGACATCCGTCTGAGACTCGAACTGTGGCTCACGATCGGGATCAACTCAGAACTTACATACTTGGCGGTGAATTCGCTATCGGACACCAATTTGCCACCACCGGCTTCCACAATGGTCGCAGCATTAAATTTTTGCTCCCCATTGCCCACCGGGTAGGGAATGTAAATTGCGGGCAGGCCACATGCTGCAAATTCGCTAACGGTCGAGCTTCCAGCGCGAGATACCGCCAGATCTGACGCTGCGATTGCAGCGTCCATGCGATCGCAGTATGCCAATCGTCGATATCCAGGTTCAGACACTTCTTCAAGATTCGCCCTATCCCCCACGAAGTGAAGGATTTGAATGCCTGCCGCATTTAGGACGCCACGCGACTCGATGATCGCCTCGTTGATGCTCTTGGCACCGAGTGAACCTCCGGTGACCAAGAGCGTTGTCATGAAGGGATTTAGACCCAGTTCGATTCGCGCCTGCTCTTTGTCGTAACCGGCAACCGAGTCAACGATCTCTAGGCGAAGTGGCATGCCGGTAATAGCAGCCGGCGATAAGTCGCTGTTAGGAAATGCCACCGCAATGTTCTTGGTTAATTTGGCCCCGATGCGATTAGCAATACCTGCCAAGGCATTTGCCTCGTGAATCACTAGCGGCTTTTTTGCAAGAAAAGCAGCGAGGTAAGCCGGCGCCGATGCGTAGCCGCCGAAACCAACCACAGCCTCGATCTTGTGCGCCTTGATCATCTTGAGAATCGCAAATACCGCGGCAGCAAATTTGAATGGGAAGGTCAATGCATAGAGGGAGGGCTTCCTCGGAAAAGGAAGCCTGGCAATTGTCAGTAGCTCAAACCCACGCTGTGGAACTAGGCGAGCCTCCAGGCCTTCTTTAGTGCCAAGCGTTAGGACGTCGTGGTCCAATGCTCGCAGGGACTGCGCCAGCGCTAACATTGGGTTTACGTGACCCGCGGTTCCGCCACCGGCCAATAAGAACTTGGTCACCTTCTGCGCCCTAGATTGGCCGTTCGATCTCGCTCAACGGCTAGCACAACGCCAATGGCCATCAAGGAGGCAATCATTGAGGAGCCACCGGCAGAGACCAGCGGCAAGGTAACTCCGAGCACTGGGAACAGACCAACCACAACACCCATGTTGATGAAGGCTTGGATAACAATCCAGAACATGACGCCCACAACAAGATTGCGGTTGAAAGGATCGGTCTGCTGCTTTGCGATCTGGAACATGACAAGGCCCAAGGCTAAGAACAGCGCGACCACCAGCAGTGCACCGATAAGCCCTAACTCCTCACCGATAATGGCAAAGATAAAGTCGTTTTCAACCTCGGGGATCCAGCTCCATTTCAACTTGGAGCGCCCTAAGCCAGTGCCAAAAATCCCACCGGAGGCAAGCGCCCAGGTGCCCTTTTCAAATTGCCAGTTGACACCCATTGGGTCAGCCGCTGCAGGGTTTAGCCAAGCATCAAAACGTACTCGTCGAGATGGTGAACTAGATACTAGGAAAAAAGCCAGGGCCGAACCCGCCGCGATAATCGAATACCAAATCGACATCTTGATCCCGGCAATCAGAGCCAAGCCCATAAGCAGAATCACCATGATGATTCCAGAACCCAAGTCCTTGCTCAGAACCGCAACCATGCCGACACCGGCTACAGAGAAGACCCCGACCCGCTTCCAGGTTGGTAAATCGTCCTCCCAATAACCACTTAGCTGCGATAGCTGAAGTGAAAGTGCGACGATCAAGCCGAGTTTCAGAAACTCTGAAGGCTGCACACCAATTGCACCAAAAGATAGCCAATTTCGGTTTCCATTGATTTCTTGACCAAACACCACTGTTGCCGCTTGCGCCCCCATAGTGATGGCGAGTCCCAACATCGCAAATCGGCGCAAAAAGTCCATGGAGAGATTGGAAATGATCAACATCAGGGTCAGCCCGATAATTGCAAAGCCGCCTTGCTTGAGAAAAATAGAAGCGGCATTCGAGGTCTCTTTGAATGCATCGACCGCAGATGCGCTGGCAACCATGGTTAGTCCGATTGCTACGGTTGCCAGAGTTAGGCCCAGCAGGGCAAAGAACTGCCTGGACTGGGCGTGTAGGCGCGGCTGCAACATCTCCTTTAGATTTGTCACTTGCTCACCTGCCTTCGAACTTCTGCTTGAAACTGATTCCCGCGATCTGCATAGTCCCGGAATTGGTCCATAGAGGCTGCAGCCGGGGCAAGCAAGACTGTGTCACCCTCGGTTGCAAACTCCAAAGCGGAGCTAACAGCCTGGGACATGATTTCCTCGCCAGAAATTACCCTTAGAGGCAAGTTTGGAAGGTGTTTTGCAAACAATCCTTCAAGTTCAGCCGTGTCGGCACCAATCACGACGGCAGCTCTGAGCTTGGAACCGTGATCAATCAAAAGCGGAGTCGGGTCAACGCCCTTTAATAACCCGCCAACCAACCAGACGATTGAGTCAAAACTGGCAAGCGAGGCATTGGCTGCGTGTGCGTTGGTGGCCTTGGAATCGTCAATGAAAACGACACCCTGATGTTCCAGCACTTTTTGGATTCGATGCGGGGAAAGTTCAAATGTTGCGATGGCCTGTTTGATCATGGCGGCATCGACATCCACAGCTCTAGCCAAAGCGGTTGCTGCCGCGACATTGGCCCTGAGGTGATCACTCACCACGCCAATTGCCTGCAGGTCTGAATCCTCTGCTATTTCTAGGGCTGCCGAATAGCGGTCCTGGATAAAAGCTCTGTCGACCAGGAATTCCTCGACAAAACCAACCGCACTGACACTCGGCATTCCAGTGGTGAAGGCGACCGCTCGGCACCCTTCGATTACTTCAGCGTTCTCTGCCGCCTCTAGGGTCTTTGGGTCCTGGGCGTTATAGACAATCGCAATTTCAGTGCCCGCAAAGACCTTGGCCTTGGCTTCAAAGTAAGCCTGTTCGCTGCCGTGCCAGTCGATGTGATCAGGTGCAAGATTCAGAAATGCGCTGGCCACCGGATTTAGCTCGCCTGAATAGTGAAGCTGGAAGCTCGAAACCTCAACGACCAGATAGTCAAAACCCTCTGGGTCTCGAATGGCATCCAAAATCGGATTGCCGATGTTTCCACAAGCCACTGCGCGCAGCCCCGCGGTCTGCAAAATGTGAGTAACAAGCTCGGTGGTGGTGGTTTTACCGTTGGTCCCGGTAATGGTGATCCACTTCGCCACTTTGTCGGACTTATCCCGAAGCCGCCAGGCTAAATCGATGTCTGTCAGAACCTGAATGTTGTTTTGCTTAAGCCAAAGGATTGTCGGGTGAGAAGGTGCAAACCCCGGTGACACGACAGCAAAGTCAATCTTTGCCATTTTGCTTAGCTCGACGGCCGAATCAGAGAGCACGAGCTTTGCACCGATGACATCAAGTAGTTCGGAGTACTCCGGACTTGCCGATTGGGTAAACACCGTTACCTCAACACCAAGTTCACAAAGCGTGTCAGCGACCGAGAATCCGGATTTACCTAAACCTAAGACTGCAACGTGCAGTCCAGCCCAATTGTCGTGCCAGCTGCCCTGCGGAATCATATGCCGTAGATCCACTCCACGTAGAACAGGCCAACGCCGCTAATCACACAAAGCGATGCGATGATCCAGAAGCGAACAACAATGGTGATTTCGGCCCAACCCTTGAGCTCAAAGTGGTGGTGCAACGGTGACATTAGGAACACGCGCTTACCGGTTCCGGTGCGCCACTTGGTGATCTTGAAAAACACGCGCTGAATCACTACCGAACCGGTCACGATTACGAAGATTCCGCCGATTAGAACTAGCAAGAGCTCGGTGCGGGAAAGGATTGCCAGCGCTGCCAAGGCACCGCCAAGTCCCAAGGAGCCAACATCCCCCATGAAAATCTGGGCTGGTGAGGTGTTCCACCACAAAAAGCCAACGCAAGCGCCAACAATCGCTGCAGCTACAACCGCAAGGTCAAGCGGGTCTCGCACGTTGTAGCAGGAGGCAAAGTTCTCGACAACCGTCGCACAGCT